>DAHUZJ010000124.1 GCA_027306585.1 Acidimicrobiaceae bacterium | reverse complement strand
CTTCGACACCTTGCCGCCCCGGAACTCGGTCACGTGCACGGCTTCGGTCTCGATCGTGCGGTCGCCGCGGCTGAACCGGATGTGCTCATGCGACACGACCTGGTTGTCGTCGCCGAAGTAGTCGGCTGACTCCACCTCCGTCGTCCCGCCGAGCTCCTCGTCGGACTTCTTCATCGCCGCGATCACGTTGTCCACGCCCCGGACGGCAGGCTGGAACGCCCCGTACAGGACCACGTCGTCGGTCAGGTACGGCCGGAACTCGTCGTAGCTGCGGTGCTCGAGCAGGTCCAAGCCCCGCTTCACGACCTCGATGTGCTCTTCTCGTGCACCCATGGTCGGCACACCTCCTTTCGCCCCATCACCCGACGGTGCGCCGACGGGCCCGGTGCCCCCAGATGCCGAAGGTCCCATCGTCCCGGCCGACCGGCTCGGCCACCGGTCGCAGTGTGCTGCGACCGGGTATCCTGGGAGCTCGGTGCAATCGCAACCGCGCCCAGGGCGCTCGACGGTTCCTGACCTCGTCGGGATGGACGTCCCCCACGCCCGGCGGGTCTGCGACGAGCTCGAGCTCGTCCTGATCGGGCCCGAGCCCGACGGGCCACCCCTGGACGCCCTGACGTGGGACTGCCGCAGCGTCGTCATGAGCCAGTCGCCGGGCGCCGGAGCCGACGCCGAGTGGGGCGACGCCGTGACCGTCGTCTTCCGTCGGGACGACGGAGGCTCGGGCAGCCGCGAGCCACGCGATCCCCTCCCCGGCTCCGGTCAACTGCGAGTGGCGCGAGAGCTCTGATCCGGCGACGGGTGGTGCAGCTGCACGTGACCCGACACGAGCCGATCGACGTGGATGCCCGGCGCCGCGCTGCGGTGGAGTCCAGCTGGCGGCAGGCGCTCCGCTCGGCGCGAGCGCACACCGGACAGGACCGGGTGTCGGTGGCCGCGGGCGCGTTCGCCTATCGGTGGTTCCTCTCCCTGTTCCCGGGGATCATCGCCCTGCTCGGGGTGTCCTCGCTGCTCCGGCTCCCCCATTCGGTCACCGTGCGCCTCATCCACGGCGTCACCCATGCCCTGCCGGCGGGAGCAGCCGGCGTCCTCACCACGGCAATCGAGCACGCCACCAGCAACCAGCGGACGTCGGTCGTCACCGTGGTCGTGGCGGGTGCCGTGGGCCTCTGGAGCGCCACCTCGGGCATGGTCATGGTCGAGGAGGGCCTCGACATGGCGTACGAGATCACCCGGGACCGCTCGTTCCTCGCCAAGCGGCTGCGGGCCCTGCCGCTGCTGGCGGCGGCCGTGGTGCTCGGCGGAGGGGCGTCGGCCCTCGTCGTGTTCGGTGGCGCCATCGGCTCGGCGTTGGCGCACACCGCGCCGGTCGGCGGTGTCGAGCTGCGGATCGGGTGGACGGTGGTCCGGTGGATCGCGGCGTTGGTCCTCATCGGGCTGCTCTTCACCCTGCTCTACTACCTCGGCCCGAACCGAGCGGAGACCCGCTGGCAGTGGTTGAGCCCCGGCGCCATGGTGGGGACGGCGCTGTGGGCGCTCATCTCGCTCGGCTTCTCCGTCTACACGTCGGCGTCGGGCTCCTTCACGTCCACCTACGGCGCGTTCGCCGGCGTCGCGATCCTCATCTTCTGGCTCTACTTGACCGGCGTCGCCATTCTTGTCGGGGGAGAGATCAACGCCGCATTCGACCGCCAGACAGGGCCCGCCCGCTTCTGACCGAGCCACCGACGGGAGCCCGAATGCGACGAAACCCCCTCGCCGGGGGCTCCGTCGCATTGTGACTGACGCCCGGTCATTGCCGGACACCTCCATCCTACCCACCGCTCGCACATCTCGGTCAGCGCAGGGGCGACGATTCTTGCGGGGCCGGCCAGGCCGGTTGCCGCCTGCGAGCGCTCACCAAGGACGGCTGTACGCAACGGGTAGGAAGGCGCGACACGGACGAATCCCCGCCATCGAGACAGGGCCCATTGGTTGCAATAGGGGTGCATTACAAGAGGACTTGCGCCACCGTGCTCGGAGCGGCCCGCCACCACGGACGAATACACTTCAGCGCGGTTTGTGGCCAACGTTCGGATAGCTCCCAACCAGAGGGCCCAACTTGCGCCACTGCAGCACCGGGTTCGCACCGGGAAGACCGCACTGCAGGAGCGATTGGCGAGCACCCATTGACCTTTCTCCGGCCCTTCGCCTACGTTCGCCTACGTTCGCGGACGTTCGCGGACGTTCGCCGACGTTCGCCGACGTTCGCCGACGTTCGCCGACGTGATGGCGGCACGGCCACGGGCGAGCGGCGGCTCGGATCGACCGGCGTGGAGCCCGGAGGTGCTCCGTCACCGTTCCGACCTCACGCCTGGCTCACGACGGGGAACGTTCTGGCAGCATGCAGCACGCCGTCGCCGTGCAAACGATCCCCTACGAACAGTCCGTCAGTTCCAATACTTCTCGCAGCGGGTCGATGTCCGCTTCCATGGATTGTGCCGGAGAGGTCGGTTCCAGTAGTCAACGAATGCCAAGAAATTCTTATGGCCATTGGCGTAATGGGTGATCTTTGGGTGTAGTCTCGGCATCATGCCGACCACGACTGCAACCAAGAAGAGGGCTCGCAGGCCGGGCCCTATGACGGATTCCCACAAGGCGGCGCTCGCCAAGGGCCGGGAAGAGGGCCGTATTGTCCGTGCCTATCTCGAGGCGCTGGAGTCGACGAAGCCTCGCCGCGGCCGGAAGCGCACGATCGACTCGATCCGCAAGAAGCTGGCCGCCATCGAGCAGGAGCTGGAGAGCGCCAGCCCGCTGAATCGGCTGCACCTGGTCCAGGAGCAGCGCGACCTGGAAGCCGAGCTGGCCCACTCGGGACAGGCCGTCGACGTCGGCGCCCTGGAGAAGGAGTTCATCCGGGTGGCGAAGGACTACAGCGCCCGCAAAGGCCTGTCCTATTCCGCGTGGCGTGCGGTCGGCGTGAGCGCCACGGTGCTGGAGAAGGCGGGCATCCCCCGGACGCGCGGCTGAGCCCTCTCGGGCATCTCGGCACGTGAGCTGATCGACGAGGCCCGCCCTCCGGGGCGGGCCTCGTCGCGCCCAGCCCCGCCCCGGCGTGGCCCGCCCCGGCCTGGCCTGGCCTGGCCCGACAGCTGGCAGCACGGCCGGGAGCGGCCGTTAGCGGCCGTTCAGCGGAAGTCGCGCGACCCGGGGACCGGTCCCAGCTCGAGCAGCTCGAAGCGCTCGGCGACGACGTTCACCACACCCTGGGACCGCTCGAGCCGGCCCTTCACCACCAACGCCGGCGAGGTCAGGGCGACCGGCCGCCATCGGATCCATGCCCCCCTCGAGCAGACGACGTTGACCATCCCCGTCTCGTCCTCCAGGTTCAAGAAGACAGCCCCCCGAGCGGTCTCGGGCTGCTGGCGATGGGTCACCACGCCGGCCACCGTCACCCGGCCGTCGGCCTCTGCCCCGGCGAGCGCAGCCGCCGGCAGCACCCCGCGCCGGTCCAGAGCCGGGCGCACCAGCTCGATGGCGGTCCGCTCCGGCGTCACCCCGAGCGACCAGAGGTCGTCGCCCACCGCCTCGAGCGGACGAGGCGGTGGCAGCGGCGGGGCGTCGGCGCCGGTCACGATCCCCGGCAACCGGCCCGCGGTGGCCTGGGCCGCCGCGCCCGCCGTCCACACGAGCGCCCGGCGCCTGGCCTCGGCCCCGGCCCCCGCCCCGGCCCCGGCCTCGGCTGCCGGTCGGCCCCGGCCGAGACCGTCGAGCGCCCCAGCGAGGGCCAGTGCCTCCAGCTGCGGGCGGGCGAGGCCGCCCCGGCGCACCAGGTCCTCCTGGCTCTCCCACGGCTGGCCGACAGCCAGCCGCTCGGCCGTCTCCTTCCCGATGCTGCGCACCGACGCCAACCCGAGCCGGATGGCCGTGCCCTCCTCGACCGGCACGGCACCCGCCCGGCTCACGTCCACGTCGGGCCGCCGCACGCCGATGCCGTGGCGCTTGGCGTCGGCCAGCAGGGTCTGGGGCGACCAGAACCCCATGGGCTGGGCGTTCAAGAGGCCGGCGGTGAAGGCGGCCGGGTAGTGCAGCTTCAACCACGCCGACGAGTACACCAGCGACGCAAACGACAGTGCGTGGGATTCGGGGAACCCGAAGTTGGCGAACGCCGACAGGGACTCGTAGACCTTCCCGGCCACGTCGGGGGGCACGCCCCTGGCCGCCATGCCGGCGAACAGGCGGTCCCCCAGCCGTGCCATCCGCTCGTCGGAGCGCTTGTGGCTCATGGCTTGGCGGAGCTCGTCGGCGTCGGTGGGGCTGAACCCGGCCACGTCGACGGCGATCTGCATCAGCTGCTCCTGGAAGAGCGGCACCCCGAGGGTGCGCTCGAGGGCGGGCTCCAAGAGCGGGTGGAGGTAGGCGACGGGCTCCTCGCCGCGCCGGCGCCGGATGTAGGGGTGCACGGCGTGGCCCTGGATGGGCCCCGGCCGGATGAGGGCCACCTCGACGGCCAGGTCGTAGAAGCAGCGAGGCTCCACCCGCGGCAGCGTGCCCATCTGGGCCCGGCTCTCCACTTGGAAGACACCGACGGTGTCGGCCCGGCACAGCAGGTCGTAGACGGCGTCCTCCTGCGGGAGGGCGGCGAGGTCGAGCTCGACGCCGTGGTGCTCGGCCACCAGGTCGACCATGTGGTGGAGCGCCTCGAGCATGCCCAGGCCCAGGAGGTCGAACTTGACGAGGCCGACGGCCGCGCAGTCGTCCTTGTCCCACTGGAGCACCGTGCGCCGGGGCATGCGGGCGGGCTCGACCGGGCACACGTCGGTCACCGGCCGGTCGCACAGCACCATCCCGCCCGAGTGGATCCCGAGGTGCCGGGGGAAGCGCAGCACCTCGGCGGCCAGGCGGCGCACGAGCGGCGGCAGGTCGTCGCGTTCGGCCAGCCGCTGGCCTCGGTCGGTCGACTTGGCCCACCGGTCGACCTCGTCGAGGCCGTGGCCGAGGGCCTTGCCGAGGTCGCGCACGGCCGAGCGGGGGCGATAGGTGATGACGTTGGCCACCTGGGCGGCGTGGTGACGGCCGTAGCGGTCGTAGACGTACTGGATGACCTCCTCGCGCCGTCCCGACTCGATGTCGAGGTCGATGTCGGGCGGACCGTCGCGGGCCGGCGACAGGAACCGTTCGAACAAGAGCCCCAGCCGCACGGCGTCCACCAGCGTGATGCCGAGCACGTAGCAGACGGCCGACGTGGCGGCCGAGCCCCGCCCCTGGCAGAAGATGCCCTCGCGCCGGCAGAACTCGACGATGTCCCACACAGTGAGGAAGTAGCCGGCGAACCCCAGCCGGCCGATGATCTCGAGCTCGTGGTCGAGCCGGGCCCAGGCGCCCGCCATCCGCTCGGCCTCCCGGGGGCCGTAGCGCCGCACGGCGCCCCGCTCGACCAGCTCCACCAGCCAGCTCTGCTCGGTGTGACCGGGCGGCACCGGGAAGTCGGGCAGCCGCGGGGCCACCAGCCGCAGGTCGAAGGCGCAGGCCGCCCCCAGCTCCGCCGCCCGCTCGACGACCCCCGGCCACCGGGCGAACCGGGCCGCCTGCTCGACCGGCGGGCGCAGGCAGGCGGTCGCCGCCGCCGGCAGCCACCCGGCCAGCCGGTCGAGCGGCTGGCGCGCCCGCACGGCGGCGAGGGCGGTGGCCAAGGGGAAGTGCGCCGGGGCGGCGTAGTGGACGTTGTTGGTGGCGACCGGGTCCACCCCCACCTCGACGGCCAGCCGGGCAAGGGCGTCGTTGCGGGTGGAGTCGACCGGGTCCCCGTGGTCCCACAGCTCCACGGCGACCCGGTCCCGGCCGAAGGCCGCCACCAGCTCGTCGAGCCTCCGGCGGGCCGCGGCCGGCCCGGCGTCCATCAGCGCGGCGGCCACCGCCCCCTTGCGGCACCCCGTCAGCACCTGCCAGTGGCCGCCGTGGGCGGCAGCGAGGGTCTCGAGGTGCACCACCGGCCGTCCCTTCTCCCCACCGGTCAGGTGGGCGTCGGCCAGCACCCGGCTGAGCCGGGCGTAGCCGTCGGGATCCCGGGCCAGCACCACCAGGTGGCGGCCGCCGGGGTCGGGCGCACCGGTGCGCAGGCCGGCCGGCGCCAGGCTGACCTCTGCTCCGAACACGGTCGGCAGGCCGACCTCGCGGGCCGCCTCGGCGAACCGCACCACGCCGTAGAGGCCGTCGTGGTCGGTGAGAGCGAGCGCCGACAAGCCGAGGCGCGCCGCCTCGGTCGCCAGCTCCTCGGGGTGCGATGCCCCGTCGAGGAACGAGAAGTTCGAGTGGCAGTGGAGCTCGGCGTACGGGGTCGGCATGGTCCTCGGCATGGTCAGGCGTAGACGGCCTCCGTCCGCCACCGGCCCTCCTCGATCAGGAGGAGGTACGCCGCGCCGTCCGCCGTCACCACCTGGAGGCGGGCGGCGCGGCGCCCGGCCCGCCACTCCTCCACCGGCCACGGCCCACCCCAGCCCGCGACGGCGGCCCACGGCCCACCGGCCACCGACAGCCGGCCCGGCCGGGCGGTGAGGAGGCCGCGGCCGGTCACCCCGACGGGGGTCCCGTCCCCGTCGACCAGGTCGGCCGCCTGGGCAGCGACCCGGGCCGGCGCGGGCGGGGGCAGGCGCCCCGGCCACGGCAGGCGGTCGTCGGGGTCGTCGGCTGCGCCGTCGGGATGCCAGGGGACGAGACGGCACCGGTCACTCGGTCCCCTTCCCCCCACCAGCACCGGGACGAGGACCGCGTCGTGGCCCAGCCGGCGCTGGAGGGCGGTCAGGACCTCGGCCGCCCGCTCGTCGGCGGCGCTGGCGCCGCCCCAGAAGCCAGGCTGGCGCTCGGTGGGCGCCAGGTCCTGGCCGAGGGCGGTGACCAGGCGGGCCGCCAGCCCCGGTACCCGGAGGCCGGGCAGCTCGCCGTCCTCCCCCCGTGCCACCCGGTGGCAGCGGGCGCCATTGGCACCGAAGCGGGCGAGCACGTCGGCGGCCGGCAGGGCGGCGAAAGCCCCGAGCGTCCGCAGGCCCAGACGCACCAGGACCTCGGCCAGGTCGGCGTCGGCCAGGGCGGCCACCGGCCAGGGAGCGAGGAAGACCGGCGTCCCGCCCGGGGGGACGAGGACCCCGGCCCGGGCCGCCAGCCCGGCGGCGAACAGGCCGTCGGCCACCCCCTGGCGCACCAGGTCCCCGGGCCCGGCCGCTCCGGCCACGACCTCGGCCACCCGGGCCAGCACCGCCTGCTCGTCGCCGAAGTAGCGGGCCGGACCCCGGATCGGCAGGGTCGCCACTCCCGGGCGCACCGGGTCGACCCACGGGCAGACCTCCGTCAGCGCCTGGACCACTCGGGCGAAGGTGCGCAAGGTGGCGGTGGCGGTGGCGGCGTCGGCGTCGGTGGCGGCGTCGGGGGGGGCGCCGGGGGCGGCGCCGGGGTCGGTGGCGTCCTCGACCAGCCCGGGGCACTCGACGAGCAGCAGCCGGGTCATGCCACCCGTCCCTCGGCGGTGGGCAGCCACAGCTCCCGAGAGACCGGGACGCCCCGCCCCCGGGCGGTCACGGTCACCCGGCGCCCGGCGAGGCGACCGGCGCCCTCGCCGAGCCCGCGCCAGTGCGCGGCGCCCACCTCCAGCGCCACCTCCACCGGCCCCGGCCACCGGGTGCCGACCACCAGGAGGACGGTGCCCCGGTCCCGGGCCCGGGCCGCCAGGGTACGGACGGCCGAGGCGCGAGGGTGGGATGGGGGGCCCAGCAGCACCAGGTCGACGCCGTCGACGAGGTGCCCGGCGGCGAGCGCCCACTGGGCGGGTGCCGCCCGCACCACCACCAGCCGCCGCAGGTCGACGCCGTAGCCGGCGGCGGCCAGGGCGCCCAGGTCGTCCACCCCCACCGCGCCGCACCACGAACCGGCAGCCGACGCCTCGGCGGCCAGGGCCAGCGCCAGCGGGAGGTCCCCGCAGCGCACGGCCGTGCCCCGGCGCAGTCCCCCGTCGGGCAGGAGGGCGGCGAGCGGCGGGGCCACCGGCAGGAGCCTCGTCCGGCTGGCGGCGGTCGGCCGACCCCGCTCGGCCAGGGCGAGCAGCTCAGGTGTTGCGAACATACGTTCGCCAACATACCCGGGCGCTCCGGCGGCTGCTCGGGCGCCCCGCAGGGCGCCGCGCCCGCCCCCACCGGACCAGGTCCGCCGGCCGCTCGCGGTCCGGCGGTACGTTGCGGGGCGTGCCGCCGACCATGGAGCAGCGGGTGCAGCACTGGCCTGCCGCGCTGGCCATCCTGGCCGCCCTCGGCCTCTACTTCCTCCTCCCCATCCAGCTGGCGCTGGGGCCCCGGTGGCTCATCCCGATCCTGGAGGCCACCCTCCTCCTTGTCCTCTACCTGGTGCGCGCCTACCGCCGCCGGGCCGAGGAGGCCGAGGTCCGGCTGCTCGTGTTCGCTGTCATCGCCCTCCTCAACCTGGCCAACGTCGTCTCCATCGCCCTCCTCGTCGACGACGTGCTCTTCGGCGGTATCACCCGGGGACGCTCGCTGCTCTACGGCGGCCTCTCGGTGTGGCTCACCAACGTCATCGTCTACGGCCTGTGGTTCTGGCAACTCGATCGGGGCGGCCCGCTGGCCCGAGTCGAGGGCCGGGAACGGTACCCCGACTTCCAGTTCCCCCAGATGGTGAGCCCGGAGACGGCCCAGCCCGGCTGGTCGCCGGCCTTCTTCGACTACCTCTACGTGTCGCTCACCAACGCCGCCGCCTTCAGCCCGACCGACACCATGCCGCTCAGCCGGGCGGCCAAGGCCCTCATGAGCGCCGAGTCGCTCATCTCCATCGTGACGGTGGCCGTCGTGGCCGCCCGGGCGGTCAACATCCTCCATTGACCGCCCGGGCCGGCGACCGCCGACGTCCGCCGCCGCGCCGACGTGCCCGGGGACGGCGCGGCCACCCATCGGGGCGCCGCCACCGGACCGGTCACGCGGCGGCGAACGGGCGGACCTTGGGCGCCGCGGGCATCCCGACGCGGCGCAGCGACTGGAGCGGCTCGCCGGCCGAGCGGTTGAGCGCCTCGTCGAGGGTCGTGGCCGCCCGGATCAACGACAGGTGGGTGAACGCCTGCGGGAAGTTCCCGAGCTGGGTGCCGTTCGGGTCGATCTCCTCGGCGTACAGCCCCAGGTGGTTGGCGTACGTCGACATCTTCTCGAACGCGTACTGGGCCTCCTCGGGCCGGCCCGACTCCGTCAGCGCCCGCACGTAGAAGAAGGAGCACAGCGAGAACGTCCCCTCGCTCCCCGGGAGCCCGTCCGGCGACGCCGACGGGTTGTAGCGGAAGACGAGGCTGTCGGTCACGAGGTCCCGGTCCATCGCCCCCAGCGTCGACAGTCACCTCGGGTCCTTCGGGGCGACGAACCCCACGGCCGGCATGAGCAGGTTGACGGCGCCGACGATGTCGGTGCCCGGCTGCTGCACGAACGCCTGCAGCTCGGGGTTCCAGCATGTCGTCTGCACCTGGTCGTAGACGGCGTCGCGGACCCGGGCCCACTCCGCCACCGGCCCGGGGCGCCCCCTGCGGTAGGCCATGCGGATCGCGCGGTCCATCGCCACCCACGACATCACCCGTCCGTAGGTGAAGCGCTTGCGGCCGCCGCGGGTCTCCCACACACCCTCGTCGGGCTGGTCCGAGTTCTGGACGAGCCAGTCGAGGATCGAGCGCAGCTTGACCCACCCTTCGTGGCCCATCGGGTCGACGTCGTCGGCCATGGCGAGGGCGTCCATCGCCTCCCCGTAGATGTCGAGCTGCAGCTGGTCGGCGGCCCCGTTGCCGATGTGGACGGGGCTCGAGCCCATGTAGCCCTCGGCGTGCTCGAGCACCTCTTCGCGGAGATCGCTCGAGCCGTCCACCCGGTGCATGATCTCGAGGGGTCCGGACGGACCGCCCGCCTGCTCGCCGACGCGTGCCCCCAGCCACTGCAGGAACTGGCGAGCCTCGCTCGTGGAGCCGAGCCGCAGCAGGGCGTCCACCGAGAAGGACGCGTCACGGCCCCAGGTGAAGCGGTAGTCCCAGTTGCGCGGGCCGCCGATCTGCTCGGGCAGGCTGGCCGTCGGCGCGGCGACGAGCGCCCCCGACGGCGCGTACGTCAGCAGCTTGAGGGACATCGCCGAGCGCAGGACTGTCTCCCGCCACCTGCCCGCGTAGGCGCACCGATCCAGCCAGGCGCGAACAACGCGAAGAGCACGAACATGGTCCACATGATGTCGAGGAGTGGATAGGTGTACGCAACCACGGAACCGATCCTCCGATCTCGTGAACGTCATACCGGCCTCGACGATCATGCGGCAGGACTGGTCTCGACACCAGGCGCGAACGACCCAATCGCCCAGACAGGTGGGTCGTCATCCCTCGGAGCAGGCGATGGGACCTTCGTCCCTTTCTCCTTCCACCCGGCTCGGTGAAAGCTGGCGCAGCGGCCGATTTGCGGTCACCCGCACGAGCCGGTCGAGATCGTCGAGGGCCGCCGATGGCCACGCCACAGACCACAACTCCACCACGGGCCACATCGACCTCACTCCCGGCGCGGCACTCGAGTGTGCGTCTGGCGCTGGGCGGCACGGCTCTTGCTCTGGTCGGCGGGGTGGCCGGCGGTCTGGTCGCCTGGGGGCTGACGACATCCTCCAATGGGCCCGTGTCGCACCTGACGGGCACGGCGTCGTGCTCGGCGACGAAGATCGCCCAGCAGGTGCTGCCGTCGATCGTCACCATCTCGGTCCGGAGCGGGACAACCGGCGGCGTCGGCTCGGGTGAGGTCATCCGGTCCGAGGGCTACATCCTCACCAACAATCACGTCGTGGCGGCGGCGGCGACAGGCGGCTCGATCTCGGTCCGCTTCAACGACGGCAAGGAGGCCCGGGCAACCCTCGTCGGCCGTGACCCCCTCACCGACATCGCCGTCATCAAGGTGGACGGCCAGTCCGGCCTGCACCCGATCGCCATCGGATCGTCCACCGACGTCGTTGTCGGGCAGCCCGTCACGGTGCTCGGCGCGCCCCTCGGCCTCTCCAGCACCGTCACCAGCGGGATCGTGAGCGCCCTCGACCGCACGGTGACGGTACCGGGCGAGGGGACAACGCCGGCGGTCCTGATCAATGCGTTGCAGACCGACGCACCGATCAACCCGGGGAACTCCGGCGGTGCCATGGTCGACTGCAGCGGCAAGCTGATCGGCGTCCCGTCGGCCGGGGCTTCCGTGCCGTCGACATCGGGCGAGGCCAGCGGTGGGAGCATCGGGCTCGGGTTCGCCATTCCCTCCAACGTCGCCTCGACGGAGGCGGACCAGATCATCACCACAGGTCACGTGACGCACGCCTACCTGGGGCTGATGGCCGTCCCGCTCGCCACACAGAGCACGACGTCGACAAGCTCGACACCGGGCCTCCTGGTGACCCGCGTGGAGAGCGGGAGCCCGGCACAGTCAGCCGGTCTCCGCCAGGGTGACGTCATCCTCCAGATCGACGGCAAGACGGCCGAGCGCACGGACCAGCTCGTGGCCGCCACCTTGGGCAAGAAGCCAGGCGACGTCCTGCACCTCACGTACGCACGCAACGGGAAGAGGGCGACAGCCACGGTGACCCTGGCCACCCAGCCCTGACGCCGAGGAGGTGAACGCCGTGGGCGTCGAACATGACCGCGTCCGGGCATTTGGCCGGCCCGAGGCGCCGGCGTCCGTGGTCGACCCTGTCCCGCACCGTCGACGACTGCGCAGCCGAAGCCGCCGTTGCCGGGGGAACCCGGCCGGACGTCGTGCGAACCCGCGCGAGCGGCGCCACCGACATCGGCGAGCAGCTCAGCCGATGCCGC
>DAHUZJ010000123.1 GCA_027306585.1 Acidimicrobiaceae bacterium | reverse complement strand
GAAAACGTCGCGGGTCATCGAACGGTCAGCGCGGACGCTCAACGACGGCCTGCGCCCAAAGGTGCGCAGCGCATCAGGAGAGGCGGGCTCCAGGGAGGCCAGGTCGGGCGGCACGCACGAGCTGGTCGCTGCGGACGGGGTGCGGCCACGGCGTCGATGTCGTCCGGCGGGAGGCCTTCTCGACGAGCTTCGGTCACCAGCAGACCGATGGGCCCGCCGCACTCCTCGGGGGAGCTCCCCACCGACGGTGGCATCTTCGCCTTCGGGAGCGCCCAGTTCTACGGCTCCGAGGGCGGCCAGCGCCCCGACGTTCCGGTGGTCGGAGTGGTGCCAGCCCCCGGTGGGAAGGGGCACTGGCTCGACGCCGGTGACGGCGGCGTCTTCGGCTTCGGCACCACACCGTTCGAGGGGTCGACGGCTGACACCACGCTGACCGTGCCGGTGGTCGGCATGACGCCCAACTGAGTGGCCCGGGACGTCTCGAGCGGTCAGAGCCCCCTGAGCGGCAGTCGGCCGTTGCCGCCACCGGTGGATCGTGGGCGCCAACGTCGGCGGCGGTCTCGGCCAGGGACTAACATGTGCACGAGGGAGTCGGCGCAGTAGCGCGGACCGACCCCGGCCGTTGATCACCCTGGTTCTCGGCAACAAATTCGCGCGCGGGAGGAATGACCAGTGGCGGCAGGCACCGTGAAGTGGTTCAACGCTGAGAAGGGATTCGGGTTCATCACGCAGGACGACGGCGGCCCGGACGTGTTCGTCCATCACAGCGCGATCGAGGGAACGGGCTACAAGAACCTCGAAGAGGGTCAGCACGTGCAGTTCGAGACCACCCAGGGCCCCAAGGGGCTCCAGGCGAGCGCAGTCCGACCGGGCTAGGAGCGGCACGCCGGCTCCCGCACGAGGAGCCCTCGCGCCCCGGGGAGACGGCTGGTCCTTCGCTTCGAGCGTCGGCCGCCGAGGCCCCTGACGCCGTCGCGACGCCTTCGACTGTTTTGTCGCGTCCCCCAAGCGGGCGCCCGGGACGTCACGTCCCGGGCGTTCGGCGCGGAGGTCGTGTGACACGAGGCGTTGGAGGCGCGCGTCCGCTCTCGGGACGCGAAGGATTCGGGGACTGCGACCAGATCAGGGAGCGGGCGCCCGACGCTCCGGTGGAGGTGCGTCGAGGCTCGCGGTGAGGCGCAGGTGCCGGATCACCTGACGGAATGAAGCGGTCACGCTCTCCTCGCAGTACGTGAGGCCGTTCTCGGCGCAGAAGGCGCGGACCAGATGCTGGGCGCGAGCAAGATTCGGTCGGGGAATGGCCGGGAAGAGGTGGTGCTCGATCTGGAAGTTGAGGCCGCCGAAGACGAGGTTGGTCCACCATCCGCCGGTGATGTTGCGAGCGGTGACGACCTGGCGGCGAGCGAAGCTCATCTCGCAGTCCCCGTCGATGAGCGGCATGCCCTTGTGGTTGGGGGCGAAGCTGCACCCGAGATAGACCGAGAACACCGCCTGGTGCACGGCCACGAAGGCGATCCCCTGGACCGGGGGAAGCACCCAGAAGACGGCCGTCAGGTAGAGCGCTGCGTGCAGGGTGAGGACGACGCGCTCGGCGATCGCGGCGCGGTCGCGACGACGGATGAGGTCCTGGATGCCGGAGATGTAGAGCCCGGTACTGCGCAGCAGCATGAGCGGGAAGAAGAGCTCGGCCTGTCGTCGTGCCATCCACCCCGCGAGGCGGGAGGCTCCCCACCCCTGGTCGTCCGGTGACGGCGCGCCAATCAGTCCGACCCCGACGTCGGGGTCACGGCCGATCCCGTTGGGATGGGCGTGGTGGGCGTTGTGCTTCGGCACCCACCAGCCAAAGCTCAACCCGATCAGTCCGTTGCCGACGAGCAGGCCGAGCAGGCGGTTGGCTTTCGGGGAGCGGAAGATCTGGCGGTGGCCGGCGTCGTGACCGAGGAAGCCGAGCTGGGTCGAAAGGATGCCCAGCAGCACCGCGACCCCGAGCGTGGCCCACGAGCGACCCAGGGCGAAGAATGCCCACCATCCGGCGGCGAACGCGCCGAGGGTGAAGGTGATCTTGGCTGCGTAGTAGCCGAGCCGTCGGTCGAGGAGCCCCGCGGCGCGGACCTTCGTGGTCAGCGCGCGAAAGTCGGGAGGTGCTACTGGCACGGTGGCCGACACGAGATCTCCAGTTCGGGATCCGGTGCACAGGCCACCAGAACATGGAATTGGGAGGGAAGGAGACCCTTCCTTCCGATGGCTTCGGGCGCGGACGAGGAATCGCCAGGAGGCCCCCGCCGATGTGGCTATGTCCTAGACAGGTCGCACGTTCTGTGCCTCCGGACCCTTGCGGCCCTGGGCCACGTCGAACTCGACCTGCTGGCCCTCTTGGAGGCTCTTGTACCCTTCGCCGACCACGTTGGAGTAGTGCACGAAGACGTCCTTCTCCCCCGTGGTCGGGGTGATGAACCCGAACCCCTTGTCGCTGTTGAAGAACTTCACCGTTCCGGTTGCCATGTTGTTGTTCGCCTTCTTCTCGGTGTTGCTTCGTCGATCGATGCCGTGAGCACGGGGATCAGGACCGCTTGCCCGGGCCCAACTTCTCGTAGGGGCCGCCGCAGGGAGAGGGTTCTCCGAGCTCGCCGTAGGTTCGACAGCGTGGGTTGTCGCACCATCCGACGAGTCGTTCCCCTTGGCGCACGTCGAAGGCATGCTCGGCGCAGAGCGCGATGTTGGGCAGGATGACAGTGACCGAGTACGACGAGTCACTGGGGTCGAGCCCGCGAGCCAGCGTCCGACGCGACGGCTCGGTCGTCTCCGTCGCCGATTGATCACAGAGGACACAAGAGGGCTCGGATCCCCTTGACGTCATGGCCGGATGGCCTCTCGGAGCTTGTCCACGCCCTTCACGCGGCGCGTGACCTTGTCGGGCTCCGCTGCATCCCTGTCGCGGATCCGTCGCTCGAGCCGGTCGAGGCGGGCTTCTTCGTGGTCGACGAGCCGTTGGCGGGCGGGGCCATCGAGGGTGCCGAGGGCACGAACGAAGCTTCGGTGGGCGTCGACGGCGCGTCCGAGCTCCAGCTGGCGAGCGATCGCCGAGTAGGAGCTGCCGCCCTCGCGTAGGGCCAGGACTTGGGCATCCACCTCTTGGGCCGGCAGTCGTCTCCGTCTCGGTGCTCTCCCCCCGTCGGCTGCCGCCGTCGCGCGTCGGCGGGGCGTCGTCGCATGCGTGCGCCTAGGCACGGTGGTACCCGGCTGAAGTGGCATCTGGGCTGGTCGTCCGGGTGGTCATCGCGAGAGCTGTTCCAGCTGTGCCTGAATGCTGTCCCGGTGCTTCTCGAACTCCTCTGGCGACACGTCGCCCGCCTCGAGCGCCCGATGGAGCGCCGTCAAGTCCTCGATGAGCTCCGCTTCGCTTCGATGCGACAGGACGACTCCCGGCTGGGCATCGGCGACCCGCCGGGCGGCTTTCCGCTCCGCCTTCGCCTGGGCATGCTCCAGCTTCTGCTGCTCCCGTTGGCGCTTGCCGACCGAGCTGGCCATCACGACGTCCTGCCGATGGCACCACGCAGGAGCTGCATGCCCGCGATCCCGATGCCCGGTGCGCCCGATGGTGTAGGGGAAGGCAGGCCCCGGAGGGCCTCGGCCTGGGGCTGAAAGATGTCGAGCTCCGTTCGAATCGGGCCGACTCGGGGAGTTCTCGAACAGGCCACGCCAGCCGAAAGCGGGCGACAAGGGCAATCTACTAGCTTTGGGCCGCCGATCTGCGCGGCATGTCGATCCGGTTCAGCTGCGGAGCGAGCGGGGGAGCAACACCTCCCATGCGTCCTCGTCCTCTGCCGCGCTCAATGGAGCACGGCCGGCAGCTCGTCTGCCCCCGGAGGTCGCTCTCGAGAGGGTACGGGCGGCGACGCGCGAAGGCAGCGGCGTCGGACCTCGGCCCCGTTCCTGTGAGCTCGGTCCCGTTCCTGTGAATTCGCGGAGGGCAGCCGGGATGACGGGCCCCCTGGCGGCGGTCCGTCGACGGCTCGTGTAGGTACCCTCATCATGGACCCGTCCCGACCGTCGGGGCGCGTGCCGCCTTTCGGGCGCACCTCGACCCGGAGGGCAGGCGGCGCGGGGTCATGGGGAGCGCCGTGGAGCACTTGGTCGTCACACAGATCAGCCGTCACGGCTACCTGGCGATCTTCCTCCTCATGGTGCTCGAATCGGCATGCGTGCCCATTCCGAGCGAAGCCGTCATGCTGTTCGGTGGCGCGCTCGCTGGCGGCGTGGTCGTGGCTGGCGTCCACGTGCACCTCAACGTCGTCGGCGTGGCTTTGGCCGGCACGGCCGGAAACCTCGTGGGCTCGTGGATCGCCTATGCGGTGGGCCGCGCCGGCGGCCGCCCCCTCGTCGAGCGCTACGGCCGGTACGTACTGCTGCGCCGGCACGACCTCGACCGTGCCGAGCAGTTCTTCGCGCGGCACGGGCGGGCGGCGGTGCTCCTCGCCCGGGTCCTGCCGGTGGTGCGGACGTTCATCAGCCTGCCCGCCGGGGTGGCCGAGATGCCCGTTGGCACCTTCAGCGTTCTGACGCTGGTCGGCAGCTTGCCATGGACCTTTGCGCTTGCGCTGGCCGGTGATGCGCTTGCATCCAACTGGAGTTCGGTCTCGTCCGCCTTCACGCCCATCAGCATCGGCATCGGTGCCGTCCTCGTGCTGGCGATCGTCGCCTGGTTCGTCAACCGACTTCGGAGGACGCGCCAAGGAGGTCGGCGGCGCGAGGACGACCCCGGCGCACGGCCGGCGGGGCGCGGCGCGTCCGGCACGTCCGCCGGCCACGTCTCGGGCACCCGCCGTCGGATTGGGGCCGGGAGCCGGGCAGGAACCGAGCTGCCCGGCGTCGGCGCGGCAGCCTCCGACGGTCCGCCGGGGCCGGCGCGTCCCACGGGGCGCTGACGACCCCGTTCGAGGGGGGTCGGCGCCGTCGCTCCCGCTCCTCGGAGGCGTGCAGTCGCCCGCGCTCCAATGCTTGCCGCACACAACTGGAGCCTTCTAGTGTACGGGTCGGCTGCACGGGGTTGGATCGGCGGCCCTTGCGGTGCTGGCACGGCAGCCAGGAGCAGCCCACCGACAGAGATCCGTCACCTCCCGGGTACGGGGATCCCGGCCGAGCGGGGAGCGCTGATGAGCACCGGGTACGCCACATCGACCGGGGATCCGGCAGGCGACACCCGAGGTTCCGTCCCCGTCGTCGACGCTGGCGGGGACGTGGTCCGAGCGTCGGTCGAGCTCGAGGCCACCCTCGACGCGGCCCGTGCCGCTCGGGTGTTCTTGAAGACGACCCTCGCCGCCTGGGAGCTCGACGGCGTGACCGACGTCACCACGCTGCTGGGCAACGAGCTCGTGACCAACGCGGTGGTCCACGCCCGGACGGCACTCCGGCTGGCCGTCAGCTACCGGCGGTCGGAGCTCACCGTCGAGGTGTGGGACCACTCGGCCGCCGCGCCGGTGCTGGGGCCGGCACACCTCCTCGAGGCGACGCGCGGCCGCGGGCTGGTGTTGGTCGAGTCGCTCGCCGACCGGTGGGGCGTCCGGTCCGGCGACGGCCAGAAGATCGTCTGGTTCGCCCTGCGCGTCTCCTAGCGGGCCCGGGGATCCCCTCGCGCGTCCTCGCTCGCCCGGCCCATCGCCTGCCGGCCGGTCGCGAGTGGCGCTTCCGGTCGCCGGGGGTCAAGCCGGCTGGTGGGTGACCGGTGCAACGTCCGCTCGTCGCACGTGTTCGAGCGCCAGGGGGCCGTGGAGCGCCCGAAGCACGGCCAATTGGGCACGCGCCAGGTGCCCGGGGCTCCTACGCGTTGTTGCCGAAGAGGCTCCCCGCGATGCCACCCGCGATGCCGCCGCTCGCTCCGGCGGCGGCCGCCTGCGACGGGAGGTACGGCGAGAGGGCGTGGGCGAGGATCGGCAGCGGCATGCTCTGGAGCCACACCGTTCCCGGCCCCGTCAGGGCCACGAGATGGAAGCCGTCCTGCCCGAAGAGGATGTTGGCGACGCCCGGCACCTGCGTGATCTGGAAGCTGACGCTGTCCTGGAACACGCCCACGTGACCGGGGTGCACGAGCACGGTCTGTCCGGCACCGAGCTCGTAGGAGGTGGTCTCGCCCGCGAGCTCGACCCAGGCCGTCCCCTCGCCCTCGAGGCGCTCGAGCACGAACCCGTCGCCGCCGAAGAGGCCGCCGCGGAAGCTCTGCTGCAGGCCGACGCTCGGCACCACGCCCGGGGTGGCGCACAGCCAGCCGTGCCGGTGGACCAGGAAGCCACCCTGGGCGCCGATCTCGACCGGGAAGATCCGGCCGGGCAGCTTGGCGGCGAAGGCGACCATGGCCTGTCCGTTCTGGGCCCCGTAGCGGGTGAGGAAGAGGCCGCCGCCGCCGAGGGCCCGCTTCAGCCCGCCGAGGAGGCCGCCGCCCTTGCCCCCGCCGGTGCTCGTCGTCTGCGACATCTGGAGGTTGGGCGACATCCACGACAGGGACCCGTGGGTGGAGATCACTTCCTCGCCAGGATCGAGGTTCACCTCGAGCACCGGCATCGTCGTGCCCTTGATCTCCGTGTGCATGTCGTCTCCTCCCCTTCCCCTGCTCGTGCTCTCGCCTTGCTTGAGAACCGCACGGCGCCGGCCTGCTCGAACCACTCGCCGTCCCCGGGGATGATGGCACACCGCCCGCAGCCATGCGTCGTGCTCGCCCCGGGTGGCGGTCCTGACGGAGGTCCCACCTCCTCAGGTCGTCCTTCATCGGCTCCACCAGCGCGAGGGGCTCTGCGGGGCAGACCGGAGCGTCGGTCGGCGAACTTCTCGCACACTTGGCGCTCGAGCACCGGAGCTTTGGCGTCGATCCCGATGACGCTCGGGAGAAGCGTCGCCGGTGACGGGTACGACACCCCCACGAGGGATGAGATCCTCGAGGATCGCCTGAGACGCCGGTGCTCCGCTCCTCTGCTCCAGCAGTTGCCCCATGCTGGCCGCACTCGCTACGACCTTCGGGTTGCACCGGCGGGGCGGGGGCACCAGCCTGGTCATGGTGCAGCGGCTCCGAGGCCGGGCTGCCGGCGAAGGGAGCAGCGACGGATGGTGCAGCAGCCGGGCAGTGATGGTTGACGCCGTTGTCGTCGGCGCCGGCCCCAATGGCCTGGTCGCCGCCAACCACCTCGCCGACGCCGGTTGGTCGGTCACCGTCCTCGAGGCGGCGCCCGAACCCGGGGGCGCGGTGCGGACCGGCGAGCTCACCCTTCCCGGGTACCGGCACGACCTCTTCAGCGCCTTCTACCCCCTGGCGGCAGCCGCCCCCACGCTGCGGGACCTTCGCCTGGAGGAGCACGGGCTGCGGTGGTGCCGCGCACCGCTCGTGCTGGCCCACGCGCTGCGCGACGGCGGCTCGGTTGCCATCTCCACCGACGTCGACGCCACCGCCGCGTCGGTCGACCGCTTCGCCCGGGGCGACGGCGACGCCTGGCGGGAGATGTACCGGCAGTGGACCTCCCTCCGCGGGCACTTCGTCGAGGCGCTCTTCCGCCCCTTCCCCCCGGTGCGGCCGGTCGTGCGGCTCCTGGCCGGCCTGGGCCCCACGGGCGCTCTCCGGTTCGCCCGCCACCTGCTCCTGCCCGCGCGGCGGATGTCCGAGGAGCTCTTCGCCGGCGAGGGCGGGGGCCTCCTGCTCGGCGGCAATGCCCTCCACACCGACCTGTCGCCGGAGTCCGCGGGCAGCGGCCTCTACGGCTGGCTGCTGTGCTGCCTCGCACAGGAGCACGGCTTCCCGGTGCCCGAGGGCGGCGCGGCCGGCCTCACCGACGCACTGGTCCGACGGCTCGCCTCACGAGGCGGCACCGTGCGCTGCGGCTGCACGGTGGCCCAGATAGTGGTCCGCCGGGGCCGCGCCGTCGGGGTACGGACGGCCAACGGGGAGATCGTGGAGGCGGGGCGGGCGGTGCTCGCCGACGTCGCCGCACCTGCTCTCTACGGTGGCCTGGTGTCGGCCGCCGACCTGCCTGGCGAGTTGTTGGACGACGTCGGGCGGTTCCAGTGGGACATGGGGACGGTGAAGGTCGACTGGGCGCTCGACGGCCCGATCCCGTGGCTGTCCGACGAGTGCCGCCAGGCGGGAACCGTCCACGTCGCCGACGACTTCGACAATTTCACCGAGTACGCCGCCCACGTCGCCATGCGGATGCTGCCCGCCCGACCGTTCCTCGTCGTGGGGCAGCAGTCGATCAGCGACCCGACGCGCTCGCCGCCCGGCACGGAGACCGCGTGGGCGTACACCCACGTGCCGCGCGACGTCCACCATGACGCAGCGGGCGAGCTCGACGTGTCCCGGGGGGGCGAGGCGTGGGCCGAGGCCTTCGCCGACCGCATGGAAGCCCGCATCGAGGAGCGGGCGCCAGGCTTCCGGGCGCGGGTCCGAGGGCGGCACGTCTTCTCGCCTGCCGGGCTCGAGGCCGCCGACGCCAACCTGGCTGGCGGGGCCGTCAACGGCGGCACCTCGCAGCTCCACCAGCAGTTGGTGCTCCGCCCGGTGCCCGGGTTCGGCCGCGCCGAGACCCCGATCGCCGGCCTCTACCTGGCCTCTGCTGCCGCCCATCCCGGTGGGGGTGTCCACGGCGGGGCCGGGGCCAACGCAGCGCGGGCCGCCCTGCTCCCGGCCCGCCGGCCGCGGGCATGGGTCCTCGGCCGCGGACGGATCGGTCGCCGCGGCCCGCCGCCGGCCTGACGGTCTGCGGCCAACCGGGTGGCAGCCCGGCTGGGACCGGCGGCCGGACCCTCCCGGCCCGCGTGGAGTGCCCCGGCGTCGCTCCGGGTACGGGACCGCCACGTCCGTCCCGGGCGAGGCCTTTGTGGAGCCCGACCCGACCACCATCCACGGCAACGCCCCAGATCCCTCCCCACGAGGTCGCCTCACGGACGCTGCCCTGGCAACCGCCCAGCTGGCCAGCTGTGCACGGGTGGCGCCCGGTGGACGTCACGACGCCCGGGTCGACGCCGAGCCCGTGCGCGTGCCCCGAGAAGGGACCCTACGCTGACACCCGCCGACCTCCCTCCCGGCCGGCCGGCGTGGTCGCGGCTCCGCCGCCCCGCCGTAGAGCGAACGAGGGGATCCGTGACCGATCGCATCGAGACGTGGCCCGGCCGGCCCTACCCGCTGGGCGCGACCTACGACGGCACCGGCACCAACTTCTCGCTCTTCAGCGAGGTCGCCGAGCAGGTCGAGCTGTGCCTCTTCGACGACGAAGGCGGCGAGACCCCGGTCGTCCTCGACGAAGTGGACGCCTATGTCTGGCACGCCCACCTGCCCGGGGTGGGTCCTGGCCAGCGCTACGGGTACCGGGTCCATGGACCCTGGGACCCGTCGGCCGGTCTCCGCTGCAATCCGAGCAAGCTCCTTCTCGACCCGTACGCCAAGGCGATCGCGGGTGAGGTCGACTGGGCCCAGCCGTGCTTCGGCTACACCTTCGATGCGGAGGACTCACGCAACGACGAGGACAGCGCGCCGCACGTTCCCAAGAGCGTCGTCCACAACCCGTACTTCGACTGGGGCAACGACCGCCCGCCGGGCACCCCGCTCCACGAGAGCGTGATCTACGAGGTCCATGTGAAGGGCTTCACGGTGCGTCATCCCGACATCCCCGAGGCACTGCGTGGGACGTACGCGGGCCTCGGGCACCCCGTTGCCGTCGACTACCTCGCGTCGCTCGGCGTCACGGCGGTCGAGCTGCTGCCCGTCCACCAGTTCGTCCACGACGCCCACCTGCTCGATCGCGGACTGCGCAACTACTGGGGCTACAACTCGATCGGCTTCTTCGCCCCGCACAACGGCTATGCGTCGCGTGACGGCGGCGAGCAGGTGCAGGAATTCCGGGCGATGGTGCGGGCGCTGCACGAGGCGGGGATCGAGGTCATCCTCGACGTCGTGTACAACCACACCGCTGAGGGCAACCACCTCGGGCCCGTGCTGTCGTTCAAGGGGATCGACAACCACGCGTACTACCGGCTCGTCCCCGACGATCCCCGGCACTACTACGACACCACCGGCACGGGGAACAGCCTCAACGTCCGGCATCCGCGCAGCCTCCAGCTGATCATGGACTCGCTGCGGTACTGGGTGACCGAGATGCACGTCGACGGCTTCCGCTTCGACCTCGCTGCCACGCTGGCGCGTCAGTTCCACGAGGTGGACCGGCTGTCGGCGTTCTTCGACCTGATCCAGCAGGACCCCGTGGTGAGCCAGGTCAAGCTCATCGCCGAGCCGTGGGACGTGGGCGACGGCGGGTACCAGGTCGGCAACTTTCCGCCCGTGTGGTCCGAGTGGAACGGCAAGTACCGGGACACGGTGCGCGACTTCTGGCGCGGCGAGCCGGCGACCCTGCCCGAGCTGGGTGCTCGGCTCACCGGCAGCTCGGACCTCTACGAATCGGACAGCCGCCGGCCGGTGGCCAGCATCAACTTCGTCACCGCCCACGACGGCTTCACCCTGGCCGACCTCGTGTCCTACAACGACAAGCACAACGAGGCCAACGGCGAGGACAACCGGGACGGGGAGAGCTACAACCGGTCGTGGAACTGTGGCGTCGAGGGCTCGACCGACGACCCGGACGTGCTGACGTGGCGGCGCCGCCAGCAGCGCAACTTCCTCACCACGCTCTTCCTGTCGCAGGGAGTTCCCATGCTGCTGGGCGGCGACGAACTGGGCCGTGGCCAGCAGGGCAACAACAACGCCTACTGCCAGGACAACGAGCTCTCCTGGTACGACTGGGACCATGTGGACCGGCAGCTCCTCGAGCTCACCCGCCGGCTGATCTCGCTGCGAAAGGAGCACCCGGTGTTCCGACGGCGGCGGTGGTTCCAGGGACGGCCGATCCGTGGCACGGTGGATATCGGCTGGTTCCGGCCGGACGGAGAGGAGATGGACGACGAGGACTGGGAGTCCGGCTTCGCGCGGTCGGTCGCCGTGTTCCTCAACGGTGGCGCCATCCCCGATCGCGACGACCGGGGCCGGCGGATCACGGACGACTGGTTCCTCGTGATCCTGAACGCCCACGACGAACCGATCGACTGGGTCCTGCCCCACGACCGCGTCCGGCATTGGGACGTCGTCCTCGACACGACCCTGAACCTCCCCGAGGACGGCGAGGTCCCGGGGGACAAGCCGCTCACGGTCGGCGGGCGCGCCACGGTGGTCCTGCGCTGGCAGGAGAAGGCGCCAGCGGCGCGCTGAGCCACGCCGGCGGGCCGGCCCACGGCGGAGGAAGTCTGCGCACCGGCTCACGTGGACGAGCACGAGCGTGGGCGCAGGCGCCGTCAGGAGGCCGCCGGGGAGCAGGGCAGGGAGGAGCTCGGCGAGCCTGCAGCTGGGCTCCCCGCAGCAGGCGGCGCCCTGACGGTGTGCCGCAGCCCCGGTGTCGTCTGGCCTCCCGGCGGGTACGAGTCTGGAAGGGGCCGTCGAGGGCGACGGGCCATTCGCCGGTGAGCCGGTCGGAGGAGGTGAGGAAATGGGCGACACACGGGCGTCGACCCCCCGCCCCGAGGTCGCTCCTCTCGACGTCGGGCGGCTCGGGACAGCCCCTGAACGCACGCCGCCCGCGTCCGGCCCCGGACCGTCCGTGCCCGAACCGCCGCCACCCGTCGGTCCCGGCCGGACGCGCACCTCGGCGGCTTGGGGAGGGCTCATCGCCGCCGCCCTCGTACTGGTGCTGCTCCTGGTGTTCATCCTCCAGAACTTGGGGAGCGTGCGGATCACCTACTTCACGGCCTCGGGGTCGTTCCCCCTGGGCGCGGCGCTCCTTCTGGCAGCGGTCGGCGGCGTGCTGCTCGCCGGGCTGGTGGCGTCCCTTCGCATCGTCCAGATCCGCCGCCGGATGCGCCGCAACGTGGGGGGCGCCCGCCGACGGCGACGCTCCGGCGGCGACGCGTAGCCGTCGGCGACGCGGGCGCCGGCGCCGGAGCGGGCGCGCCGCAACCCACGCGGCACGCAGCTCGCGGCCCGCCATCAAGCCCCCGAGAGCTCGGCCAGCGCTTCGACCGTCCGCCAGTTCCGTAGCGTCATCGGCGTGCCCAGCCGGCGTCCGACGTAGGCCGGGAGCTTCGCTCGGCCCATGCCATCGGGAAGGGAGAAGTAGACCTCTCGGCCGGCGAGCACTGCCGCCTCGGGGGCGTAGCGCCCGTCATCGAGCGCGCCCGCCGCCTCGGGGTCGGGTGTCCCGAGGAGGAAGCCAACGTGCAGGAGGGTGCCCCCGGCGCCAGGGAAGGGGTTGGCCGCCACCACCCTCGCCAGGTCGTCGCCCGTCCGCAGCACGACGGTCGTGTCGAGACCGAGCCGAGACGCGATGGTGCCGGACAGGGCGGCGGCGTCGGGGGGGAGGTCGGCGCGGAACACGACGTTGCCGCTCTGCAGGTACGTCCGCACGCCGGTGTAGCCGAGCGAGGTCCACAACTCGCGCAGGGCGGCCATGGGGACCGTGCGGCCCCCGACGTTGACCCCGCGCAGCAGAGCCAGGTGCACCGTGGTCTCCGGCGCGCTCATTGCGACAGCCGCAGGCCGAGCAGGACCACGTCGTCCTCGCCGGGCGGGAGGAAGGCGGCGATGCCGGCGATGGCGTCCTCCGCGCCGCCGACGGTGGCGGCGCGGGCGGTGGGTTCGCGCGCCGCGACGCCGAGGTCCGACGGCGACGGCAGGTCGGCCAGCAGAGCCTGCTGGAGGGTGCCCGCGATGTCGCGCTGCTGGACGAACAATCGCTCCTTCTCGGCCGCGAGCGCTTCGGGCGCAGTCCGGCGGCGCAGCACGTGGTCGACGGCTGACACGCCCGTCTCGGCGAGCGCCGCGGTGGCGGTGGCGTGCTCACCCTGCACCGGCGGGGGCGGGGCGCCGGGGCATCCAAGCGGTCGCCCCACGCGGTCCACGGGAGCATTCTGTCATCGACACCGCTCTGCGGTCTGAGCTGCGACGACATGGGGGTTGTGCCAGGGACGTACACGAGCGGGGGGCGGCGGGCGGGGAACTTGGTGGCGAGCCGGATCGCCAGGACCGTGCCGACGGCGTGGCCGGCGGCCGACATGGCGAGCACGACCGACGGCCGGCGGCGGCTGGTAAGACGGAGCCCGGCGCCGTGTGCGCCGCCGCGCCGGCACCGGCGCCGGGCCACGGCCGTGGCCCTCGAGCACGACCGAAGGAGCGACCCATGTCCCCATCCGACCGACCCGTTGAGCAGTCCGGCACGTTCGCGATCGGCGGTGACCTCCCGGTCCACCGCCTGGGCTTCGGCGCGATGCGGCTCACCGGCCCTGGGATATGGGGTGAGCCGAGAGATCGCGACGAGTGCCTCCGTGTGCTGCGGCGTGCCGTCGAGCTCGGCGTCGACTTCATCGACACGGCCGACTCGTACGGGCCCGAGGTGAGCGAAGTCCTCATCAAGGAGGCGCTCCATCCGTACCCCGAGGGCTTGGTCATCGCCACGAAGGCAGGCTTGGCCCGGACCGGCCCGGGCAAGTGGCATCCGATCGGCCGTCCCGAGTACCTCCGCCAACAGTGCGAGATGAGCCTCCGCCATCTCGGCCTCGACCGGATCGACCTCTTCCAGCTGCACCGCATCGACCCCACGGTTGCCGTCGAGGACCAGGTCGGCGAGCTCGTGAAGCTGCAGCAAGAAGGGAAGATCCGGCACATCGGCCTGAGCGAGGTCGCCGTGGACGAGCTCGAGGAGGTGCGGTCCCTGGCCACCGTCGCCACGGTGCAGAACCGGTACAACCTCGCCGACCGGGGCTCCGAGGACGTGCTCGAGCACGCCGAAGCGCACGACATCGGGTTCATCCCCTGGTTCCCGCTCGCAACCGGCCAGCTGGCACAGCCCGGCGGCTCCCTGGACAAGCTGGCTGCCGATCGCGGCGCCTCTCCCTCGCAGCTGGCGTTGGCCTGGCTGCTCCACCGCTCGCCGGTGATGCTGCCCATACCTGGGACGTCGTCGGTGTCACACCTCGAGGACAACTGCGCAGCCGCCACGGTCGAGCTCTCAGGGGACGACGTGGAGGCGCTCACCCGGGCCACCGCCTGAGCGTCCGCAGTCGGGTGCGGGTGCCGGCGCGGGCGCGGTCGCGGTCGCGGTCGCGGGTGCCGGTGCCGGTGCCGGTGCGGCCCGGCGGCGCCGGCCGGATCAGCGACCGGCGCCGACCGCCAGCTCCCGATGGCGAAAGCAGCCCACGACGTGGTCCATGACCAACCCCGTGGCTTGGAGGTGCGAGTAGCACACCACGGGGCCGACGAAGCGAAACCCCCGGCGTCGCAGGTCGGTGCTGAGCGCCTCCGACAGCGGCGACTTGGCCGGCACGTCGGCGACGTCGCGCCATCGGTTGACGACGGGTCGGCCATCGACGCGGTCCCAGAGATAGGCGGCGAAGCTGCCGTGCTCGTTCGCCAGCTCCAGCACGATCGCTGCATTGGCGACGACGGACTCGACCTTGCGGCGGTTCCGGATGATCCCGGCGTCCTCGAGCAGCCGCTCGACGTCGGAGGGACCGAAGCCGGCGACGACGGCGGGATCGAAGCTGGCGAACGCCCGGCGGTAGGCGTCGCGGCGTCGCAGGATGGCCAGCCAGCTCAACCCGGCCTGCGCCCCCTCGAGCGAGAGGTGCTCGAAGTGGCTCCGATCGTCGTGCACCGGGACGGACCACTCCTCGTCGTGGTAGGGGGTGAGCCACGGCCCGGTGGCCCACGCGCAGCGCGACCGGCCGTCGCTCGGCTCCGAGATCGTGGACCGTTCCTCCGGCACCGGCGGGACGTTACCGCCTCCCGTCGGGAGGGCTGGGGACGTCCTGGGGATGGACGAGGGCGCGACTGGGGACGAACGTCCCGAGATTGGGGACGCGCTGCAGAAAGATGGGGAGAAGGCGGGGATTTCCACTACGGCCCTTGAATTGGGTTTGACCAGGGCGCATGCTGCCGTTGTTCGAGTGATCGAACCCGTCGGGACCGGAGGGGAAGCCGCAAGGCGGACCGCCGGGACGAGCGGAGGGCAGACCGCAAGGCTCGGCCCGAGGCACCTGACGACCGAGCGCAAGGTCGGTTGGCGGGCTGGGCCGTGTCGAAAGGCACGGCCTGGAGGCGGGGGGAGAGCACTCGGGCACGGTGGCTCGTGACACGGGCCACGGGCTCCCTGGAGCCTGTGGTTCGGCCCCGGGCCGGGGTTGTCCGACACTTCCCCGGCTGCAGGTGGCCGCGGGTTACCACGGGCGTGGGCCCCGAGGAGCTGGACGGTCTCGGCCGGACGGTTACTCGGGGTCTCGCCGCGCCCGCCCCCGGTTCCGGATGGAGCGAGGCGCGGTGCGTGGGGGTGGGCCGCCGTTCCCCCAGGGTCCGAGCGAGCGGCGCGGCATGAGCCGCGCGACGCACCGCCTGCCTCAGGCGCCGAGCCCGCGCACCGGAGCTTCCTCGGCGCGCTCGGCGCGGTCGGCACCGTCGTCGTCGGCGCCGGCGCTGTCGGCGCCACTGCGATGGAGGGCGGGGCCGTGGTGCCCGTCGTCGTCGTAGTGCGCCCCGGCGCCGTCTTGCTCGCCGTCGACGCCGCAGGGCGCTGCCAGCAGGTCGTCACAGCGCTCGCACTCGAGCTCGAACGTCGAGTGGGCGATCTCGAACGGGCCGCTGATGCCGCTGCGCACGTCGTTGCCGACGGCCTGGGCCTGCTCGAGGGTCGGGTGGCCGGCCAGCACGAGGTGTGCCGACAGCGCCCGGTAGTCGCTGGACAGGCTCCAGACGTGCAGGTCGTGGACCTCGGCCACACCCGGCGTCGAGGTGATGGCCGCTCGGAGGGCAGGCAGGTCGACGTCGGCGGGCGTCGACTCGAGCAGCACGTCGGCGCTCTCCTTGGCGATGTGCACCGCCTCGTAGAGGATGATCGCCGCCACCGCCAACGACGCGGCCGGGTCGGCGGCGTCGAACCCGGGCCCACCGAGCAGGATGACCAGGCCGGCCGCGACCACCACGAGCGAGGCGCCGAGGTCGCCCACCATGTGGACGACCACGCTGCGGATGTTGAGGTCCCGGCCGCTCTCGTGGACCACCAGCGCCGCTGCGCCGTTCACGACGACGGCGGCCGCCGCCACTCCGACGACGAGCCCTGCGTGGACGTGGCCCGGATGGAGCAGCCGGGCGATGCCCTCGGCCACGATGGCCATCGTCACCACCCCGAGCAGGGCGGCGTTGCCCAATGCGGCGAGGATGGTCCCCCGGTGGTTGCCGTAGGAGCGGATCTCGCTGCGCGGGCGCAGCGCCCAGCGCACGGCCCACAGCGAGATCCCGATCGCGGCCACGTCCGTGAGGTTGTGGCCGGCGTCGGCCTCGAGGGCGGTGGAGTGGGCGACCAGGCCGGCGACGACCTGCCCGGCCACCAGCGCCACGTTCAGGGCGAGGGCGGTGACGAGCCGGGCGGAGCGGCTCATGGCACCCCGCCCTGGCTCATCCGAGCGCCGCCGAACGGTCCTCCCACAGCGCCGCCGGGCGATCGCCCCGACCCACCTGCTGGCAGAGGTCCGTCTGGACGAGGGCCAGGTCGCTCGGGTGGGTGACCCCCACGCACCGGCCCTCGGCCGGGACCACCCGGAAGGTGGCGCCGCCGGGCACGGCGCGCTGTCCGGCCACGATCTCGCCGACCACCTCAGGGAGGAGCACCTCGGCGTCGTCCGTCTCGAGCGAGGCGTCGGCCATCGCCGCCTCGAAGACCGCTTGCAGTGCCGGGCGGAACCCCCACAGGTTCATGGACACGAGCGCGTCGGGGCTCAACTCCGCCGGCTCCCGCCCGTCCTCGCTCACGAACCGCCCGTCGAGGAGGCGGACGACGTGCCGGCGCTCGTCGACCCCTTCGAGGAGCCCGTCGCCGTCGACGGTGCAAAGGCCACGGGTGACGGGCTCGTGGCCGACGATCGAATTGTGGAGCCGGAAGGCCACCAGCGCGTTGGCCGGGTCCTCCCCGGTGAGGTGGGCGGCCAGGAGCGCGAGCGGCTCCTGGCCGTAGAGGTCGTCGGCGTTGGCCACGCCGAAGCC
The DNA here is from genome assembly GCA_027306585.1 of Acidimicrobiaceae bacterium. Taxonomy (GTDB): domain Bacteria; phylum Actinomycetota; class Acidimicrobiia; order Acidimicrobiales; family RAAP-2; genus DAHUZJ01. Next base: position 14,917 of record DAHUZJ010000123.1, on the reverse strand, counting down.
GCCCCCATTGCCGCCCTCGGCGGGCAGGTGCTCGGCGGCGGACAGGACGGCGTGGACCGTGCCGAGCGGGGCGTCCTGGACGGCGAACCGCACATCGAGGTCCCCCGGCCACGTGCGCTCGACGTGGTAGCGGATGGCGGGCCCCGTCGCCGGCCCGATCACGAGGACCAGGGTGCTGAACCCGGCGGCGATGGCGTCGGACCCCAGGAGGTCGATGACCGCTTCGCCGCCCGGTCCCACCGGGGCGAGCGGCTTCACCCCGCCGTACCTTCGGGCGCGACCGCCCGCCAGGATCACCAGCGTCGGTCGCTCCGAGTCCGTCCGGGTCATCCCCCCCAGCGTAGAACGGCGCTCGCCCAGGTCATGCCCCCGCCGAAGCCGCAGAGCAGCATCCGGGCGCCCGGCTTGGCCTGGCCGTTCTGGATGGCGTCGGCGAGGGCCAGGGGGATCGAGGCCGACGAGGTGTTGCCGTAGCGGTCGATGACCACCGCCGTGCGCTCGGCCGGGATGCCCAGCCGCTGGCCGGCGGCCTGGATGATGCGCAGGTTCGCCTGGTGGGGGACGAACACGTCGACGTCGCCGGCGGTCATCCCGGCGTCGGCCAGCGCCTTCTCGGCCGACTCGACCACGATGCGGACAGCCTTGCGGAAGATCTCCTTGCCGTCCATGAACAGGTAGCCGCCGTGGTCGCAGTAGAGCAGGTGGCGTAGGCCGCCGTCGGCACCGAGGTTCCAGCTCAACAGGTCGCCCGGGCCGTCGACCGGCTCGACGACGACCGCGCCCGCACCATCGCCCACGAGCACGGCCATCTTGCGGTCGTCCCAGTCGGTGATGCGGCTCAGCGTGTCGGCGCCGATGAGGAGCACCCGCCGGGCGCCCACTGCGGCCAGCCCGGCTGCCGTCACCAGGCCGTACACGAACCCCGAGCACGCGGCATTGAGGTCGATGGCGCCGCCGCCGGTGCCCAGCGCGTGCTGCACGGTGGTCGACGAGGCGGGGACGAGGGCGTCAGGCGTGGTGGTGGCGAGCAGGAGCAGGTCGATGTCGGCCGGCTGGAGCCCGGCGCGCTCGAGCGCCGCCCGTCCAGCCTCGGTGGCCAGCCCGGTCGTCGTCCCGCCGACCCGGCGCTCCCGGATGCCGGTGCGCTCGGAGATCCAGGCGTCGCTGGTGTCGAGCCGCGCCGAGAGGTCGTCGTTGGTGACGACCTTGTCGGGGACGGCGATCCCGCAGCTGTGCACCCGGATGCCCACGCCGGTCAGCTCCCCGCCGCCACCGCGACCATGCCCACGTACCCGGCGTCGCCCTCGATGACCCCGCCCGTGTTGACGGCGAGCCCCAACCGGGCGCCGGGCACCTGGCGGGCACCGGCTCGGTCCCGGAGGTGGGTGACCAGCTCGACCACCTGTGCGATCCCGGTCGCCCCGAGGGGGTGCCCCCGCCCGACGAGACCGCCGCTGGGGTTCACGGTGAGCCCCCGCCCGCCGATGGCGGTGTCGCCGGCGGCCGTTGCCGGTCCCGCCTCGCCCAGCCCGAAGAGGCCGAGCGACTCGAGGGCGTAGATCTCCTCGGCGCTGGTGGCGTCGTGGACCTCGGCCATGTCGAAGTCGTCCGGTCCGAGCCCCGAGCTCTCCCACAGTGCGGCCGCGGTCTCCGCCAGGCGGTCGTGGTAGTCGATCTCGCCGTTCCCCGAGCGCGCCACGGCGGCGATGATACGGGGTGCTCGCCGGTCGGCGGGCGACGTCGCCGACCCCGCCGCCAGGACGACCGCCGCCGCCCCGTCGGTGAACGAGCTGCACATGAGCCGGGTCAGGACGCCCGACACCTGGGGGGCGTCGAGCACCTCGTCGAGGGTCACCTCCCGCTGGATCTGGGCCAGGGGGTTCTGGGCAGCGTGACGGCGGGCCTTGACGGCGGCGGCGGCGATCTGCTCCAGGGTGGTGCCGCGTTCGGCCATGCACCGCCGGGCCCAGCTGTCGTTGAGCCCCATGAGGATGCTGCCACCGGGGTTGTGCTCAGGCTCGAACCGGGCGTGCATGTCCGCCCGGTAGTCGGCAGGCAGGCCGTCCTCGATGCCGGCCAGGGTCGCCGCCCGGTCGCCCGTCCACATCTTCTCGACTCCGAGCACGAGCACGGGCGCCCCGGTCGCCCGGGCGGCGAGGATCCCGACGTGGAGGGCGGAGGCACCGCCGGCGCACGAGTTGTCGACGTTCACCACCGGGGTGCTGGCGAGCCCGGCCTTGCGCAGCCACGACTGGCCACGGATGCACCCCTGGTCGCAGAGACGCCCGCCCATGGCGTTGCTGGCCACCACGAGCCCGAGCTTGAGGGGGTCCACCCCCGAGTCGCCGAGGGCCTCCCGCACGACCTGGTCGGCCATGGCCTCCGGGGAGAGGTCCCTCCGGCTCATGTCCGTCATCCCGGACCCGAGGATGGCGACCGGCTCGGCGGGTCGGTTGTCCCCTGCCGTCATGCGGGTACCTCCGTGTGCTCGTGCCACGGCCGACGCGTTGCCGGCTGCGGCTCCAGTGCTGCGATCAGGCGGGCGAAGTGGCCGAGGGCGTCGTCGTCGGCCACCATCACCACCACGTGCTCGGCGCCCGCCTCCTGGTAGCGGGCCACGACCTCGGCACAGCGGTCCGGCGAACCGGCCACCAGGTGCCGGGCGAAGGCCTTGGGCGGGATCCCGTAGAGGCGGGCGAGCCACTGGGTCCCCCGTTCGTGGGTGGCCGGGTCGGTGCCGACCGCCATGGGCAGGACCACGGCCGGGGTGACCGCCATCGGGTCCCGGCCGGCCGCCGCCGTCTCCTGGCGGAGGAGGTCCACCCCTCGGGCGAGGTCGTCCGGACCGAGGAAGAGCGGGATCCAGCCGTCCCCGCGCGCCGCCGCCCGGCGCCGCGCCGCGGCGGACGACCCGCCGATCCACACGGGGACCGGCGCAGGCGCCGGCTCCTGGCGGTAGGGGAGCGAGAGATCGGCGGCCGTGCTCCAGGCGGCCCGCAGGGCGTCGATGCCGTCGTCGAGCACGTGCCCGCGGCGGGGGTAGGCGCTCGACGCCCCCGCCGCCGCGTACTCGCCGGGGTGGCTGCCGGTGCCCACGCCGAGGACGAAGCGGCCCCCGGACAACGTCTGCACGGTCGCGGCCTGCTTGGCCACCGCAGCGGGCGACCGCAGCGGCAGCTGGAGGACGCACGTTCCCACCGTGACGTGGCGGGTGGCGGTGGCGGCGACGGTTGCCACCGTCAGGCACTCGAGCATCGGGCGACCCCAGAACAGGTGGTCCACCGCCCACAGGGCGCCCGCGCCGAGGGTCTCCGCGTCCTCGGCGACCTGCCGCAGCCAGCTGGTAGTACCCCAGGTACCACCCCTGTTCCTACCTGTAGTACGACCACTCTGAACAGGGATTTCACCTTGTGGAGCGGTGGGGAGGAGGAGCCCGATGTGGCCTGCGTCGCCTGCCGGTCGTACCCCGCGCATTGGAACATCCTACGCGCGTCACCCAGGGGGCGCGCCAAACGGGACCGGACGTTCTCAGGATCGAATGGTCGAGCGCACCAACGGTGGGATGAGCGGCACCACCGGCGGCCCGGGCGTGCCCACCGGTGCGCTACCGCGTGGGCGGCGTGGTACGACCAGCGGAAGATGCCCCGGTCGGTGGCGGCGGTGCGACGTGCACGGGCGGTGCGACCGGCGGCGGGCCGTCGAGCACGGCGAGCGTGCAGCGCGAGCGGCAGACCTCATGGCCCCGGTCGTCGGTGAGGGAGATCTCCCAGACCTGGACCGCGCGGCCAGCCCGCACGGGGGTGGCGGTCGCCGTGAGCGTGCCCCGGATCACGGGGCGCAGGTGGCTGGCGTTGAGTTCGATGCCGACCACGTGCCGGTCGGGACCGGCGGCCAACGCCGCCCCGTAGCTGGCGGCTGACTCGGCCAGCAGGGCGGAGATCCCGCCGTGGAGGATGCCGTAGGGCTGGTGGACGGCCGGCGTCACCTCGAGCTGTAGCACCACGCGCTCGGCGGAGAGCTCCACCGTCTCGACGCCGAGGGTCCCGTGGATGGTGAGGGCGTCGGGCGCGTGAGCGGCGATCTCGGTCCGGGGCGTGTCGGGCATCGGCGGGGAGCCTATCCAGGGCCCGGCAGCCCGGCAGCCCGGCAGCCCGGCAGCCCGGCAGCCCGGCAGCCCCCCCGTGCCCGCGGACCCGTGGCCCGGCGGTGGTCGCACGGTACCCTCGACTCGTGCCCGCTGAACCGGTCGACCTCCGCAGCGACACCGTCACCCAGCCCACCCCCGAGATGCGCCGGGCGATGGCCGAGGCGGTGGTCGGTGACGACGGCTACGGCGAGGACCCCACGGTCATCGAGCTGGAGGAGACCTACGCCGCCCGGGTGGGGAAGCCGGCGGCGCTCTTCGTGCCCTCGGGGACGATGGCGAACCAGATCGCCCTTCGCGTGCTCGCACCCCCCGGTTCAGGCGTGGTCGCCGGAGCGCACCAACACGTCGTCGCCTACGAGCACGGCGCGGCGGCCCGCAACGCCGCCGTCCAGCTCGTCCCGGTGGACGACGCCCGGGGGGCGTTGTCGCCGGCCGCCGTACGGGCGGCTGTCGAGGCCGGCCGGTACCACGCTGCCGAGGTGGCCCTGGTGTGCGTCGAGGACACGCACATGGCGGCCGGCGGGGTGCCCTGGGCCCTCGACGACCTGCGGGCGGTGGCCGAGGCGGCGGGTGCCCTCCCGGTCCACCTCGACGGTGCCCGCCTCTTCAACGCCGAGGTCGCCACGGGCGTGAAGGCCGACGAGCGCGCCGGCCTCGCCACCACGGTGGTGTCCTGTCTCTCGAAGGGGCTCTGCGCGCCGGTCGGTTCCGTGCTGGCCGGCCCCGCCGACGTCATCGGGGCCGCCCGGTTCGAGCGCAAGCGCCTGGGCGGGGCCATGCGCCAGGCCGGGGTCCTGGCGGCGGCCGGCCTGGTGGCCCTCCGGACGATGGTCGACCGCCTGGCCGACGACCACGAGCGGGCCCGCCGCCTGGCCGACGCCGTCACCGAGCGATGGCCGGACGCCCGGGCGGGCCTGGCGGCGGCGGCCACCAACATGGTCGTCTTCCGCCCGCCGGACCCCGACGGCCTCCTCGCCCACCTGCGAGCCCACGGGGTGCTGGCCGGCACGGTCGGCCCCGGCCTGGTGCGGTTCGCCACCCATCACGACGTCGACGACGCCGGGATCGAGCGGGCGTTGGCGGCCGTGGGGAGCGCACCGTGAAGGTCCGGATCGGCATCGGGACCGGCCAGGCGACAGCCGGCGCGCTCGGCGCCGGCCTCACCCGCCTCGGCCAGGACGTCGTGGACACCGGCTTCGACTCACTCTGGCTCTCCGAGGTGCTCACCGGTCCGGGGTTCGACCCACTGGTCGGGCTGGCGTGGGTGGCGGCCTCGGTCCCCACCTTGAAGGTGGGGACGACGATGCTCCTGCCCGGCCGCAACCCGGTCCGGCTGGCGGGCCAGGTCGCGGCCCTCGACGCCCTGAGCGGCGGCCGCTTCCTGGTCACCTTCGTCCCCGGCCTGGCCACCGAGCCCGAGTCGGCAGCCATCGGCGTCCCGGTGGCCGAGCGGGGGGACCAGATCGAGGAGGTCCTGCCCCTCCTGCGGCGGCTGTGGTCGGGCGCCGCCGTGGACCACGAGGGGCGGGTGGCTCGCCTCGTCGGTGCGACCGTGTCGCCGCGACCGATCCAGGAGCCCTTCGACGTGTGGCTGGGCGGGGCGGCCCGGGCGTCGCTCGAGCGGTGCGGCCGGCTGGCCGACGGCTGGCTCCCCTCGCAGTGCACGCCGGCGGAGGCGGCGGCCGGCAGGGGCGTGGTGGAGGCGGCCGCCGCGGCCGCCGGCCGGTCGATCAGCCCCGAGCACTTCGGGGCCTCGATCGCGTACGCCCGCCGTCCCCTCGACGAGCGGCAGGCGGCCGCCGTTTCCCGCCGCGCCCGTGGCCGATCGCTCGACGAACTCGTGCCGGTGGGGCTGGACGCCCTGGCCGGCCTGATCACGCGGTTCGTCGAGGTGGGGTTCTCGAAGTTCGTCGTCCGGCCGCTCCAGCCCCCGGCCGACTGGCGGCGCGAGCTCGAGGACCTGGCGGTCGCCGTCGGCGGCCTGCAGACCTGAAGAGCCCGAGGGCAGCGGGCGCCGTCGACGCACGCCGACCGGGTCCGCCGCGCCGAGCTGGCTCGGCGGTGGGCGGCCCCACCGTGGCCCGGTCGACGGCTCGGGTGCCTCCTAGTAGCGGTAGGTGTCCGGCTTGAACGGGCCGCCGACCGGCACCCCGATGTAGTCGGCCTGCTCGGCGCTGAGCGTGCTCAGCCGGACGCCCAGGGCGTCGAGGTGCAGGCGGGCCACCTTCTCGTCGAGGTGCTTCGACAGCACGTACACCCGGGTCTCGTACTGCTCGGGCCGGGCGTACAGCTCGATCTGGGCGAGCGTCTGGTTGGTGAACGAGCAGGACATGACGAAGCTCGGGTGCCCGGTGGCGTTCCCCAGGTTGAGGAGACGGCCCTCCGACAGGACGATCACCGCGTGGCCGTCGGGGAACACCCACTTGTCGACCTGCGGCTTGATGTTCACCCGGGAGATCCCCGGGATGGCGGTGAGGCCGGCCATGTCGATCTCGTTGTCGAAGTGGCCGATGTTGCCGACGATGGCCTGGTGCTTCATCCGGGTCATGTGGCCGGCGGTGATGATGTCCCGGTTGCCGGTGGCGGTGACGAAGATGTCGGCCTGGCCCACGACGTCGTCCAGGCGCACGACCTCGTAGCCCTCCATGGCCGCCTGCAGGGCGCAGATGGGGTCGACCTCGGTGACCACCACCCGGGCGCCCTGGCCGCGCAGCGAATCGGCACAGCCCTTGCCCACGTCGCCGAAGCCGCAGACGACGGCCATCTTGCCGCCGATCAGGACGTCGGTCGCCCGATTGATGCCGTCGACCAGCGAGTGGCGGCAGCCGTACTTGTTGTCGAACTTGGACTTGGTGACCGAATCGTTCACGTTGATGGCCGGGAACAGGAGGGTGCCGTCACGATGCATCTCGTAGAGCCGGTGCACGCCGGTGGTCGTCTCCTCGGTGACCCCGCCGATGCCATTGGCCATGGACGTCCACCGCTGGGGGTCCTCGCCGAGGCTGCGGGTGAGGAGGCCCAGCACGACGCCCATCTCCTCCGAGCCGGCCGTCGACGGGTCGGGCACGACGCCCGCCTTCTCGTACTCGACGCCCTTGTGGACGAGGAGGGTGGCGTCACCGCCGTCGTCGAGGATGGTGGTCGGGCCGCCCTCGTCGGGCCAGCGCAGAGCCTGCTCCGTGCACCACCAGTACTCCTCCAGGCTCTCGCCCTTCCAGGCGAAGACGGGGACGCCCTTCGGGTCGTCGGGCGTGCCGCCGGGCCCGACGACGATGGCGGCGGCGGCGTGGTCCTGGGTGGAGAAGATGTTGCAGCTCGCCCAGCGCACGCGGGCTCCGAGGGCGGTCAGGGTCTCGATCAGCACCGCCGTCTGGACCGTCATGTGGAGGGAGCCGGTGATGCGCGCCCCGGCCAGGGGTTGGGACGCCCCGTACTCGGACCGCATGGCCATGAGCCCCGGCATCTCGTGCTCGGCCAGCTCGATCTCCTTGCGCCCGAAGTCGGCGAGGGAGAGGTCCGCGACCTTCCAGAGCGGTCGGCCGTGACGGTCCGTGCCGGGTGTGGGCGTGGTCATCGGTGGGGGTCTCCTTTGCTCGTGAGCCTCCCAGGATAGGACCCCGGTCGTATGCTGGCCTCCGCCTGGCCATGGGATCGAGCAACGACCGACCGGACGAGGAGCGGCGGGCCGCCGCCGCCAGGGCCTTGGGCGCGCTGACGGGGCTGGTGCCCCTGGGTGTCGTGGGTGTCGACGAGGACGGCCGTGCCTGGTACCACAGCCAGCGCTGGCAGGATCTCGTCGGTCCGGCTGCACCGGAAGGGGGTCCGTGGTACGGGGCGGTCCATCCGGCCGACCGGGCGGCCCTGGCGGCCCGGTGGCACAGCCGGGTCGACGGCCGGGGGCAGCTCGGCGAGTTCCGGGTCGAGGGGCCCGACGGGACCGAGCGGCGATGCCGCGCCGAGTGCGTCGGCATGGTGTCGGCCGGCGGCCGCCTCGACGGCTGCCTCGTGGTCGTGTCCGACGCCGGAGCTCCGTCCCCGGACGGGGCGGGCTCCGCGTTGCCGGGACCGAGCCTCTCGACCCCGCACGTCCTCGACGTCGTGCTCGACCGGTCACCCGACGTCGTGTCCATCCTCAACGCCGACGGCTCGTGGCGTTGGTCCAACCGGGCGGCGATCCGCCTCTTCGGGCACCAGGAGCGGTTCGACCCCGCCCAGGGCGTGTTCGGCCTCCTGCACCCCGACGACGTCCCGGCGGCGAGGCGCGTCCTCGACCGGGCGCGCACCGGCGGGGTCGCCGACACAGAGCGGGTGGAGCTCCGCCTTCGGGCGGCCGACGGTCGGTGGCGTTGGATGGAGGCTCTGTGCGACGTGCTCGTCGAGGACCCCGCCGTCCAGGGGATCGTCGTGCACCTGCGGGACATCACCGAGACGCGGCGGGCGCTCGGGGCGCTCGAGGCGACCAACCGCCGCTTGGCCAGCCTCGTGCACAGCCTGCACACGGCGGTGGTGCTCGAGGACGAGGGCGGCCGCGTGGTGCTGGCCAACCAGGCCTTTGTCGACCTCTTCCGCCTCCCGATGGCGCCCGAGGCGCTCGTCGGCCGATCACTGGCGTCGCTCGGGCTCATGTCGGACCGCCTCGTCGCCGAGCCGCCCGATGCTGCGGGGAGGCTGGCCGGTTTCCGGGCGGCCGGGCGACGGGTGGAGGGTGTTCGGTGCGTGCTCTTCGACGGGCGGACCATCGAGTGCGACTTCGTCCCCGTGGTGGTCCAAGGCGTCGACCGGGGCCACCTCTCGTCCTTCCGCGACGTGACGGGCCACGCTCGGGCGGAAGCGGAGCGGGAGCGGCTGCTCGCCTCCGAGCGGGAGGAGAACCGCCGGCTGGCCGAGCTGGACGCCTACCGAGCCGAGTCGATCGCCGCCGTCTCGCACGAGCTGCGCACGCCGCTGACGTCGATCGTCGGGTACACCCAGCTCCTACGCGGCCTCCTGGAGCCGGTGGCCTCGGAGGAGCAGGCGGCGTGCCTCGACGCCATCGTGCGCAACGTCGACCGCCTGCTGCGGCTGGCCGGCGACGTCGTCTCCCTCGACAGCCTGGAGTCGCGGACGATGCCGCTTCCCATCTCCGACGTGGCCGTGCCGGCACTGGTAGAGCGGGCGGTGCGGACGGTCACGCCCGAAGCCGGGGCCAGGGGGATCGAGCTTCTTGTCCGGACGGTGCCCGGGCCGGGGGTCCGAGGCGATGAGGACCGCCTGGCGCAGCTGCTCGAGAACCTGCTGTCCAACGCCCTCAAGTTCACCCTCCCGGGTGGTCGTGTCACGGTGCGTGCGGTGCCGACGGGGAGCGGGGAGAGCGACCCCGAGGGATCGGACGGGTGGGACATCACGGTCGAGGACACGGGCATCGGGATCCCCGAGGACGAGATCGGCATGCTCTCCACCCGGTTCTTCCGGGCGTCCAACGCCCGGCGGCGTGGCTTTCCCGGATCGGGGCTGGGCCTGTCGGTCGCCCGCGCCATCGCCGAGCGCCACGGCGGCAGCCTCTCGGTGCGCTCCGTGGTCGGCGTCGGCACGACGGTCGTCGTCCACATCGGTGACGCAACGGACCAGGACCCGCCCTCGGCGCCCTCTTGACTTCACGTTGACTTGAAGTCGTATCGTCAGCGCGACGGGCCGCGGCGGCCCGGGCGAGGAGGGCCGTCACCATGCACGTCGATGCCGGGAGCGTCGAGGACCTCCGCAAGGCCGGGTACCTCACGACCAAGGTGGGGAGCCAGCCCGTCTGCGTCTTCTGGCACGACGACCGGGCCTACGGCATCGACGACCGGTGCCCGCACCTCGGGTTCCCCCTGCACCGCGGCACGGTCGAGAGCGGCCTCGTCACCTGCCATTGGCACCATGCCCGGTTCGACCTGTGCACCGGCGCCACGCTCGACCCCTTCGCCGACGACGCCCGGTCCTACGACGTCGCGCTGGTCGACGGGCGGGTGCTCGTCGCCGCGCCAGCCCCGTCGTTCGACCGCGCCACGACGATGCGCCGTATCGACGACGGCCTCGAACAGGGCCTCACGCTGGTCCTGGCCAAGTCCGTGCTGGGGCTCCTGGCCGAGGGTGAGGACCCTCGCACCGTGCTGGCCGCCGGGGCGCGCTTCGGATGCCGCTTCCGCGCCCATGGCTTCGGGCCGGGCCTCACGGTCCTGTGCGCGATGGGCACCAGCCTCTCGCACCTCGCACCCGAGGACCGCCCGCTGGCGCTCGTGCACGGCCTGCGGTTCGTGTCCGACGACACCCGCGGCCGCGCCCCCCGGTTCCCGTTGCCGCCCCTCGGCGGCGGACCGGTCCCGGCGAACCGGCTCCCCGGATGGTACCGGCGGTTCGTGGACACCCGGTCGGGCGACGCCGCCGAGCGAACCCTCGTCACGGCCGTCGCCGGCGGCTCTCCGCTCCCGGAGCTCTGCCGGATGATGGCAGCAGCCGTCACGGACCACGTCTTCGTGGACGAAGGCCACGTGATCGACTTCACCAACAAGGCGTTCGAGCTCGTGGACCACCTCGCCGGGGTGGAGCCCGCCGCCGCCCAGCTGGTGCTGCCCACGCTCGTGCACCAGACGGCAGACGCCGTGCGGCACGAGGAGGAAGGTGCGTGGCGCCACCCGCACGATCTCGCCGGCCTCGCCGCCTCGGCGGCCGACCGGCTGGAACACGTGCTCGGCGCCGGCCGCTTGAGCCCTGACCCGTCGGCGGCGGCGTTCGAGGCGGACGGCCGCGTCGGCGCACTCGGGTGGGAGCTCCTCGGCGAGGACCCGGCCGAGGTGGTCGAAGCCCTCTTCCGGGCCATCGGGGACGGTGCGTCGGCCGAGCAGCTGGGCCGGGCCGCCGCCTTCGCTGCCGCGCTGCGGCTCACCCGGTTCCACGTCCAGAACGACCATGGAGACTGGGACGTGGTGCACCATGGGTTCACGAGCGCCAACGCGCTGCACCAGCTCCTGGTCCGCGCTCCGGACCCGCTGCTGGTGCGAGGGGTCTTCCACGTCGCCCTCAAGGTGTTCCTCGACCGCTTCCTGAACGTGCCCGCCGCTCGGCTGCCGGCGAGGCCGGCGCCGGAGGCGGGCCCCGACCTGGCCGCGCTGGGCGCGTGCTGGGACCGCGAGGGCGGAGTGGACGAGGCCGGAGCCATCGTCTACGGCTTCCTCGCCTCGGGAGGGCGGCGCGAGGACGTGGTGGCCGCTCTCGGCCACGCCCTCCTCCAGGAGGACGCCGGGTTTCACTGGTTCCAGACCTTCGAGGCCGCGGCACGCCAGGCCTTCGCCTGGCCCGACGGGTCGGACGAGGCGGCCCTGATCCTGGCCGGCGCGGCCCGGTTCCTGGCCGCGCACACCCCCACCCGCCGCGAGCTGGCGCAGGTGGTGCGAACGGCCGGCCGCCTCCGACGAGGGGAGGCGCTCTACGCCGAGGACACCGCCGACGGAGCCCGCGCCTGGACAGGACTGCCGGAGGGCTCGAGCTGAAGCTGGCGGCCCAGCGGTCGGAGGGGTCACACTGGCGGAGTGACCCGGCCCCGCCCGCAGCACTGGATGTGCGACATGGACGGCGTCCTCGTGAACGAGGGCGTCGTGGTCCCGGGGGCGGACCGGTTCGTCGAGGCGCTGCGCCGGGCCGGCTTGCGCTTTCTCGTCCTCACCAACAACTCGATGTACACCTCCCGGGACCTTGCCGCCCGGCTCGAGGCATTGGGACTGGACATCCCGACGGGCGCGCTGTGGACGTCGGCCCTCGCCACCGCCCGGTTCCTCGACAGTCAGCGCCCCAAGGGAACGGCGCACGTGGTGGGCGAGTCCGGGCTGACGACCGCTCTGCACGACATCGGCTACGTGCTCACCGACCGCGACCCCGACTACGTGGTCCTCGGTGAGACCCGCAACTACAGCTTCGACGCCATCACCAAGGCGATCCGGTTGATCGACTCGGGCTCGCGGTTCATCGCCACGAACCCCGACCCGACCGGGGCCACCGCCAACGGCAACGTCCCGGCCACGGGTTCGGTGGCCGCCCTCATCAGCCGAGCCACCGGCGTGGAGCCCTACTACGTCGGGAAGCCCAACCCGCTCATGATGCGCGAGGGGCTCAACGCGCTAGGCGCGCACTCCGAGAGCACGGTCATGGTCGGCGACCGCATGGACACCGACGTGGTGGCGGGGCTGGAGGCCGGGCTGGAGACGATCCTCCTGCTGTCCGGCGTGACCCGTGCCGATCAGGTGGACCGTTTCCCCTACCGGCCGTCCCGGGTCGTGGGATCGGTGGCGGACCTGGTGGAGGAGCTGGAGGCGCCCGACGGGCCGCGCTGACCCCGCTGCGCCCGCCGGGGGCGGCGGTCAGCTCTTCTCGCCGCTCCCCGCCGCCTGGTCGAGCACCGGGACGCAGTCGTGCACCGGCGCGCCGGGCCCCTGGGCAGGGCGGTGGAACACTGCGTGCGTCGGGCGGACACGCACGACGACGCCACCCTCCGGCGCCATGGAGATCGCCGTCACGTCCCCGTCGACGATCAGGCTGTAGCCGCTCGTCTCCGCGCCCGGCGCCGCGCCCTCCTCGGCGCCGCCCTCGCCGGCCGCCCGAGCGGGCCCCGGTTGCGGTGGGGCGAGCAGCGTCACGCCGGGCCGGGCGTCGGCGTTGCGCGCCGAGGTGGTCCCCGTGCGGATCTCGAGCTCGTCGTCGCGCCATCCCAGCCGCACGGCGACGCAATGCGGGCGCCCGCTGTCGGCCACCGTGAGCAGGTACACGACGGCACAGCGCCGGTCGAGCTCGGCCTGCAGCTCCTCCAAGGGGACGGCGACGGTCACGCTCGCGAGCCTATCGAGGCCGGCCGGCTCGCCCTCACGCCGACGAGCCGGTGCAATGATGGCGACGGTGGCGCTGCCCTTCCTGTCGAAGCGGGTCGCGCCGTGACGTCGAGAACGCAGCGCGTCTACCTGGAGATGGGGGCGCACTGGGTGTTCGCCTGCGCCGTCGACTGGCCCGGATGGTGCCGGCGGGGCAAGGGAGAGGACGCGGCGCTGGACGCCCTCCGACGGTACGGGCCCCGCTACCGGGCGGCGATCGGGCCGCCGTTCGAAGCCGGGGGGCTCGAAGTGGTCGGCCGGGTCCAGGGCAACGCCACCACCGACTTCGGAGCACCCGCAGCGATCGGACCCGGGGACTCCGAGCCTCTGCGCGGCGCCGAGCTCGAGCGCCAGCTGGCAGTGCTCGAGGCCGCCTGGCGCGCCTTCGACGCGACGGCGAGCCGGGCGCCGACCGTCCTGCGCAAAGGCCCCCGTGGTGGGGGGAGGGACCGGGACCCGATCATCGAGCACGTGCGCGAGGCGGAACGCCACTACGCCTCGAAGGCAGGCGTCCGCATCCCACCGCGCACTGCCTGGACCGAGCAGCGGTCCCTCCTCGCGACCGCCCTGCGCCGCGACCCTGCCGAGGGATCGTGGCCACACCGCTCTACGCTCCGCCGGATCGCCTGGCACGTGCTCGACCACGCCTGGGAGATCGAGGACCGCAGCACGGGCTGACGTTCGGTCACGGGGAGAGGAACCGGAGCGCCTTCTTGCCGGTGGCCCGGCGCCAGGCGCCCGGTCACCGGCGCTCCATGGCGCGGACGGCCGCTCGTTCCTGCTCGGCCAGCAGGCCGTAGGTGAACCCGTTGTGGGCGGCCTGCACGCCGACGCGCGCCCCTTCGTGCACGAGGAGGCGCCTGGCAACCGGCGCGTCCTGGCGTTCGCCCAGGACATCCTGCAACACCTCGAACCGGCGGCCCAGCCGTCGTGCTCCGGCGGGTGCGAGCGGCCGGACGGTCTCGGCTGCGGCGCGGCAGTCTCCCACGAGCTCGCGGCGCACGGGGCCCATCCGCTCCTCCACGTCCACGCGGTCGAGCCGTCGGGCCAGGCGGCGGGCCAGCACCTCCGGATCGCGGGCTGACCCCAGCATCGTGGTCATCGACTCGAGCTCCCCCCGCAGCCGCTCCGCCCGGTCGCGCTCGAAGAGGGGCCGGAACGTCCGCAGGCAGGCCCGGCCTCGCCGTATGGCGACCCGGAGGTCGTGGACCCTCTCCGGGCGCCCGGCACGAACCCCCCGGGTCGCGTCCTCGATTGCGGCGACGATCGACGCCAGTCGCCTCGCGACGACGTCGTCGGAGCGGCGGGCGTCAGGGGGGACGGGAAGGGTCGGACGCCACCGTGCGGGACCTACCCTCGCCCCGCACATGCGAGACATTGGCTCCTGGTCGTCCGCCTCACTGCCGCGGCGACGGCTGGCGGCGGTCGCCGCAGCGCCGCCCGGTGACGGTCTCTGGGGCGCTCCCGCTACCGTGACGGGCGCGGGCGCACGAAGGGCGGCGCCGAACCGGGCCACCGGCGGTGGACACGAGTGTGGGAGCCGAGCGTGGTCCGGCCACCGACGGCGACGAGCGAGGAGGCGAGATGGCAACCGGGCAGGGGGTGACGGCGGCCGACGTGCGCGACGCCGCGGTGCGGATCGCCGGCATCGCCCACCGGACGCCGGTCGCTCGGTCGCGGACGCTGGAGGGGCGCGTTGGCGCCGAGGTCTACTGCAAGTGCGAGAACCTGCAGCGGGCCGGGGCGTTCAAGTTCCGTGGCGCCTACAACGCCGCGTCGCGGCTCGCTCCCGAGGATCGGGTACGGGGAATAGCCGCCTACTCCTCGGGCAACCACGCCCAGGCGGTGGCGCTGGCGGCCCGGCTCCTCGGGACCACGGCGGTCATCGTCATGCCGG
>DAHUZJ010000121.1 GCA_027306585.1 Acidimicrobiaceae bacterium | reverse complement strand
TGGGTGACGCCGAACATGCGGGCGATCGCCGGGATGCTCACGCCCTCGCTCCGCAGGGTGTCCACCAGCTCCTTGCGCAGCGTGCCGCTCGCCCTGGCGAGACAGGCCAGCATGCGGCTCACGATCTGCATGGTGGCCGGGGGCTCCTCGGACGAGAGGATCTCCCGCCAGGCCATGCCGCCCTCGCGCTGCCGGCGGAGCTCCGCGAGCTTCGCCTCGAGCAGTCGTTGGTCCTCGGCGACCTGCGCCAGGGCTTTGCTCAGCGCGTCGAGCGCCACCAACGACGGGTCCGGGCCACCCGGGGGCCGGGTATGGCCGATCTCGCTCACCGTGGCCTCTCGTCCCTCGTGCTCCCCAGGGTACGCCTCGTGACGCACCGCGCCCGGGCCTTCACGTGCCTCGTCCTGCCGGCCGCCCGGCACCGCCTCACGGCGCTGCCCTTGCTCCGGGTACAGGACACGGCTCTGCTCGATCAGGTGCTGCGACATTGGTCGTGCGCCTCCTCGCCTAGTTCTGCAGGTGGAATCCCGCGCCGAGTCCCCTCGTTGGCTTACCCCCCAGGCCCCTCGGATGAAACAGGCATGGCGTCGCCCCTGGTGGTCGCCGTGGCGACGCAGGTGCTGGTCGTTGCCCCGGCACCGGCCCGGGCAACGGGCGGGCCACCCGGCCGCCACCTCCCCTATTCCGATCTCAACTGGGCGGCGAGCCCTGCATAGGCGCCCATACGATCGTTTGTTCTGGCTCCCATACGATCGTTTGTTGGCGCAAAGACCAAGTATATACCCCGTTCTACCTGGTCCTTCGCCCATTGACGTATGCCACAATGGGCACGTATATCAATGGTGGAACCCCGGACGATCGAACGCGGGAAGGAGCAAGCGGTGGTCTCGACCCCCTCCAGATCACCGAAATACCCGGAGGTTCCCGACGCCGCGGCCGTCTTCGCCCAGGCCCCGGCCGAGAACTTCCCCGTCGCGTCACGCTTCCTGCCCCGCCACGTGCGCCAGCACCTCTTCGCCATCTACGGGTTCGCCCGGCTGACGGACGACATCGGGGACGAGGCGCCGGGCGACCGGCGGGCCCTGCTCGACTGGCTCGAGGCCGACCTCGAGCGGGCCGCCACGGGGTCGCCCACGCACCCGGTGCTCCGTCGGCTGGCCCCCAGCCTGCGCGAGGCGGACCTGCCGCTGCAGCCCTTCCGGGACCTGATCGAGGCGAACCGCCGCGACCAGGTCGTCCACCGCTACGAGACGTTCGACGACCTGGTCGGCTACTGCATGCTCTCCGCCGCACCCGTCGGCCGGCTGGTGCTGGCCGTCTTCGAGGCCGCCACCCCCGAGCGCATCGCTCGCTCCGACGACGTCTGCGTCGCCCTCCAGGTGGTCGAGCACCTCCAGGACGTCGGCGAGGACGTGGGGCAGGACCGCGTCTACCTGCCGCGCCAGGACCTGGCCGCCGAGGGGTGCTCCACGGCCGACCTGCGGGCGGCGCACGCCAGCCCGGCGCTGCGGCGGGTGGTCGCCCGGGAGGCCGGCCGGGCCCGCGCCCTCTTGGCCTCGGGCCCGGCGCTGGCCGCCAGCCTTCCGCTGCGCCCCCGGCTGGCCGTCGCGGGCTTCACGGCGGGCGGCCACGCCGCCCTCGACGCCATCCGGCGCGCGGACCACGACGTGCTCGGCGTCACGTGCCGGCCCCGGCCGGCCCGCTTCGCCCTCCGGGTCGTCGAGGCGCTCGCCGGGTGGCCGCGACGCCCCGCCTCCCACACGGAGACCGAGGGCCGGCCGGCATGAACCTCGACGCCGCCTACCAGGAGTGCGAGGCGATCACTCGCCGCGAGGCCAAGAACTTCGCCTATGGCATCCGGCTGCTGCGACCGCCCGAGCGCCGCGCCCTGTCCGCCGTCTACGCCCTGGCCCGGCGGGTCGACGACATCGGCGACGGCGACCAGCCGCCGGCCGAGAAGCTCGAGCGCCTGGCCGAAGTGCGCAAGGACCTGACAGCGCTCGACCCCGGCTCGAGCGACCCGGTGCTGGCGGCCGTCGCCGACGTGGAGCGGCGCTACCGTCTGCCGATGGGGGCCTTCGGCGAGCTGGTGGACGGCTGCGAGCAGGACGTCGTCGGCGCCACCTACGAGACGATCGACGACCTCGTCGCCTACTGCCGGCTGGTCGCCGGTTCGATCGGCCGCCTGTCCCTCGCCGTCTTCGGCGGCACCGACCTCCCGGGCGCCGTCCGCATGGCCGACGACCTGGGGGTGGGCCTCCAGCTGACGAACATCCTGCGCGACGTGGTCGAGGACCGCGGCCGGGGGCGCGTGTACCTGCCCGCCGCCGACGCCCGGTCGGTCGGCTGCCCACCCGACCTCGCCGACGACCCGGCCGGCGTGGCCCGCCTGGTGGCTTTCGAGTGCCAGCGGGCCCGGGAGTGGTTCGGCCGCGGGCTCCCGCTCCTCGACCTGCTCGACTGGCGGAGCCGGGCGTGCGTGGGGGCCATGGCCGGCATCTACTTCCACCTCCTGCAGCGGATCGCCGCCGACCCCGCCGCCGTCCTCCGCGGCCGGGTCTCGGTGCCGGCATGGGAGAAGCTGGCGGTGGCCGGTACGGCCATCGCCGGCGGTCACGGCCCACGCCCGTCCGAGCGCGCCGCCGGGAGCTCGTCGTGAGGGTGGTCGTGGTGGGCGGTGGGCTCGCCGGGATCGCCGCCGCGCTCGCCGCCGCGGACGGCGGCGCCCAGGTCGCCCTCGTCGAGCGGCGGGCTCGGCTCGGCGGTCTCACGTGGTCCTTCCGCCGCCACGGCCTGTCCTTCGACAACGGCCAGCACGTCTTCCTGCGGTGCTGCACTGCCTACCGGGCCTTCCTGCACCGCCTCGACGCGGCGGACCAGGTCACCTTGCAGCGCCGGCTCGACGTCCCGGTGGTGGCCCCCGGCGGACGGACGGCGCACATCCGCCGGGACGGGCTCCCCTCTCCGCTGCACCTCGGGCGCTCCCTCCTCTCCTACGGCCACCTGTCGGTGGGCGACCGCGCCCGGCTCGGACGGGCCGTGGTCGGCTTGCGCGGCCTCGACCTCGACGACCCCGCCCTCGACGCCGAGACCTTCGGCGCGTGGCTGGCCCGCCACGGCCAGCGGCCGGCGGCGGTGGCGGGCCTGTGGGACCTCGTGACCCTGCCGACCGTCAACCTCCCGGCCGCCGAGGCGTCGCTGGCGCTGGGCGCCAAGGTGTTCCGCACCGGGCTGCTCGACACCAACGACGGCGCCGACATCGGGTGGTCGCTCGTGCCCCTCGGCGACCTGCACGGTGCCAACGCGGCGCGGGCGCTCGAGGCCGCCGGGGTCGAGGTCGTGCTCGGCACGGCCGTGGACCGCCTGGACGTGGACGGCGCCGGCGACCGCTTCACCGTCGGCGCCGGCGGGCGGGACCTGGAGGCCGAGGGCGTCGTGTGCGCGCTGGCGCCGGAGGCCGCCGCTGCGCTCCTCCCGGCCGGCGCCCGGCCCGACGTCAGCCGGCTCGGCGCCTCGCCCATCGTCAACGTCCACCTGGTGCTCGATCGGCGCGTCACCGACCTGCCGCTGGCGGCGGCGGTGGGCTCGCCGGTCCAGTTCGTGTTCGACCACACGGCGGCGTCGGGCCTGACGGGCGGCGGCCAGTGCCTGACCATCTCGCTCTCGGCGGCCGACGCCGAGATCGGCCGGCGACCGGAGGCCCTGATCGCCGGCTTCCATGCCGCGCTCGGCGACCTCTTCCCGGCCGCCCGGCACGCCCGGTTGGTCGACGGCGTGGTGAGCCGCGAGCACCGCGCCACCTTCCGGGGGGCCCCGGGCTCGGGGGCGGGGCGCCCGCCCGCGGCCACGCCGGTGCCGGGCCTCGCCCTGGCCGGCGCCTGGTGCGCCACCGGGTGGCCCGCCACCATGGAGGGCGCCGTCCGCAGCGGCACCGCCGCCGCCACGGCGCTCCTCGACCGCGCCGGTGTCTCGGCACCACACGTTCCGGCCGACCGCGCGCCCGGGGGCGCCGGGCGTGCCCTCCCGCCAGCACCCGACCTCGAGGAGGCCTCTGCGTGACCACCTATGCCGTCCCGAGCACCGGCGGGCCCCTGACCTTGCCGCCCGCCGCGCTGGCGCGGGCCGCCGAGCTGATCGCCCCTGCCCTGGACGCCGCCGTCGCGCGGCTCGATCCGACCCTCCGTGGGCCGGTGCAGCACCACCTCGACGGCGGCGGCAAGCGGGTCCGGGCGGCGCTGGTCCTCGTGTCGGCCGCCGCCACGGGCACGCCCGAGGAGGTGGGCGTCCCGGGGGCCGTGGCCGTCGAGCTCGTCCACAACTACTCGCTGCTCCACGACGACATCATCGACGGCGACCACGAGCGGCGGCACCGGACGACCGTCTGGGTCGAGTACGGGGTGGGCCCGGCCATCGTCGCCGGGGACGCCCTCGCCGGCCTCGCCCTCCAGGTGCTCCTGGAGGAGCCGACCTCCGAGCGGGTGCGGGCGGCGGCGCGCCTGGCCGACGCGAACCAGGCCATGATCGCCGGCCAGGCGTCGGACATGGCGTTCGAGCGACGGTCCACCGTCACGGTGGCCGAGTGCCTGGCGATGGAGGAGGGCAAGACCGGGGCGCTGGTGGCGTGCGCCACCGCGCTCGGCGCGCTCCTGGCGGGAGCTCCGGCGGCGACCGTCGGCGCCCTCGAGGCCTACGGCGCCCACCTCGGCATCGCCTTCCAGGCGGTCGACGACCTGCTCGGGATCTGGGGGGAGCCGGCGCTCACCGGCAAGCCGGTCGGCAGCGACCTGCTGGCCGGCAAGAAGACGCTGCCCGTGGCCATGGCCATGGCCGCCGGCGGCGGCGGTGCCGAGGAGCTGCAGGCCCTCCTCGCCGGCGAGATGGCCGAGGCGGACGTCGCCCGGGCCACCCGGCTCGTGGAGCAGTGCGGTGCTCGCGACGAGGTGGTCGCCCTCGCCGACCGCCACCTGGCCCAGGCGCTGGACGCGCTGGCGTCGGTGGAGCTCGCCGAGGGGCCGCGAGCCGAGCTGGTCGCCATCGCCCGCTACGTGACGGCGCGGGACCGGTGACGATCACCGCCGGGCCGGGCACGGTCGACGCCACCACCACCCTCAAGCGGGCCACCGAGGCCCTGCTGTCGCTGCAGGACGGCACCGGGTGGTGGAAAGGCGAGCTGGAGACGAACGTCACCATGGACGCCGAGGACCTCTTCGTACGGCAGTTCCTCGGGATCCGCACCGACGCCCAGACGGCGGCGACCGCGAAGTGGATCCGCGCCAACCAGCGCGAGGACGGCACGTGGGGCAACTTCCACGGCGGCCCGGCCGACCTGTCGACGACGTTCGAGGCCTACGTGGCCCTCAAGCTGGCGGGCGACCCGCCGGACGCTGCCCACATGCGGCGGGCGGCCGAGTTCGTGCGGGACATGGGTGGCCTCGAGCGCGCCCGGGTCTTCACCAAGCTGTGGATGTCGCTCTTCGGCAAGTGGTCCTGGGAGGACGTCCCCGTGCTGCCGCCGGAGCTCGTCCTCCTGCCGCCGTGGGTCCCGCTCAACATCTACGACTTCGGCTGCTGGGCCCGCCAGACGGTCGTGGCGCTCACGGTCGTGGGGGCCTACCGCCCCGTGCGGCCCATGCCCGTCGACCTCGACGAGCTGCGAACCGGCTTGCCGCCGCTGCCCCTGCGCTCGCCGCTCACGTGGGCCGGGCTGTTCCAGCGTGCCGACCGCGTGCTGCACCGCTACGAGCGCCGGCCGCTGCGCGCCGTCCGCTCGATCGCCCTGCGAGAGGCGGAACGCTGGATCATCGAGCGCCAGGAGGCCGACGGCGGGTGGGGCGGCATCCAGCCGCCCTGGGTGTACTCGATGATGGCCCTCGACCTGCGGGGGTACGCCATCGACCACCCCGTCATGCGTGCCGCCCTGGAGGGCCTCGACGGCTTCACGATCGAGGACGAACGGGGACGGCGCCTCGAGGCCTGCCAGTCCCCGGTGTGGGACACCGCGCTCGCCGTGGTGGGCCTGGCCGACGCCGGCCTGTCGGCGGACCATCCGGCCATCGACCGCGCCGCCCGCTGGCTGGCGGCCGAGGAGATCACCGTCGACGGCGACTGGAAGGTGCGCCGCCCGGACCTGGCCCCCGGCGGTTGGGCCTTCGAGTTCGCCAACGCCCGCTACCCCGACGTCGACGACACCGCCGAGGTCGTCCTGGCGCTGCGCCGCACGCGGGTGCGGGACGACGGCGTCGTCGACCGCGGCGCGGCCTGGGTGGAGGGGATGCAGTGCGCCGATGGCGGCTGGGCCGCCTTCGACGTCGACAACACCCGGGCGCTCTGCCGGGAGCTGCCGTTCTGCGACTTCGGGGAGCTCATCGACCCGCCGAGCGCCGACGTCACGGCCCACGTGGTCGAGATGCTGGCGGCGCTCGGGCGCACCGGACCGGCGCTCGACCGCGGCGTGGCATGGCTGCTCGACGCCCAAGAGGCCGACGGCTCGTGGTTCGGCCGGTGGGGCGCCAACTACGTGTACGGGACCGGAGCGGTCGTGCCGGCCCTGGTGGCCGCCGGCCTCCACCCGTCGCACCCGGCGATCCGCCGGGCGGTGGGGTGGCTCGAGGCGCACCAGAACGACGACGGCGGCTGGGGCGAGGACCTGCGCTCCTACGACGACCGAGCATGGGCCGGCCGCGGGGCGTCGACGGCCTCGCAGACGGCGTGGGCCCTGCTGGCCCTTCTGGCCGCCGGCCGGCGCGACGGGGAGGCGGTCGGGCGCGGCGTGGGCTTCCTCGCCGCCACCCAGTGCGACGACGGCACGTGGGACGAGCCCTGGTTCACCGGGACCGGCTTCCCCGGCGACTTCTACATCAACTACCACCTCTACCGGCTGGTGTTCCCGGTGTGCGCCCTCGGCCGGTACGTCCACGGAGGGGGACCGCATGGATGACCTGATCGTGCTGTCGCCCCACGGTGCGGCGGCCCGGGCCGTCGGCGCCGGCGCCGTGGTGACGGGCGCCGGGCGCGCCGCGGTGACGGGGGCCGTGGCGAACCTCCTCGGGTCCGTCCCCGCCGGGCTGCCCGTGGCGGTGGTCGGGACGTCCGCCGCCCCGGGACTGCGGCCCGGCCAGCTGGGGGTGGCCGACGAGGTCTGCGGCCCGGGGGTCGCCCGCCGCCTGCCGGCGGCCGTCCTGGTGGCCGAGGAGCTGCGCCACGACGGGCTCGAGGTGGTCGTCGGACCGGTGGTGACCGAGGGAGCGCCGGGACTGGCGGGCGACGACGACTCGGCCTGGGCCGTGGCCGCCCTCCCGGCGGCGACGCCGGCGGCCGTGGTGCGCGCCGTCGCCGGGCCCGGTGCGCTCGACGTCCTGGCGCGCGTCCGCCCCGCGCTCGAGCGCTGGGCGCGCGCCACCGGCGACCGGCGGGTGCTCCTGGCCTCGCCCCGGTCGTTCTGCGCCGGCGTGGAACGGGCCATCGAGATCGTCGAACGCGCCCTCGAGCGC
This sequence comes from Acidimicrobiaceae bacterium, assembly GCA_027306585.1. Classification (GTDB taxonomy): domain Bacteria; phylum Actinomycetota; class Acidimicrobiia; order Acidimicrobiales; family RAAP-2; genus DAHUZJ01. The sequence continues at coordinate 29,114 of DAHUZJ010000121.1, read as the reverse complement.
TTCGGGGCGCCCGTCTACGTGCGCCGCCAGATCGTCCACAACGCCCACGTCGTGGGCGAGCTGGCGGCCAGGGGCGCTGTGTTCGTGGACGAGCTCGACGAGGTGCCCGAGGGCGCCACCGTCGTGCTGGCGGCCCACGGCGTGTCCCCGGAGGTGCGGGCCGAGGCCATCGGGCGCGACAGCCTCCGGGTGGTCGACGCCACCTGCCCGCTGGTGGCCAAGGTGCACCACGAGGCGCGCCGCTTCGCCGCCCACGGCTACGAGATCGCCCTCATCGGCCACGCCGACCACGAAGAGGTCGTCGGCACGCTCGGTGAGGCGCCGATGCACGTCGTGGAGTCCGTCGCCGACGTGGACACCCTGCCCGACCCCGGTGACCGGCCCCTCGCGTACCTCACGCAGACGACGCTGGCGACCGACGAGACGGCCGAGATCGTCGACGCCCTGCGCCGCCGGTTCCCCGACCTCGCCGGTCCGAGCGCCGACGACATCTGCTACGCCACCCAGAACCGCCAGGACGCGGTGCGGGCCATGGCCGCCGAGTGCGACCTGGTCCTGGTGGTGGGATCGGGCAACTCCTCCAACACGGCCCGGCTGGTGGAGGTGGCTCGGCGCGAGGGCGCCCGGGCGGAGCTGGTGGAGGACGCCGGCCAGCTCCGTCTCGCGTGGCTCGACGGTGCGGTCACCGTCGGGCTCACCGCAGGTGCGTCCGCCCCCGAAATCCTGGTGCAGGAGGTCGTCGAGGCCCTCGGCCGGCTTGGCCGGCTCGACGTCGACGAGCGCCGCACCACCGAAGAATCCGTCCGTTTCGCTCTCCCCCTACAGGTGCGCTGATGCCAATCCCCTTGCAACAGAACCTCCGTATCGGAGCCCATCTCATGAAGCAGCGGTTGAAGGGCCGCAAGTTCTACCCGTTCATCGTCGAGATCGAGCCGCTGTTCGCCTGCAACCTGTCGTGCCCGGGCTGCGGCAAGATCCAGCACCCGACCGAGATCCTGCGCAAGCGCCTGTCGGTGGAGGACGTCGTGAACGCCGTGGAGGAGAGCGGCACCCCGATGGTGTCGATCGCCGGCGGCGAACCGCTGCTCCACCCCGACATCGAGAAGATCGTGGCCGAGCTGGTGAAGCGGAAGGTGTACGTCTACCTGTGCACCAACGCCGTGCTGCTGCAGCGCCGCATGGACAAGTTCACCCCGAACCACTTCTTCTCCTTCGTCGTCCACATGGACGGATTGCGCGAGCGGCACGACGCTGCCGTCGACCGTGAAGGGGTGTTCGACACGGCGGTGGAGGCGATCCGGGAGCTGAAGCGACGCGGCTTCCGGGTCACCACCAACTCGACGTTCTTCAACACCGACTCGCCGAAGACGGTGCGGGACCTGCTCGACTTCCTGAACGACGATCTCGGGGTCGACGCCATGATGATCTCCCCGGCCTACGCCTACGAGAAGGCCCCGGACCAGGAGCACTTCCTTGGCGTCGAGCAGACCCGGCAGCTGTTCCGGGAGGCGTTCGCCGGCAAGCGCAAGAAGTGGCGCCTCAACCACTCGCCGCTGTTCCTCGACTTCCTCGAGGGCAAGGCCGACTTCGACTGCACGGCGTGGGGCATCCCGAGCTATTCGGTGCTCGGGTGGCAGCGGCCGTGCTACCTCATGGCCGACGGCCACGTCTCGAGCTACAAGGAGCTGGTCGAGTCCACGGACTGGAGCAAGTACGGGCGGGGCAAGGACCCCCGCTGCGCCAACTGCATGGCGCACTGCGGGTACGAGCCGTCGGCCGTGATCGCCTCGATGGGGTCGCTGCGCGAGTCGCTTCGCGCCCTGGTGAGCACCCACTGACCGTGACCGCCCTCCACGTCCCCTCGCCGGTCGCCGAGCTGCCGCTCACCGGGCTGGACCCCGCCACGCTGCGCCACATGGGGCGGCCCGAGCTCGACGAGCTGGCCGCCGGCATCCGGCGGTTCCTCGTCGAGTCGGTCGCCGTCACCGGTGGCCACCTCGGGTCGAACCTGGGCGCGGTGGAGCTGACCCTCGCCCTCCACCGGGTGTTCGACTCGCCGGCCGACCCGATCGTGTGGGACACGGGCCACCAGGCCTACGCCCACAAGGTGCTGACCGGCCGGGCCGACGACTTCGCCACCCTGCGGCAGGCGGGTGGGCTCTCGGGCTACCCGAACCGGGCGGAGTCGGCGCACGACCTGGTGGAGAACAGCCACGCCTCGACCGCCTTGTCGTACGCCGACGGGCTCGCCCGGGCGCGGGACCTGCGCGGGGGCGACCACCACGTGGTGGCGGTGGTGGGCGACGGCGCCCTCACCGGGGGGCTCGCCTACGAGGCCCTCAACAACATCGGCACGGGCGGCCGGCGGGTGGTCGTCGTCCTCAACGACAACGGCCGCTCGTACGCCCCCACGGTGTCCCCGCTGACGACCGCCGGCTCGCCGACAGGTGCCGCCGCGCCGGCGGGGACCGAGCCACCGGCGGCCTTCTTCCGTGCCCTCGGCTTCACCTACACCGGTCCCGTCGACGGGCACGACACGACCGCCGTGGAGGACGCGCTGCGGCAGGCGGCCACCGTGGCCGGGCCGGTGGTGGTCCACGTGCACACCCAGAAGGGGCGCGGGTACGCCCCGGCCGAGGCGGACCCCGAGAAGCGCCTCCACGACGTCTCGCCCTTCGACCCGGCGACCGGGCGCCCCCGCCCCCGGGCGGCGACGGCCAGCTACACCGAGGCGTTCGGCACGGCGCTCCTGGCCGAGGCGGCCGTCCGGCCCGAGGTCGTCGCCGTGACGGCAGCCATGCCCGGGCCCACCGGCCTGCTGCCGTTCGCCGAGCGCTTCCCCGACCGCTTCGTCGACGTCGGGATCGCCGAGCAGCACGCCGTGACGGCGGCCGCCGGCATGGCCATGGGCGGCCTACGGCCGGTCGTGGCCATCTACTCGACGTTCCTCAACCGGGCCTGGGACCAGCTCTACTTCGACGTGGGACTGCACGGCCTGCCCGTCGTCTTCTGCCTGGACCGGGCCGGGGTGACCGGGGACGACGGCCCGAGCCACCACGGCCTGCTCGACCTCGCCCTGTTGACCAAGGTGCCGGGCATGACCGTGCTCGTCCCCTCCTCCTACGACGAGGTGCGCGTGATGCTCCGCCAGGCCCTGGACATCACGTCCGGGCCGGTGGCCATCCGTTGGCCCAAGACCCCGGCGCGGCGGTCCGACGTGGTCGGCACCGGCCTCTCCGCCCGCCGGCTGGTCGCCGGCGGCACCGACGTGTGCTTCCTCGGGCTCGGCAAGCTCCTCGAGTCCTGCGAGCGGGCGGCCGACGTCCTGGCCGCCCGGGGCATCGGGGTCACCGTGTGGGACATTCGGGTGGCGACCCCGCTCGACCCGGCGATGCTCGCCGATGCCGCTCGCCACCGGGTCGTGGTGACGGCAGAGGACGGCGTCGCCGAGGGCGGCGTCGGGTCGCTGGTCGCCGGCGCCCTGGCCGCCTCGTCGCCCCCGGGACCGGACGCCGGGGCCCGAGTGGTCGTCCGGGGCTTGCCGGTCGCCTACCTCCCGCACGGCAAGCCCGACGAGCTGCTGCGGGCCCACGGGCTCGACGGGGCTGGGCTCGCTCGGTCCGCGCTCGGCGCGCTCGGCGTGGGCTGACCGGTCCGGCGGGCTGACCGGTCCGGCGGGCGGGGCCGGCGGGCGCCCGCACCGAGGTGGCGCGATCGGCGCGGGCGAGAGCGGTCTCGACCCACGTGCGCGAAGCGGACGCCGCCGCGGGCGACGGGGTTACTGGTAGGCGAACGACAGCGGGTTCGAGGTGCCCTTTGTCGTCGTGATGGTGACCGGCACGGTGGCGGTGGCTGTGCCGAGGTTGGGCACGGTGACCGTGCACGACGTGGTGCCGGAGCAGCTGGTGGACGCCGTGGTCCCGCCGAAGGAGGCGACGATCTGCCCGTTGCCGCTGAAGAAGCCCGAGCCCGAGACCACGACCGGCTGCCCGGCGCTCCCCGACGCCGGCGAAAGGGTCGTGAGCTGCGGGGCGCCTGTCGCCGACGCCGTGGTCGAGGTGGTCGTCGTCGAGCCGGGCGGTGCGGTCGCGGTGGTGGTGGTCGTCGTCGTGGCGGGCGGTGCCGTCGTGGTGGTCGTGGCCTGCGGGGCCGTCGTCGAGGTCGACGGCGGGGCCGTCGTGGTGGCGGCGGGTGCCGTCGTGGTGGGCGAGGACCGGCGGGCCTTCGTTGCCGGTGCTGTCACCGAGCGGCTCGGCGACCCACCCCCGCCACTCGTGAGCACGAACCCGACCACCAGGGCGACGACGATCACGGCGGCTGCCGCGGTGAGCATGCGCCGCCCGCTCGGGGTGGTGAGGCCGAGTTGCTGCCAGCGGCTCGGCGGGCGGGGTGGCGGCACGGCGGGCACTGCCCGGGTCGGGCGGGCGTTCCGGGACGGCGCATCGGACGGCGGACCGGTGTGCACCTGTCGAGTCGGGTCGTGGCCCTCGGGCGTCCTCGCGGTGACCGGCCGGCGCGAGGTGGGCTGCGGTGCGGGCGTCGGGAGGGTCGGTCGCTCGGGGCTCGGACGCTGGCGGGTCGGTGGCTGACCGCCGGCCAGCCGGCCGGCGGCCGGCCCACCGGTGCCCCCCGATCGGGCAATCGGCTGGCGGGTGCGTGGGCGGGTGGGGGGCTGGGCGGCGGGGGGCTGGACGGCGGGGGGCTGGACGGCCTTCCTCCCGTTCCCGCCCGCTCGGCCTTGCGCCGGGCCCGGCCTCGGCGCACGAGCGCCGCCCGGCGTCGCGCCGGGTGTGCTCCGGCGGCTGGGCTGGCGTGCGGGCGTGCGGTCCCGCGCCACCCTGGCGGCCTCCGCCGCTCGAGCGGCCTCCGCTGCTCGAGCGGCGATGACCGCCTTCAGCTCTTCACGCCCGCCCGGCCCCTCGTCGTCCAGGTCGTCCACGTCGTCCAGGTCGTGTTGGACGCCTCGGGCACCGGAGGAGGGCTCGAGGCGGGACGTGGGCGGAGTTTGACCTGAGGTGCCCGGCGCGTCCGAGGCCTCCGACTGACGGCTCGAGGCGAGGAGCCGGGCTCCAGGCCGTGGTCGCCGCACCGGTTGCGGCTGCGCCGGCTCTGGAGGGTCCGGACGCGGCGGACCGGACCGCTCCGCCGGAGGGGCGCCGGAGCCGGCGCGAGCGCGCCGGGCCGCCTCGGCCATCGCACCGAGCGCCCGCTCGTCCAGTTCCGGCCGCTCCGTGCCACCTCGGCGCCACGGCCGCGACCGCCTACCCGGTGGACGGTCCACCCCGCCCCCCCTTCCCCGGGATCCCTGCTCGATTCGTGGCCGCCGACCCGGCAACGGCCGGCATCCAGAGGAGCGCCAGCACTACCTCCATACCAGCATGTAGGAGCGCCTCGTTGCCACCGCCCCCAATCCAACAGGACATGCAAGCCTACTCGGCCCGGGCCCCGTTCCCCGGGGACTCGGTGACGAGAAGGGCGATGCGGTCCAGACCGTCCAGGAGCGCCGCCCGCCCGGCGGCGTCGAGCACGTCGAAGGCGGGGGCCACGAGGCGGTCGGTCAGGCGGTCGGCGTCCGCCAGCTGGGCTCGCTCCGCCTCCCCGGCGGGCGGCGGGTCCCCCCTCCAGCCGAACAGGGCATAGTCGTCGGGCCGGCGGAGGTAGTGGGCGACGCGGGGCGACAACCCGACCGCCCGGACGGCCAGCAGGTGCGCGCTCCCCCGCAGCTCCCGCAGCACGGCCAGTAGCTGCATCGCCTGGGCGGGGGGGTCCAGCGGCAGCGGCTCGGCGACGAGGCCGGCGAAGAGCGCGAGCCCGGCCACGTCGGCCGCGCCGGCCACGACCTGGGCGGCCCGGCAGAACGGGGACAGGTCGCCGGCGCCGGCCAGGGTGCGACGTCCGAGGTCGTGGGCGCACCCCAGGTAGGCGCGCGCCGCCTCGCGGGGCGGCACGGCGGTGGCCGCCGACGTCCACATCTTGGCCACCATGCCGGGCTCGAAGTACCCGAAGGCGCTCGCCACGACCGGGGGCTCCACGTCGCCCAGCACGCCGCCGCGGCCGAGGAAGTAGAAGCGGTAGCCGTCGAGCCCCAGCTCCCGGCCTCGGGCGAGCGTCTCGGGCCGGAAGTAGAAGGCGGCGCCCAGCGTGCCGATCGCCGGGCAGGCGGAGGCCAGCAGTGTCATGGAGCTCCTCTCGTGTGCACGGGCGTGGGGGGCGGCACGGTGGCCGAGCGCCGCCACGAGACCTCGAAACAGGCGCCGCCGAGGCCGGAGCCTTCCACCGACCAGCGGCCACCGGTCGTCCGCACGACCGAGTCGGCGATGGACAGCCCGAGGCCGGCCCCGCCCGGTGCGTCGCTCGCACGGCGGAACCGGTCGAAGAGCGCGGCCCGCGCCGCGGTCGGGATGCCCGGGCCGTCGTCCTCCACCCGGAGAAGGGCTCGGCTCCCGCTGGCCGCGACCGTGAGCCGAGCCCGTCTGGCGCCGTAGCGGCAGGCGTTGTCGACGAGGGTGCCGGCCAGCCGGTCGAGCCAGCCGGGCGCGGCGTCGACGAAGATCCCCGGCTCGATGACCTCCTCGAGGGCCAACCCCCGGCTGCTCGCCAGTGCCTGGAAGCGGGCGACGCAGGCGACCGCCGTGGCCGACAGGTCGACGGGCTCGGACGCCGGCAATGGGGGCGCCGCGTCGAACCGGGCGAGCCACAGCATGTCCTCCACGATCGCCTGCAGCCGGTGGCTCTCGCGGGCCACGTTGGCCAACGCCTCGCGGTCGGCCGCCGGATCGGGCGGCCCGCTCGTCGCGAGGTCGATCTCCGCCTCGATCACGGTGAGCGGGGTGCGCAGCTCGTGGGAGGCGTCAGCGGTGAACTCGAGCAGGCGCCGGCGCGCCTCCTCGACCGGCGCCGAGGCCCGCCAGCCGATGAACAGCACGCCGGCGAAGGCGGTCGCCAGCAGCACTGGTCCGAGGACGAGCTCCCCGTAGAACAGGACCCGGTCGATGTGCGAGGGGCCGGCAAGGGTCTGGCCGGCCACCAGCCAGCCGCCCCGCAACGGGGTCGCCTCGAAGCGAGAGGTGCCCGTTCCGGTCACCACGCTGAGCGGCATCCGTTCGCTCGCCCGGGCACCGGCCGGGAACGCCGGCCCACCCGCGGTGAGGAGGCGCACGCCGCCGGAGGGGGCGATCCACCACAGGAAGACGGGGACGCCGTCGGTCCCCTGGTCCGTGCGCGGCCGGCTGGCCAGCGGGTCGGACAGGTGGCTGACGTCGACCAGGCGGAGCGCCAGCTGCTGGTCCACCTCCCAGAGCACGCGTCGGGCGACGAACGCGTCGAGCACGGCCGCCGCCGCGCCGTACACCACGGCGATGGCCACGGTGACGGCGACGGCGACGCGGAAGCCGACCCGGCGCATCAGTCCGCCACGATCCGGTAGCCGACGCCGCGGACCGTCTCGATGCGCGCCGTCCCGGGACCCAGCTTGGCCCGCAGCCGCGCGAGGTGGACGTCGATGGTGTTGGAGCCCACCGCCTCGGCCTCGTCGTCCCACACGTGCAGGGCGAGCGCCCGCCGGTCGACCACCCTCGGCTGCCAGCGGAGCAGGAGCTCCAGCACGCCCAGCTCTCGACCGGTCAAGGTGATCGGGACCCCGCCGCGCCGGACCTCGCGCGTGCTGGGGTCGAGCTCCACGTCACCGAGGCGCAGCAGCGCCGGCAGCGCGGCGGGCGGGCGGCGCTGGAGCGCCCGGAGCCGGGCCAGCAGCTCCGCCAGCTCGAAGGGCTTCACCAGGTAGTCGTCGGCTCCGGCGTCCAGGCCCTCGACCCGGTCCTCGGTGGTGTCCCTGGCGGTGAGCAGGAGGACGGGGCTCACCCTCCCGACCCGGCGCGCCTCGCGCAGCACGTCCACTCCGGACATCCCGGGCATGCGCCAGTCGAGCACCGCCACCTCGTAGGGGTACGCGCACAGGTGGCGCAGCGCGCTGGTCCCGTCGGGGACGGCGTCGACCACGTAGCCGCCCCGGCGCAGGCCCCGCTCGAGCACCGAGCGCAGGCCCGGGTCGTCCTCGGCCAGGAGCACCCGCACGCCCACGGTCTACTCCCTCGGAGGTGGCGAGGGGCTGGTCCCCAGGGTGCCCGAGGGTGCGAGATCGGTTGCGCGGGTCCGGGGCGCATGGTCGAATGCCAACCATGCGCGGCGCGGTCTGCACCTCCATCGGCGACGAGTGGGTCGAGATCGTCGACGACCTGACCGTCGACGACCCCGGTCCCGGCCAGGTGAAGGTGCGAGTGCGGGCGGCCGGCATCTGTCACTCGGACCTGTCCGTCATGAACGGCACCATCCCGCACGGTGCCCCGCTCGTCCCCGGGCACGAGGGAGCCGGCGAGGTCGTGGCCGTCGGGGAGGGCGTCACCTCGGCCAAGGTGGGCGACCACGCGATCGTCGCCTGGAGCGCGCCGTGCGGCCACTGCAAGGCCTGCCTGCGGGGACAGCCCAACCTCTGCCTCACGATCTTCGTCGCCATCTCGAGGGTGGCCCACTTCCGGCGCGGTGACACCGACGTCTTGGGGTTCGTCGGCACGGGGACGTGGGCCGAGGAGCTGCTCCTGCCCCAGGAGGCCGTCATCGTCATCCCCGACGACGTCCCCTTCGAAGTGGCGGCACTGGTGGGCTGCGGGGTCACGACGGGGGTGGGTGCCGCCGTCAACACGGCCAAGGTGGCGGTGGGCTCCTCGGTCGTCGTCTTCGGCTGCGGCGGGGTCGGGATCTCCGCCATCCAGGGGTCCCGGCTGTGCGGCGCGGCGGAGATCGTCGGCGTCGACACGGTCCCCGAGAAGCTGGACGACGCCCGTCGGTTCGGCGCCACCCATGCGGTCCACCCCGACGACCTGGCGGCGGCCAGCGCCGAGCTCACGGGCGGGGAGGGGTTCGACTACGCCTTCGAGTGCATCGGGCTGGCCCCCACCTTTCGGGCCGCCTGGGACAACACGAGACGGGGTGGGACGACGGTCATCGTGGGCGCCGGCCGGGGGGACGCCGTGCTCTCGCTCAACGGCTTCGAGATGTTCTTCATGGAGAAGGCCCTCCTCGGCAGCTACTACGGGGGCGCCGACGTCCGGACCGAGTTCCACCGGCTCATCCGCTTGTGGCGCGCCGGCCGGCTGGACCTCGAGGGCATGGTCAGCGACCGCTTCGGGCTCGAAGGGATCAACGAGGGGCTCCGGGCCATGCAACGGGGCGAGGTCATACGCCAGATCGTCACCCTGTGAGTAGCCTGGCCGGGTGGCCGCGCCCGGGGTCGACGTCCGCTCACTGACCAAGCGGTTTCGCCGTGTCACGGCGGTCCGGGACCTTTCCTTCACCGTGCAGCCGGGGCGCGTGACCGGGTTCCTCGGGCCGAACGGCGCGGGGAAGACGACCACGCTGCGCATCCTGCTGGACCTCGTGTCGGCGACCTCCGGCTCGGCGACGATCGGCGGCGTCCGCTACCGCGACCTGCCACAGCCGGCCCGTCAGGTCGGTGCCGTCCTCGAGGCGACGAGCTTCCATCCCTCGCGGCGAGCCCGAGCCCACCTCACCATGATGGCCCTGGCCGCCGGCATCGAGCAGTCCCGGGTCGACCAGGTGCTGGCGGTCGTCGGCCTGACCGAGGATGCGCACCGAAAGGTGGGCGGCTACTCGCTGGGCATGCGGCAGCGGCTGCAGCTGGCGGGCGCCCTGCTGGGCGACCCCGGGGTCCTCGTCCTCGACGAGCCGTCCAACGGCCTCGACCCCCAGGGCATCGCCTGGCTGCGCGAGCTCCTCCGCTACCTCGCCCGCGAGGGCCGGACCATCCTCGTCTCCTCGCACCTGCTGGCCGAGATGGCGCAGACCATCGACGACGTGGTGATCGTCTCCCAAGGCACCCTGCGGGTCCAAGGACCGCTGTCGCTGCTCACCGCCCAGACCCACTCCTCGATGCGCGTGCGGACCCCCGAGGCCCAGCGGTTGGCCGGGATCGTCGCCCAGGCCGGGTTCACGCCCCGCCCGGAGGCGCCCGGGGTGGTGCTGGTGGACGGGGCGTCGCCCGAGCAGCTGGGACCGCTCCTGGCCGCCCACCAGGTGGTCGTGTACGAGGTCACCCAACGCACCCAGGACCTCGAGAGCCTGTTCCTACAGCTCACGACAACGCTCGGGGCGCCGGCGGCTGCACAGGGACCACCACCTGCTGCCGCACGACCACCGGGCGCCCCGGGGATCCCAGCCGCCGCACGACCACCGGGACCCGGTGGACCGGGCGCCCCGGGCCCCCCGGGCCCCCCGGGCGCGACGGCCGGGATGGGATCCCCCGCCCCCAGCCCCCCACCGGAGGTGCGCCCGTGACCCGACTGCTGCGCGCCGAGCTCTACAAGATCCGAACGACGCCCGGGCCGTGGGTCTGCCTGGCGGTGACCCTCCTGCTGACCGCGCTGGGCATCGTCCTCTCGTTCCTCGTCGCCGATCGGGGCACGGTCCACTTCGGGGCACCGACGACCACCCACGACCTCCGCAATCTCGTCGGGGCCGGGTTCACGGCCGGGACGGTGATGGCGCCGGTGCTCGGGGTCCTGGTCATCACCACCGAGTACCGGCACAAGGTCCTCACGACCACGCTCCTGGTCAACCCTCGCCGCTCGCAGGTGCTCACCGCCAAGGTCCTCGCCAGCATCGTGTGGGGTCTGCTGCTGTGCCTCGGCTCACTGGCGCTGGTCGCCGCCATGGGCGTCCCGCTGCTCGTCAGCCAGGGTGGATCCGTCTCCCACCTCCTCGACCAGGTGGGGCCGGTGGTGCCGGGCCTGCTCGGCGCCTACGCCCTGCTCTGCGTCTACGGGCTGGGCATCGGCGTGCTGGTGCGCAACCAGATCGCCGGTGTGATCCTCTCGCTCGGCATCTCGCTGGTGCTCGAGCCCATCGTCGTGGCTCTCTTCTCCGCCCTCGTGCACTGGGACGTCAACTGGCTGCCCTCGAGGGCCACCCAGGCCATCGCCGGCGGCCTCACCGGCGGCCGGGCTGGGGCGGGCGTGATCGGCACAGCCCTCCTCAGCTGGTGGCTCGGTGCCCTGGCCCTGATCGCCTGGGGGCTCGGCCTGGCCCTCGTCGGCTACTTCACCACCTTCCGGCGGGACGTCAGCTGAGCCGTCCCCCGAGCCGTCAGGTGAGCTCCCGGAGGTCGAGGTCGCCGAACGACGCCAGCGTTCCATCGGCGGGGTGCTCCCCGTGCACCACCACCCGCACCCGTTCGGGGGCCGGGTAGTCGCCGTCGCGCTCCCAGCGCAGTCGCCCCCCGGAGAGGACCAGCCGGTCGAGCCGCGACGGGCCGTGCCCGTCGCCGGCGTCGTCGTAGCCCCGGCCGGCGGCGGTACGGAAGCGGCCGGGGAAGCAGTGGAAGGCGAGCAGCTTGACCCCGTGGTCGTCCTCCAGCCGCGCCGCGGGGTCGAGCCACCCGTCGTCGAGCGGCAGGACGGTCCCCCCCCGCACGAGGAGCACCGGCTCACCGAGCGGCGCCATGAGCTCGACCGGCTCGCCGCCCTCGAAGGGTCCCTCCACCTCTGGCACGCCGGTCGAGCCGCCCGGCCGCCACCGGTACCACCAGCCCGGTGGCGCCACCACCCGCCGCGTGGTGGCGCCGCGATGGAGGACCGGAGCCACGAGCACGCCGTCCCCGAGGAGGAAGGCGTCGTCGGGCCATGCACCGTCCGGCCACCCGCTCTCGGGGCGGTCACCCGACCACCACAGCGGCCGCACCAGCGGGGCCCCGGTGCGGGAGGCGTCGTGGGCCAGCGCGTAGAGGTACGGGAGGAGCCGGTACCGAAAGCGGATCAGGCGGCCGATGGCCGCCCGCTCGGGCTCGGGGAACCGCCACGGCTCCCGCGGGGGGACCGCCACGGCCGAGTGCGTCCGGCAGAACGGCAGCAGCACGGACAGCTCCAGCCACCGGACGTAGAGCTCGGGGCCGGGTGTGGCACTGAAGCCGCCCGTGTCGGGTCCGGCGTACGGGAGCCCCGACAGGCCCATGCCGAGGACCGTGGGCACCTGCTGGGCCAAGCCCTCCCACGTCGACTCGCTGTCCCCCGTCCAGTGCCAGGCCCAGCGCTGGCCGCCGGCCCACCCGGCGCGCGAGAGGACGAAGGGGCGCCGGTCGGGCTGCGCCGCCGCCAAGCCCTCCCAGCCGGCGCGGTTCATGAGGACCCCGTAGGGGTTGTGGCACTCCCGGTGGTCGCCGCCCCGGCCCTCGGCGGCGTGGCGGGCGCTGCGGGGCAGCGTCCGGTCGCCGAAGAGGCTGAGCAACGTGGGCTCGTTCATGTCGTGCCAGACACCCCCCACCCCCCGGTCGGCGAGCCGCCGGTACCAGCCGCCCCACCACCGGCGCGTCTCGGGGTCGGTGAAGTCGGGGAAGGCGCAACGTCCCGGCCACACCACGCCGTGGACGACCGAGCCGTCGACGTCGGTGACGAAGTGACCGGCGTCGACACCTTCGCGGTAGATGTCGAACGCCGGGTCCTCCTTGACGCCCGGGTCGACGATGGCGACGAGCCGGGTGCCGTCGCCGGCCAGCTCGCTCGCCAGTGCCGGCAGGTCACCGAACCGGTCCCCGTCCACGGTGAACACGCGGTAGCCGTCGAGGTGATCGATGTCGAGGTGGAACGCCGACAGCGGCAGGCCCGACGACCGGAAGCCCGCTGCCACGCCCCCGACCTCGGCTCCGTCTCGATAGCCCCACCGCGAGTGGTGGTAGCCGAGAGCCCACCGGGGCGGCAGGGGTGGCCGGCCGGTCAGTGCGGTGTACTGCTCGAGCAGGCGGGGCAACGGCCCGGCGGCCACGTAGTGCCGCAGCATGCCGGCCACGAACGTCAGCTCCACCGCGTCGTCGCCGACTCGCACCGTGGCGTCGTACGGGTTCTCGTAGAAGGCGAGGACGTGCCCCTCGACGTGCAGCCCGACGAGCACCGGGACGGCGCAGTACAGCGGGTCCACGCCGGTGCCCCAGGTGCCGCCCGGGTCACGGTTCCACAAGCGGTGGACGGTGCCACGCTGGTCGAGGGGAGATCCTTGCTCCCCCAGGCCACAGATCCGCTCACCCGGGCGGAGGACCAGCCGGGCGGTCCGCGCGGCGCCCCGGCGCAGCGGGGGGAGCTCGTGGCGCACCACCGCGCCGGCGGCCGTGCGGTAGCGGATGGCGCCGTCCGGGGCGACGTCCACCGCCAGGCCGGCCGGGTCCGCAGGACGGAGGAAGCATCCCGCCACGGCGTCACCGGCGACGTCCACGGTGACGCCGGTGACGCCGGCTCCCGCCGCCAGCCGGGCGGTGCCGTCGGCCGTCGCCCAGGGGACCGGCAGGTCTCCCGGTCCCCAGGTCACCCGGACGAGGTCGGGGGCGAGGTGGACCACCTCCAGCTCGCCCTCGCTGAAGCGGCAGCGGACGCCACCACCGGCCTGGGGCTCGACGGCGAGGAGCCGCCCCGGGCCGCGCACCACCGCCGGAGCCTGCTCGACCCGGCGGTCCCGCCACTCACGCACCACCGCATGCACGGTGTTGGCCACGACGGCACCGGCCATGCCCCGATCGAGACTGGCGAGCCCGCGCACGGCAACCACCGCCTTCGCCATGCCCCGGCGTGCTCGCATGCGCGCCGAGGCTACCGGCCGACCGGTAGCGTGCCAGCCGATGGCGACGACGGGCCGTGCGCTCTACCACCGGCAGGTGGTGCGGACGCCAGAGGTCCAGATGGTGCCCGACCTGGTGCGCGTGGGGAACCGGACGCTCCGCTACGCCGTCTCCGACAACGTCGACGCCCACGGCCCGGGTGGTCCGGGCACCCCGCCCATGTGGGCCGTCAACATCCACGGGTACTTCGCCGGCGGGGAGATGTACTGGCGCGAGAGCGCCCGCCTGGCCCAGCGGATGGGCTGGCGCGTGGTCAACCCGAGCCTCCCGGGGTTCGGGGGCAGCGACGCGCTCGACTGGCACGAGGTCTCCATGGCGGGCCTCGCCCGCCAGGCCCGCCACGTCGCCCGCCACGTGACCGAGGGCCCGGTGGTCCTGCTCGGCCATTCGATGGGTGGTGCCGTGGCGGTCCAGTACGCCCACGACTACCCGGACGAGGTCGTCGGTCTCGTCTATCGGGACGGCATCGCCACCCCGGCCTGGCGGGCGCGCAACGGGCTGCTGGCGACCCTCGTGAGCCTGGGCGCCCCGGACATGGCGCCGTTCGCCGACCTGGTCGGCGCCCTGCTCCTCGACCTGCCGGACCTCCTGATCGGCCGCATGTCGTCCACGCTCCGCTCGTTGCTGCCCGACGTCCGGCGCAACCTGCGGGCCATGGGCCTCACCCTCCCCGTGGGCAGCATGCTCATGACGCTGGACCTGACCGCCGAGGTGGAGGCGGTGGCGGCCCGCGGGCTCCCGATCCTCACCGAGTGGGGGTGCTTCGACCGGCTGGTCGACGCCGCCACGGCCGCCGAGTTCGCCCGCCACGCGGCCACCGAGGTGGTGTGGCTGCCGGGTGGCCACTCCTGGATGCTCCCCCGCCCGCGAGGCCAGGTCGACGTGCTCACGCACCTCGCGCCCGGCCAGCGCTTCCTCACCGAGATCGAACGCCGCTGGGCGGCCGTGCCGGCGCGCACCCGAGGCCGAGGCCGACCGAAGGCCCAGGCCCAGACGCCTGCCTGAACCCGCCGTCGCCCCCACGTCCGTCCTCGACCGGCGTCAGTCCTCGACCGGCAGCTCCACCTCGAACCGAGCGCCCCCCGGCGAGTCGGCCACGTGGATGGTCCCGCCATGGGTCGCCACGATCTCGCCCACGATGGCGAGGCCGAGCCCCGTCCCGCCGGTCGGCCGGTCCCGCGCCGTGTCGAGCCGGGCGAACCGCTCGAACACGCGCTCGCGCTGGTCCGGAGGGATGCCCGGACCGTCGTCGGCCACGACCAGCTGGACATGACCGTTGATCCGACTGACGCCGAAGGAGACGGTGCCCCGGGCGTGGCGCTCGGCGTTGTCGGCCAGGTTGCGCACCATCCGGCTCAACTGGTCGGCGTCGCCCGTCACCCGCCCGGCACCGACGCCGTGAAGGTCGACGGCCACCCGGCGCTGGGCTCGGAGGCGGCGGCCCTCGGCCAGCACCAGCTCGTCGAGGTCGACCGGGTCGCGGCGCGGCTCGAGCTGGCCCTCGTCGGCCCTGGCCATGAGGAGGAGGTCGTCGACGATCCGCGACAGCCGGTCCCCTTCCACGACAACGGCATCGGCCACGGCGGACCAGTCGGCCGACTCGGGGTGGGCGCGGGCCACCTCGACCTGGGCGAGCAGCGCCGCCAACGGGCTCCGCAGCTCGTGAGAGGCATCGGAGACGAACTGCCGCTGGCGATCGGTCGCCTTCTCCAGGCGGGCCAGCGTCTCGTTCATGGTGGCGGCCAGCCGTCCGATCTCGTCGAGCTGGGGAGGCTCGGGGACCCGGCGGTGCAGGTCCCTGGCCGTGATGTCGGCCACCTCGGCCCGGATCGCCTCCACCGGCTGGAGGGCGCGGCCGACCAGCACCCATCCGACGGCGGCGGCCACCACCAGCAGGATGCCGGTGACGGCGGCCAGGAGCACCATCAGCAGGTGCGTCGAGCGCTCCGCGCCCTGGACCGACGTCACGGCGTACACGGTCACCAGCCCCGCCGTGGGCGACTGCACGGACATGGCCACCGTGAGGT
Organism: Acidimicrobiaceae bacterium; assembly: GCA_027306585.1. Lineage (GTDB taxonomy): Bacteria > Actinomycetota > Acidimicrobiia > Acidimicrobiales > RAAP-2 > DAHUZJ01. The sequence continues at coordinate 13,415 of DAHUZJ010000121.1, read as the reverse complement.
CGGCGTCGTCGCCGGGGACGAGCGGGGGGGTGGCGATCACCTGGCTGGTGCCGAGGGCGGGGCGGACGCTCGCCACGGGGTGCCGGCGGGCGATGCTGGAGGTGGCGGCCACGACGTGGCCGGAAGCGTCGACCACCTGGACCACGACGCCCGGCTGGGCAGGCGGCGGATCGGGGACGGCGCCGGCGGCCGCCAGGCTGGTCACCTCGTTGGCCGTGTCGGTGGCGGTCGTGACCAGACCGTCGATGAGCGACCGGTGGACCGCCCACACGAGGCCGCCGCAGGCCAGCACGAGCGTCATCGCCACCGCCAGGGCGGCGGCCAGCGCCGTGCGCATCCGCAGGGACCCCAGCAGTCCCCGCAACGCGACGAGCCGCTCAGCCACCGTCCGTGGTGAGCCGGTAGCCGACCCCGCGCACCGTCTCCAGCGAGGTGCGCCCAAAGGCCTGGTCGATCTTGCGCCGGAGATAGCCGACGTAGACCTCGACGATGTTGGGATCGCCCTCGAAGTCCTCGCCCCAGACGTGGGCGAGGATCTCCCGCTTGCTCACCGCTTCGCCGGCGAAGCGCATGAGGTACTCGAGGAGCGAGAACTCCCGTGGGGTGAGGTCGATGTCGGTGTCCCCGCGCCGGCACCGGTGCTCGGCCGGATCGAGGGTGAGGTCACCCGCCGCGAGCACGGCGGGCCGCTCCCGCATCCCTCGACGCAACAGCGCCCGGATACGGGCCAGGAGGACCACGAAGGAGAACGGCTTGGTGAGGAAGTCGTCGGCCCCGGTGTCGAGCGCCTCGGCCTCGTCCAGCTCTCCGACCTTCGCCGTCAGCATGAGGATCGGCGTCCAGATGCCAGCGGCCCGCAGCCTCGAGCACACGAGGAACCCGTTGGTGCCGGGCAGGAGGATGTCCAGGATGACGAGGTCGTAGGCCCCGCCTCGGGCCATCGCCAGGCCGTCGGTGCCGTTGTCGGCCACATCGACGGCGAACCCCTCCGCCCGGAGGCCGCTCGCCACCGCCTGGGAGAGGTGCGCCTCGTCTTCCACTAGAAGGATTCGCACGACACGCTCCTCGTCTCGAGGGAGCGTAGGCGATGGCCCCCTGGCGCCGTGATCAGGTACGGGTCGCCGCCGGCGCGCACGTCACCGCCATGGCGGCAGGGTCACGCCGTCCGCCCGCCGGGTCGTAGCCGTCCGCCCGCTGGAGGTAGCCGGCGACCGGCGCCCCGGCCACCGCCGCCCCGTCCAGGGCGCCGAGGTGGGCCCGGGTGTAGCCGTCGGCGTCCCAGCCGTCGGGCCGGGCGCTCCCGTCCGGCGGGAGCGCCAGGCCGTCGTCGAGCACCCAGAGCGGCAGGCCCGGCGTGGCGGCGGCCTGCACGACGCACCACCGCCCGAGAGCGGCCGGATCGGGCCGCACCGTCCACGGGCGCCGGGCCCACGGTCCGGCCGGACCTCGGCCGGCTCGGATGCCGGCGGGCACCCGGAAGAGCCGGGTGGGGTCGGGCTGCTGCCAGGACACGGCGACGGCGTCCAGGGAACAGGGCCGGTGGGCGGCGTAGACGGCGTCGACGACCCGCCGCGGCGACGGCCGGCGCACGCCCCGCCGTCCCCCGAAGGGCGAGGTGGCGGCGGCGGCACGCCGCAGGAGGCGTTCCGCCGGTCCCGAGGCCGGGACCGACCGATCGTGGACGGCCCGGCGCTCCGCCACGAGCTCGTCGACGTCGTGCGCCCCGACACCGAGGCGGCGGGCGCACAACAGGTCCACGAGCAGGGCATGGAGGTCGTACACGCTCGAGGCGCGGGGCGACAGGGTCACCTGGGCGTCCGGCTGGCACCGGTGGACCTCCTCGGCGGCCAGCACGTGGGCGGTCAGGAGGTTGTCGCAGACCGCCCAAGCGTCCGACAGCGCACCCACCCGCGCCGGCGGCTCGGTGGCGATCACCCACCCGGCGGCGGCGGCCAGGTTCGGCTCGTGGACCGTCACCCAGTGGCGGCAACCGCCCGCCAGACGCTCCACGACCCGGGCGACGTGAGCGGCGAAGCGGTCGGGGGCGCCCGGCGTGAGCCAGAACTCCTCCCCGAGCCACCAGGGGTGGGTACGGCGCAGCAGGGTGACCACGGGGAGCAGCCCTCGCTCGGCGCAGCCGTCCAGGACGGTGGCGTAGCGATCGAGGGCCGCGGCGTCGACGACGCCCTCCTCGGGCTCGATGCGAGCCCACTCCACCGACAGGCCGAAGGCCGTGCAGCCGGCGCCGGCGACCTCGTCGAGCAGGGTGGCCGGATCGTCCCAGAACGCAGGCCCCGGCGGCGAGGGCGGCACCAGGCCCGCCAGCTCCCATTGGACCCATTGGTTGGCGGGCCCGCCGGGGCGGTGGTACCCGCCCTCCACCGCCCAGCCGGCGGTGGCCAGTCCCCGCCAGCACCCTGCCGGCCCGCCCGCCATCGGCACAGCATGTCACGGGCTACCGTCTGCGGCACGACGATCCGGCGAAGGGAGCGCACCATGGCCGACGTGGTCCTGCGGGAACGCCGAGGGCACATCGAGGTCCTCACGATGAACCGCCCCGAGGCGCGCAACGCCATCAACGGCGCCCTGGCCCAGGCCATGGGTGCCGCCTTCGACGAGCTGGCCGACGACCCCGAGGTCTGGGTGGTGGTCCTGACCGGCAGCGGCGACAAGGCCTTCTCGGCGGGGATGGACCTCAAGGCGTTCGCCGCCGGCGAGGGCGACGCCGTGATCAACGCACCCGGTGGGTTCGGGGGCATCGCCCGGCGGGTCTTCCCGAAGCCCCTGATCGCTGCCGTCAACGGCTCGGCGCTCGCCGGCGGGCTCGAGGTGATGCTCTCGTGCGATCTGGTCGTGGCGGCCGACCACGCCCTGTTCGGGATCCCCGAGGCGAGCCGCGGGCTGATCGCCGCGGCCGGGGGCCTGGTCCGCCTCCCCAAGCGCATCCCCTACGCCGCGGCCCTCGAGATGGCCCTCACCGCGGAGCCCATCGACGCCGGCCGAGCCCATGCCCTGGGGTTGGTGAACCGCGTGGTGCCGGGGGCGCGCGTGATGGAGGAGGCGCTGGCCCTCGCCGAGCGGATCGCCGCCAACGCCCCGCTGTCGGTGCGCCACTCGAAGGACGTGATCCGCCGGTCGGTGGACGTGAGCGAGGAGGAGGCCTGGCGCATCAACGACCAGGCGGTCGGTGTCGTCTTCAGCTCCTCGGACGCCATGGAGGGCCCGGTCGCCTTCGCCGAGAAGCGCCCCCCGAACTGGCAGGGCCGCTAGCAGCGTGCTCGCAGGAAGCGTGGCGGGCGGCGACCTCGCACCGGCGCTCACGGCGGTCCGGCTGGGGCTCCACGTCCTCGGGGCAACCGTCTGGGTCGGCGGCCAGGTGGTGCTGGCCGGCCTCCTGCCGTCCGTGCGCCGCCTCGGTCCTGGGGCCCCGCAGGCCGTGGCCCGGGCCTTCGGCCGGTTGAGCTGGCCCGCGTTCGTCCTCCTGGTGGGCACCGGTGCATGGAACGTGGCGGCGAGCGGCAGCCATTCCCCCGCGTGGTGGGCCGTGTTGTGGGCCAAGGTCGGCGTCGTGGTGCTGGCCGGGGCGGCCGCCTTCCTGCACTCCCGGGCGCGGAGCCCCCACGCCCTCGCCGTGTGGGGCGCCCTGGCCGGCGTGGCCTCGCTCGCCGCGCTGTTCATGGGAGTCGTCCTGGCAGGGCCCTGAGGAGGGCCTCGGGCGCCGGGCACGTGGCAGCGTGTGGGGTCTAGGCTTGCGTGCTGCGGTGCTCGACGAGCCCGCGGGACAGGGAGACCGGCATGCTGGCAGAGATCATTGGGCCAGACCTCATCATCGTGATCGTGGTGGCAGCGATCGTGCTCCTGGTCGGGGGCACCCGCCTTCCCAAGATCGCCCGGAACCTGGGCTCGGCCAAGAGCGAGTTCGAGAAGGGCGTTCGCGACGGGTCGGCCCCCGCCGAAGAGCCCAAGGCCTAGCGCGACCCCGGGCGGCGACCAAGGCGCCCACCAGCCAACTTCTACTTCGGCGACGGGGTTCGCTACAGTCGCCAGCCGTGGATCCCTCGACCTCTCGCCGCCCTGGGGGTGGCGTCCTCCGCAACCGTCGGATCTCGCGACGCTGGGCGGCCCTCGGAGCAGTTGCCGCCGGCCTGCTGCTCGCCGGTTGCAACCTCCCCACCTTCGGGGCCTACCGCGGCGCCACCACCCAGGGACAGGACGCCTTCAAGCTCTGGCAGGGGTTCTTCATCGCCGGGATCGTCGTCTTCGCCGTCGTCTTCTTCCTGATCCTGTGGGCCATCCTCCGCTACCGGAAGCGCTCGGACGCCATCCCCCCGCAGACCCAGTACCACACGCTGGTGGAGATCGTGTACACGGTCGTCCCCATCCTCATCGTGCTGACGCTGTTCGGCTTCACGTTCGTCACCGAGAACGAGGTCGACGCCGTCACATCGAAGCAGGTCACGGTCAACGTGACCGCCTTTCAATGGGGATGGCAGTTCCAGTACCCCAAGTACCACGTCCGGGTGCTCGGCATCGAGACGCAGGACCCCACGATGGTCATGCCGGTGGGTGAGACAGTCCGCATCTACCTGCGGTCGGCCGACGTCGTCCACGGCTTCTACGTGCCGGCGTTCAACTTCAGCCGCTACGCCCTGCCGGGTGTCACCAACCAGTTCAACCTGCACGCCACCACGACGGGCACCTTCCGGGGGCAGTGCACGCAGTACTGCGGCCTGTACCACTCGCTCATGTTCTTCCAGGTGAAGGTGGTCTCGCCGTCCGCATTCACAACTTGGGTGCACCGCCAGGGCAACAGCGTGACCCCCACCGGCTCGATCACAAGCGCGAAGCACCAAATCGCAACGTCTGGGACAGGGAGCATTTGATGACCGACGTCATCAGTCCGCCGATCGCCGGCGGCGGCATCGCCACGCCGCTCACAAGCACGGCCACAGAGGCCGGCGGCGCCGGCGAGCACGGGCCGACCGGCCTGCTCAAGTGGCTCACCACCACCGACCACAAGGTCATCGGCATCAGCTACATGGTGACGGCGGTGGTGTTGTTCTACATCGCGGGCCTGCTGGCCCTCGGCATCCGCGTCCAGCTGACGACACCGGCCGGGACCTTCGTCACCTTCCAGCAGTACAACGAGCTGTTCACGATGCACGGCAGCATCATGATGTACCTGTTCGCCGGGCCATTCGCCTTCGGGGGCTTGGCCAACTACGTCGTGCCGCTGCAGATCGGCGCCCCCGACATGGCGTTCCCCCGCCTCAACGCGCTCTCCTACTGGCTGTTCGCCGGCGGGTCCATCACCATGCTCCTCGGCTTCTTCGTCTCGGGCGGTGCCGCCAACTTCGGCTGGGTGGCCTACGCGCCCCTGTCCACCTCCACCTTCACGCCCGGCGCCGGTGGCGACCTGTGGATCATGGCGCTGGTGCTCACCGGGTTCTCCGCCATCTTCACCGGGGTCAACCTGGTGGCGACCATCTTCTACCTGCGGGCCCCCGGCATGACCATGTTCCGGATGCCGATCTTCACCTGGAACATGCTGGTGACGGGCATCCTCATCCTCATCGCCTTCCCGGTCCTGACCGCGGCGCTCGTGATGCTGTTCGCCGACCGGCACTTCGGGACGCACATCTACCAGGTGCTGGGCTGCCATACCGTGACCGGCGCGCCCGCCCCGAACGCCTGCGGGTCGCCGGTCCTGTGGCAGAACCTGTTCTGGTTCTTCGGCCATCCGGAGGTGTACATCCTCGCCCTGCCCTACTTCGGGATGGCGACCACAATCTTCCCCACCTTCTCCAAGCGGCCGGTCTTCGGGTACAAGGGCATGGTCTTCGCCACCATGGCCATCGCCGCCCTGTCGACGGGCGTGTGGGCCCACCACATGTTCACCACGGGTGTCGTCCTGCTGCCGTTCTTCTCCCTGCTCAGCCTGCTCATCGCCGTGCCGACGGGCATCAAGTTCTTCAACTGGATCGGCACGATGTGGCGCGGCCAGCTGGTGTTCAAGACCCCGATGCTCTTCGCCATCGGCTTCCTCTTCGCCTTCCTCATGGGCGGTGTGACCGGTGTGATGCTGGCGTCCCCGCCCATCGACTTCTTCACCCACGACACGTACTTCGTGGTCGCCCACTTCCACCAGGTGCTCTTCGGGACGGCGGTGTTCGCCGGCTTCGGCGGCCTCTACTTCTGGTACCCGAAGATGTTCGGCCGGATGCTGAACGACAAGCTCGGCAAGTGGCACTTCTGGCTGACGTTCGTCGGCTTCTGGGTCACCTACCTGCCCCAGTACGTCCTCGGCCTGAGGGGAATGCCGCGGCGCGTCGCCCACTACCCGGCCGACCTCGGCTGGCAGTCCTGGAACATCGCCTCCACGATCGGCGCCTTCCTGATCGCGGCGGGGTTCTTCGTCCTGCTCGTGAACCTCTGGATCTCCTGGCGCGACCCGGTGCTCGCCGGCAACAACCCGTGGGACGCCCAGACGCTGGAGTGGTTCACCACCTCGCCACCGCCGCACCACAACTACACCCACCTGCCGCCGATCCGCTCGGAACGGCCCACGTGGGACTACGACCACCCCGACGCCCTCACGCTCCGCCATGGGCACTCGCAGGTGCCACCGCCGCCGGGCAACGGCTCCGGGCCGTCGGGCGACGGCGCCGACCGGGGTCCCGGCGGCGGCACAGGCGGCGGCACCGGAGGAAGGGCGTTCGTGCGATGAAGATCGAGTCCACCTTCCTGCTGGGCGTCGGGCTGTTCTTCGGCTGCGTGGCGCTGATCTACTGGTTCCTCAGCTACGAGGACGGCGGCAGCATGATGCTGCTCGGGACCTGCCTCCTCGGGCTGCTGCCAGGGAGCTTCTACTTCTACTGGCACCGCCGGTTCCACGGCTACCGGTTCTTCTTCTGGGGCAAGCTCGACCGGGTCGTGGGGGACCGGCCCGAAGACCGCGACGACGCCACCATCGCCGACGGTGCGGGCATCGTCAACACCTTCCCCGGCTCGAGCATCTGGCCGTTCGTCCTCGGCACGGGCGCCTTCATGTCGCTGCTCGCCCTGGTGTTCGGCGTGTGGCTGGTCCTGCCAGGGCTCGGCCTGATCCTGACGGCGCTGATCGGGGTGACGGCGGAGAGCCGGCGCGGCGGCCACGTGTGATCCCTCTCGCCGACGCTCGCCGTAAGGCGCTCGGCATCTGCCCGCCGCCGCGGGCGGCACGCATACCCGTCACCGACGCCCTCGGGTGCGTCCTGGCCGAGCCGGCCACGGCAGCGGTGGCGGTCCCCCCCTTCGCCAACTCGGCCATGGACGGCTACGCCCTGCGGGCGGCCGACGCACCCGGCACCCTGGAGGTCGTGGGACGGGTCCTCGCCGGCTCGACCGCCCGGCCCGAGGTCGGGCCCGGCCAGGCGGTCCGCATCATGACGGGCGCTCCCGTCCCACCCGGCGCCGACGCCGTGTGCATGGTGGAGCTGACGAAGCCGGACGGGGACCGCCGGGTGCACATCGAGGCGGCCGTGGCCCCCGGGGACAACATCCGGCCCGCCGGGGACGACGTGCCCCCCGGGGGCACCGTGGTCGACGCCGGCACCCTCATCGGCGCGACGCAGCTCGCCGCCCTGCTCAGCGCTGGCGTGGCGGAGGTGACCGCCTACCTGCGCCCGCGGCTGGGGGTCCTCTCCACCGGCGACGAGCTGGTGGACGCCGGTCAGCCGCTGGGCCCGGCACAGATCTACGACTCGAACCGGCCGATGCTGATGGCGCTCGCCGGCGAGGCCGGATGCGTCGCGGTCGACCTGGGCCGTGCTCCCGACGAGGAGGTGGCGCTCACGGCCCGGATCGAGGGAGCGCTGGCCGGCATCGACGTTATGGTGCTGTCCGGCGGGGTCAGCGTGGGCGACGTCGACCTCGTGAAGGTCGTGCTCGACCGCCTCGGGGGCGGGACGGCCGAGTGGCTGCAGATCGCCATCCGCCCGGCCAAGCCCTTCTCGTGCGCCGTCCTGCGGGACCCGGCGGGTCGTGCGGTCCCCGCCTTCGGCCTGCCCGGCAACCCGGTGTCGTCGGCGGTCAGCTTCGAGCTGCTGGTGCGTCCGGCCGTGCTCGGGATGGCGGGCCAGCAGGTGACCGGGCGGCCCCGGGTCCAGGCGACGGCGGCCGGGGACCTGCGCCGGCGGCCCGACGGCCGGCTGCACTTCGCCCGGGTCCGCTTGGAGCGCGGCGGGCCCACCGGGTGGCGGGCCGTGCCCCTCCGGGGCCAGGGCTCCCACCAGATCGGGTCCCTGGCCGGTGCCCACGGCCTCGCCCTGGTGCCCGACGGGGACGGGGTGGCCGAGGGGGGGGCCGTGGAGGTGCTCGTCACCGACCTCTCGGTGCTGGGCCTGCCCTCGGGCGAGGGCTGAGGGTCCGGCGCACGCGGGCCCTCGCAGAGACGGCCTCGCTCGCGTGCACCGGGCAACGCCACTGGCGGGGCGCGCGCCGTGGCGCCGACGGCCGCGCGGCCCTTCGGACGTAGGATCGTCGCCATGCAAGAGGTGATCGGCGACATCGAGCGGTGGCGCCGCGCCGGGTTGCGGGTGGCCGTGGCGCGGGTCGTCGGCCTCGAGGGCTCCGGCCCTCGCGACCCGGGCGCGACCATGGCGGTCAACGAGCAGGGCGAGGTGGCGGGCTCGGTGTCCGGCGGCTGCGTCGAGGGCGCCGTGGTGACCGAGGCGCTGGCGGCGATGGCCGGCGAGGCTCCCCGGCGGTGCACGTTCGGCTACTCGGACGAGGAAGCGTTCGCCGTGGGGCTGACCTGTGGCGGCACCATCCACGTGCTGGTCACCCCCGACGTCCCTCTTGTCTACGACGAGCTGCGGGCGGCGCTCGCCACCGCCACGCCCGTCGTGCTGGCCACCGTGGTCGAACGGGCGGGCGACGAGGTCCCCGCACTCGGGAGCTCGATGCTGGTCGACGCCGACGGGCGGGTCGACGGCTCCCTGGGCTCACCCGAGATCGACGAGGTCGTGCGGCGCGACGCCGTGGGCGCGTTGGCCAGCGGGCTGTCGACCACCCGTCACTACGGTGCCCGCGGCGAGGCGCGGATGCGGACAGTCGGGGTGTTCCTGGAGGTGTTCGCCCCGCCCCCGCACATGGTCATCTTCGGCGCTGTCGACTTCACGGCCGCCCTCGTGCGGGTGGCCAAGGTCCTCGGCTACCGGGTCACGGTGTGCGACGCACGCCCGGCGTTCGCCACCCGGGCCCGGTTCCCCCTCGCCGACGAGGTCGTGGTCGACCGTCCCGAGCGCCACCTCGCCACCATCGCCGGCGAGCTCAGCCCCCGGGACGCCGTCTGCGTGCTCACCCACGACGCGAAGTTCGACGTCCCGGCCATCGTGGCGGCCCTCGGCACGCGGGCCGGCTACCTCGGGGCGATGGGCTCACGGCGGACCCACGCCGACCGGGTGCAACGCCTCCGGGAAGCGGGGGTCGACGCCGCGGACCTCGAGCGGGTCATGGCGCCGATCGGCCTCGACATCGGGGCCCGCACGCCGGAGGAGACGGCGGTCGCCATCTGTGCCGAGATCATCGCCCAGCGCACGGGCCGCCACGCCCCCTCCCTGCGGGACCGCAGCGGCCCGATCCACCAGCCGGCGGAAGTGGCCGCCCGCTGAGCGGCACGGCGGCGGTCGTCCTGGCCGCCGGGGAGGGGAGCCGGTTCACCGGCGAGGTACCCAAGCTGCTCGCGCCCTACCGCGGCCGCCCGCTGGTCGCCTGGGCGGTGGCTGCGGCTGCCGACGCGGCGTTCGACGAGCTCGTCGTGGTGATGGGGGCGGTCGACCTGTCCGACGCGCTGGCCGGCCTCCCCGTGACCCTTCTCGCCAATGAGGACTGGGCCCGCGGCCAGGCGACGTCGCTGCGAGCCGGGCTCGACTGGTGCGACCGGCAGGGCCGCACGGCGGCGGTCGTGGGCCTGGGCGACCAGCCGCTCGTGACGTCGGCCGCGTGGCGGGCCGTGGCCGGCGCGCCGGGCGGGCCGATCGTGGTGGCGACCTACGGCGGCCGGCGGCGCAACCCGGTCCGCCTCGACCGGGTGGTGTGGGCCGAGCTCCCGATGGACGGCGACGAGGGCGCCCGCGTCGTGATGCGCCGGCGACCGGACCTCGTGACGGAGGTCGCCTGCGAGGGGGACCCGAGCGACGTCGACACCACCGAGGACCTGGCGGCCCTCGATCCCCCGGCTACCGTGTGACGGTGCCCGCCTACCGCGTCAGCCGTGCCGCCCGGTTGCTCGGCGTGAGCACCGACACCATGCGCCGGTGGGCGGACGCCGGCCGGGTGCACACGGTGACCGACGCCGGCGGGCACCGGTGCGTGGACGGCGCCGACCTGGCCCGCCTGGCGGTGGAGCTCGGCGGCGAGCAGGACCGGGCCCATCGCCAGTCGCTGCGCAACCGCTTCCCGGGGATCGTGACCCGCGTGCTGCGCGACGGGGTGGCGGCACAGGTGGAGGTGCAGGCGGGGCCGCATCGCCTGGTCTCCCTCATCACCCGGGAAGCCGCCGACGAGCTGGGCCTCGAGCCGGGGATGCTCGCCGACGGCGTGGTCAAGGCGACCAACGTCAGCATCGAGCTGCCAGCCGACGCCTGAGGCCGGGCGCGCCCGCTACCCGGCCGGCGCCGCGTCGTCCGGCCCACCGCCCACGGCGGCCGCCGCGCCCGACGGCGTGGGGTCCGGGCGCTGCCACACCCGGACGGCGCCGGCGGGCACGCCCACCGTGCACGGGTCGCCGACGGCGACGCCCACGTCGTCCCCCGACCGCAGGCGAAGCTCCAGCCCGGGCCCCGCCGCCACGGCCACCTCGGTCGTCCACCCCAGCTCCACCACGTCGACGACCGCCGCTTCCAGCAGCGCCCAGCCGGCGCCGGGCAAGCCGCCCACCAACCGCAGGAGCTCGGGCCGGATGCTCCACAGGACCGGCGCGCCGGGAGGCAGCTCACCGGTGTCCGCCCCGAGCACGGCGCCCGCCGCCTGCACCAACCCGGGGGCCAGCACGGTGCCCGTCGACAGGTTGGCCACGCCCACCAGGCGAGCGACGCCGGGCGACGCCGGCTGGCGGTAGACGGCGCGGGTGGGGCCCTCCTGCGCCAGCCGCCCGTCGGCCACCACGACGACGTCGTCGGCGAGAAGGGCGGCTTCCTCGGGATCGTGGGTGACGAGCACCGTCGCCACGCCGGTCTCTCGCTGCAGCCGGCGCAGCTCCTGCTGGAGGTCACGGCGGACCGGGGTGTCGAGCGCGGCGAAGGGCTCGTCGAGCAGCAGCACGTCGGGCGAGCGGGCGAGCGCCTGGGCGAGCGCCACCCGCTGGCGCTGGCCGCCCGACAGCTCCCCGGGCAACCGGCCCTCCAGGCCGTCGAGGTGGAGGCGATGGAGCCAGTAGGCCGCGGCGGCCGGGTCGGCGTCAGGAGCGAACATCACCTGCTCCCACACGGTCCTTCCCGGGAACAGCCCGAACGTCTGGGCCACGTAGCCCACTCGCCGGTGCTCGGCCGCCAGCGCCTCGACCCGGCGGTCCCCGAACCAGACCGGTCCGGGCCCCGGCCCCTCGAGGCCCGCCAGGCACCGCAGCAACGTCGACTTGCCCGAGCCCGAGGGCCCCAGGACGGCGAGGCGTGCCGACCCCGTGGCGTGCCGGAGGACGAGCCGGAAGGTGCCGCGCTGCCAGTCCACGTCGAACCCGACCGGCGACGGCATGGGGAGCGCGGGTCGCGGCGCTGCCGTGGCCCGGGCGGCCAGCCCGTCCCCCGGCGACCGGCGCCGCGTCGGCAGGCGCAGGAGGGCGACGCGGCTCAGCGCCACGGCCACCGCGGCCACCCCGAGCGCCAGCGCCGTCGGTGCCATGGTCCCCGGCAGCCCGGTCGCCGAGAATTGGGTGAAGGTGTACACCGGCAGCGAGGTGGGGTGGTACGCGATCACGACGGTGGCGCCGTACTCGCCGAAGGCTCGGAGCCAGGTGAGGACCATCCCGGCCCGGATCCCGGGGGCCGCCGCCGGGACGTCGACGCGGAGGAACCGGTCGAGCGGGCCGCGCCCCAGGGTGGCCGCGACGTCGTCGAGCGCCGGGTCGATGGCGGCGAAGGACCAGCGGGCGTTCACGACGAGGAACGGCGAGGCCACGAAGAGCTGCGCCAGCACGACCCCGACCAGCGAGCCCGTCAGGTGGCCGCCGAACAGGCGCCCGAGCCACGTGTACGGCCCGACCAGGTAGATCAGCAGGATCCCACCCATCACCGGTGGCACGGCCAGTGGCAGCTGGACGACCAGGCCGATCACGGCGGACGTCCGTGCCCGCCCCCGGGCGAGGAGCCGGGCCAGCGGGACCCCCAAGAGGGTGGCGACCAGCGTGGTGACGCAGGCGGCCAGGGCGGACACCCCGAGCGCCGGGAACAGGCCCGGGTCGCCGAAGCCACGATCGTGCGTCGCCGCCAGGCGCACGCAGAAGGCGACGATGGGGATCCCGAGGTACAGGAGGAGCAGCCCGGCAAGCCACGGGAGGGGCGTGCGCGCCGCCCCCCGTGGCACTAGCCGAGCACTTTCTTCAGCGTGGACGGCACTGCAGCCCGCTTCCCCGACACCTTCGGCTTGGCCAGCGCCGCCATGCCGTTCTTCTCGAGCAAGGCCTTGCCCTTGGCGCTCAGGAGGAACTTGACGAACGCGGCAGCGGCGGCCGGGTGCGGAGCGTTCGCGACCACCGTGACCGTGTAGCCGGCGCTCAGGTTGACGCTCTTGAGCGGCACCGTCGGTAGCTTGGCGGCCGACGCCTCCACACCGTAGAAGAAGCCGGCGTCGAGCTGCCCCGCCTGGAGCCGGCCGACCATCGTCTGCTCCGGGAAGATGTTGGCTGTGCTGGCGACGACGGACCGGAGGGCGCGGTCATGCTCCTTGGTGGCCGTCTCGTCGACGGCCTTGACGGCCAGCACGCCCTTCGGGTCTGTCGCCGGATTCGTCCTCCCCATCTGGAACCCCGGCTGGGTCACCACCTTCCACCACGGCTTCTTCTCGAGTGTGGTGGCGAACTTGCTGGACGAGTCGTAGCCGATCAGCAACGGCGACGTGGCGAACGTGGCGTACCAGGTCACCCAGTTCCCATTGGCCGCACCTTCGAGCGCCGCATTGCTCTTGGCGGCGGCGCTGATGAAGACGTCGGCCACGTGGACGCCACCCTTGATCTCCGAGGCAAGCCCTGTGGACCCGCCGGGGATCCCTGTCACCGAGTACCCGGTCGCCTGGTGGAAGGCGGCGTCGAGGGATGTCTGCACGAACGTGACGAGCGAGCCGGCGTAGAGCACGTCGACCGGGCCCGAGCCCTTGGCGGACGCGGCGGCAGCTGACCGGGCGGCCTCCTTGGCCGCGTGGGTGGCCGCGTGGGTGGCCGC
>DAHUZJ010000116.1 GCA_027306585.1 Acidimicrobiaceae bacterium | reverse complement strand
CGCCAATGAAGAGGGCCTGCAGGAGGCGGCTGCGAGCGTTGGTGAGCTCGTCGAGCGACGCACCGACGACCACGACGAGATCCGGTCGCCCCGGGACGGCCTCGATGAGCACCAGCCGCGGGTCGTGCCAGCCGCTGCGCGAGCGCTGGACGAAGACCGGCTTGTGCAGCGCCGCTCGGCGCTCCGCAGCCGTCACGAGCGCATCGGTCCCGGCCCGGGTCGTCGTGTACGCGACCTGACCGGTACGAACGAGAACCTGCAGGATGCTCTGGTCGTTCACCGGGTGCACCGGCCGGCTGGCATCCGCGAGGAGGACCCGGTGGTCGGCCAGCTCGTGCTCCAAGCGGTGTGCGCTGCGGCGGAGGAAGTCCTCCAGCGTGGCGCGCATCCCGCCGGACAGGCTCGCTTCGAACGCGGTGCCGCCAACGAGGACGAGGATCGATGCAACCACGGTCACGATCAGGGCGAGCCGAAGGCGGATCGGCATCCGGGATCACCGCTTCACCCGCAGGCAGTAGCCCACGCCCTGGACGGTGTCGATCCCGACCGTCGCGGACAATTTCTTGAGCTTGCGCCGGAGGTGTGCGATGTGTTGGTCCACCGAGTTGCTCGAGACCGTGGCATCGTCGCCCCACACGCCGCGCCGCACCACCTCTCGACTGAGCACGATGCCGGCTCGCTGCATGAAGAACGCCAGGACCTCCTGCTCCCTTGGTGAGAGGGAGATCTCGACCTCCCCGCTCCACGCCCGGCGGCCCAGCGGGGCGAGCCGCAACGTGCCGACGGCGATGTGCCCTTCGCCCCCGCCGACGGCGCGTCGGAGGATGGCGCGTAGCCGGACGACCAGCTCCGCCAGGCTGAACGGCTTCACGAGGTAGTCGTCGGCACCGTCGTGGAAGCCCTGGATCCGGTCCTCGACCTCGCCGTAAGCGGTGGCAATGAGCACTGGGACCCAGCAGCCGGCCTGACGGAGCCGGTAGCAGACCTCTCGGCCGTTCAACCGGGGTAAGAGCAGGTCCAGTACCACCGCGTCCACCGCACCACTGGTGCCGCGGTACGCTGTTTCGAGGAGAACGCCGAGCGCCACATCGCCGTCTGCGGCCTCTTGGACGCGGAAGCCTTCTTCGGTCAGGTAGCGCCGCATCGCCGATCGAAGCTCGGCGTCGTCCTCCACGACCAGGACGGTGCATGAACCGCCCCCACCGGCATTGCTCACCGGATCACGCATTGACGCCGCTGTCCCGTCCTGCCACACCGGCGACGATGTGGCGCTGGAGGATGACGAAGAGCAGGACGACCGGCGCGAGGGCGAGGACCACGGCCGACGTGAGCTTCCGCCAGTTCGCCTCAAAGGTCTGCATGTAGTGCGAGAGCGCGACTTCGATGGGCTGGACGGAGTGCGACGTCGTCATGATGAGCGGCCACTGGAACTGGTTCCAGGAGGTGATGAAGGTGAGGAGGGCCACCGTGACGACCGCAGGCCGGGCGAGCGGCAGGGCAACCTTCCAGATGTACCGCAGGTGCCCCACCCCGTCCAGGCGTGCGGCCTCCCAGTAGGCGCGGGGGAGCCCCTTGAAGAACTGACGGAACAAGATCACGCCGAACGTGCTGGCGGCGAACGGGATTATCTGGATGGCATAGGAGTTCAGCAGGTGAAGGTGGACGGCAACCGCGTACTGGGGGATCAGGAGCGCCTGTGCCGGGAGCATGATGACGGCGAGGACGAGGAAGAAGAAGGCGCCGTTCCCGCGAAAGCTCAGCTCGGCCAGCGCATAGCCGGCCATCGCCGACGTGGCGATCACCAGGACGACGGTCGTCCCGGCGATCAGGACGGTGTTCGCCATGTAGCGGAACCAGTTCGTGTGGGCGACCACGTCGAGGAACGCTCCCATGTGGAAGCCCGGGAGGAAGTTCGGAGGGAGCGAGTACACGCCGCCGTGGCTGTTGAAGGCCGTGACGAGGACCCAGTAGAGGGGAAAGGCGAACATGACCGCGATGCCGACGACGGCGCTCCAGCGGATGACCTTTCCCGGGCGCAGGCGCCGGCGAGGGCGCGCGGCGGCGCTCATCGGTAGAACACCACGCGGTTGGAGATCCACTTCTGCAGCAGGGTGAGCACCAGGATGATCATGAACAGGACCAGCGCCATGGCGGCCGCCAGGCTGAAGTGGTCGTAGATGAACGCCGTCTGGTACACGAGCAGCGCATCGGTCGTGGTCGAGAAGGCAGGTCCACCGGCGCCGCCGTGGGGACCTCCGGTCATCGTGTAGATCTGCGAGAAGGCCTGCCAGCTGTTGACCGTGGCGAGGATCACGACGAAGAACGTCGTCGGGGACAGGAGGGGCCAGATGATCCGTCGGAAGACCCGCCGTCGGCGCGCGCCGTCGAGCTGGGCCACCTCCACGAGCTCCCGGGGGACGTTGGCCAGCCCGGCCAGGAAGATGATCACGTAGAGGCCGAGGGAGTGCCAGAGGCTGTCGATCATCACGGCCGGCAGTGCCCAGCGGGTTGTGCCGAGCCAGCCGAGCGCCGGAAGGTGCAGGGACGTGAGGACGAAGTTGGCCAGCCCGAACTGGGGGTTGAAGATCCAGACCCAGATGATCGAGGTGGCGACGACCGGCGTGACGTGCGGGAGGAAGACCGCCGAGCGCCAGAGGCCTCCCCGCCGCGCCGTCACCGCCTCTCGGAGGACGAGCGCGATCCCCAGCGCGAGGAGGACGGTCGCCGGGATCATGACCAGCGTGTAGTAGAGCGACGTCCAGAGGGAGTGGAGGAAGAGCGGCTGGGCGATCAGCCGGCGGAAGTTCTCGAGCCCTACGAACTTGGTCGCCGATGTCAGCACGCCCCAGTGGAAGAAGGCGATGTACGCGAGGTAGGCGGCCGGGATGTAGAAGAACACGAGGAACACCGCCATGGCGGGGAACAGGAGCCCGTAGGCGACGGCGCGGTCCTTGAGGCGGCGCAGTGCACCACGGCTGCCTCGTCCGGGCGTCGTGGTGTCCTCCGTGGTGCGCCGGCCGGCCGCCGGCCACGACCGAGTGACCGCAGCAACCATGGGCCGCATCGTCATCGGAGCTCCACGCGCCTCGTCGCCACAGCGGTCATGCCGAGACGGCGATGCGCGGCGACCCGACGAAGGCGCCCAGGCGGTTGCCGGTCTCGGCATCGAAGGCGTGCACCCGCTCCGGCGCCGCGCCGAGGTGCACCACGGCACCGCGCTCGACCGACGTCGCCGCGTCGAGCTGGGCGATGACGGGGTGGCGCTCTTCCGTGGTGAGGCTGGCGTGGACCAGGAGGTGGCTGCCCAGATGCTCGACGAGGTCCACGACGCACGGCACGACGACGACGCCGTCGTCGCCGACGACCTCGAGGTGCTCGGGCCGGATGCCGACGGTGATCGAGCGGCCGTCGCCGACGAGTGCCGGGTCCGGCGGCGCGGGGAGCCGGACGGCGCCGCCGGCGAGCGTGTGCTCGCCCCGCTCGTCGGTGCCCCAGGGCAGGGTCCACAGGTTCATGCCCGGCGAACCGATGAACCCCGCCACGAAGGCGTCGGCCGGGCGCTCGTAGATGTCTCTCGGGCTCGACACTTGGCGGATGCGGCCCTCGTGCATCACGACGACACGGTCAGCGAGCGTCAGGGCTTCGCTCTGGTCGTGCGTGACGTAGATGGTCGTGACCGGGAGCTTCTCGTGGAGCCGCGCCAGCTCCATGCGCATGCGGTCGCGCAGGTTGGCGTCGAGGTTGGACAACGGCTCGTCGAGGAGGAAGACACGCGGCTGTTGGATCAGTGCCCGGCCGAGCGCCACCCGCTGGCGTTGGCCACCGGAGAGCTCCTTGGGGCGGTGGTCGATGACGTGCTGCAGCTCGAGCAGGTCGACGACCTCCCGCACTTGCCGGCGTTCCCGCTCCCGTGCCGCCCGGCGCCGCCCGGTACGGCGGGACTGCAAGCCGAAGGAGAGGTTGTCGCGCACCGTCATGTGCGGGTACAGCGCGTAGTTCTGGAACACCATGCCCACGCCGCGCCGGTCCGGCGGCTCGTCGTTCATGAGCTCGCCGTCGAACTGCAGCGCACCCGACGTCATCTTCTCGAGGCCTGCGACGATGCGGAGGGTCGTCGTCTTGCCACAGCCGGAGGGTCCGAGCAGGACGACGAATTCCCCCTCCTCGACGGTCAGGTCGACTCCGTCGACGACCGTGTCGTTGCCGAACCGCTTGACCACGCCCGCCATCTCGATCCGTGCCATCACCGCACCTCCTGACGACGCGGTCGCGCCTGGACGACACCGTACGGATCGTTGGTGATCGGCCCGTGTCCGCTGCGCGTCGGGGCGGTGAACTCCTTGCTACCCGGAAGGACCGCTTCTGAGAGCGTGTTCAGGATCATCCGACGTGTCCCGTCCCGATCAGGGAGCCGATGACGAAGCTCACGGAGAGCGCGAGACCGCACAGGGCGAGCTGGCGCAGCGCTCCCCGCCACCACGGCGCGGCGGTCATGACCGAGAGGGTGATGCCGAGGGCGCAGGCGGCGGCCACGGTCAGGACGAGGGCGGCCACCTGCGCGGCCTGCGAGGTGAAGCTGGAGAAGCCGGCGAGCGGGATCGCCGCCCCGACGGCGAAGGCGACGAACGACGCGGTGGCGGCCGTCCACGGTGATCCGAGGTCCTCCGGGTCGATGCCGAGCTCCTCCCGGGCGTGCGTCGCCAAGGCGTGCTCGGGGGTGTCCATCATGGCCGAGGCGAGCTCGGCGGCCACCGGGCGGGAGATCCCGCGTCGCTCGTAGATGAGCGACAGCTCGGCGTGCTCCGCGACCGGGCGGTGGAGGAGCTCCCGTCGCTCGAGCTCGAGCTCCCGCTCGAGCAGCTCGGTCTGCGCCCGCATCGAGACGTACTCACCCGCTGCCATCGAGAAGGCGCCCGCCAGGAGCCCGGCGATGCCCGCCATGCGGAGCGTGGCGGCACCCGGGTGGGCGCCGTCGATGCCCAGGAGGAGCGCGGCATTCGAGACCAGGCCGTCGCTCACCCCGAACACGGCCGCCCGTGCCCCGCCGCCGCGGAGGTTCCGGTGCGCCTGTTCGATGTGGTCCGTCAGCTCGGCGGCGGTCACCTAGAGCTCGCTCGACCCGAGCATGTAGCCATCACCCTGGGTCTGCAGTGCCTTGAGCGCCGCCTGCACCGATGTCTTCCCGGTGATGGCGTTGTACCAGGCGCTGTCGAGCGCTGCCTGGACCTCCGCGTAGCTGTCGCTCGTAGGGCGAGGAACGGTGTACGGCGACTCCGCTGCCTGGATGGTCGCTGCCAAACCCGGGTGCGTCTGGAGGTACGACGTGGGGACCGCGTTGATGCTGGCGCGGGTCTCGGGGGCGAAGCCCGTGTGCTCGGCCCAGTACACCTGCTGGGCCGGCTGGAACCACCACTCCACGAAGGTGGCCGCCGCCTCGTCCTGGGCCTTCGAGTGCCCCTTGGGCAGGACGAAGCCGAGCCCTTGGCTGATGTTGGCGGCGTGCCCGGTGCTGCCGGCGGGCTCGACGAAGGCGCCGACCTTGAAGTGTGTGGCGACGGCGGCGAGCGCCTTGGCGTAGCCCGCCGACGTGCCGTCGATCATGGCCATCTTGCCGGCGCCGAAGTCGGCTCGCAGGGTCGTGCCGTGGTGGATCTGCAGCTCCCCTGCGGTGTAGAGCGACCGGAAGTAGGTGAACGACTTGACCGCCGCCGAGCTGGTGAAGTCGACGGTGTGCCCGACGGAGTTGCTGCCTCTGAGCAGCGTGCCTCCGTCGCTCATGATGGCCGGGAGGATGTGGGCCGAGGAGTCCTTCCAGCCGAGCGGGATGACGGCGGGGTCCTTGGCCTTGATGATGGCGGCGTCGGCGGCCAGCTGCGTCCAGGTGGTGGGGGCGGAGGTGATGCCGGCCTGCTGGAAGAGTGTCTTGTTGTAGAGGACCTGGGACACCTTGACGTCGGCCTGCAAACGGTAGTGCTGTCCCTTGACCATGCCGTTGTCCCAGACGGCGGGGGCGAAGTTCGCCTTGGTGATCGTCGAGCTGCCCTTGATGAACTTGTTCCACGAGACGAGTGCCCCGGCCTTCACCAGCTGGCCGTCGTAGTGGCTGATCTCGGCCAGGGGCGGTGCGGTGCCGGCCGGGATTGCGGCCAGGAGCTTGGTCGACGCCTTGGTCACGACGATTGTCACCTTGACCGAAGGGTGCGAGCTGTTGAAACGGTCGACCAGGGCGGTCATGGCGTCGCCCACCGGGCCGCCGTTGTGGGACTCCCACAGGGAGATCGCCACGGTGCCGTGGCCAGTGGCTGCTCCGGCGAGGGGGCTGGCGCCAGCCGACATGCCCGTCGCCGCCACCACCGCCGCGCCGGCGGCGAGGAAGGTCGACGCTCGGCGAGGTCGGCGGGTGGCGTGGCGCCGCTCACGCGGCCTCGCAGCCCCCGGTCGCTTGTCGGTGGTCATTCGGTGTCTCCCGTTGTCGATCCGAGCCCCGCTGCCGCTCTGGCTGGGGCAGTGACAAGGTAGAGAGACCGGGTAGCACGGCCGTGTCCGCGGAGCGGCGGCCGCATGAACTCTCGACGGGGCAAGGTGAACAGGTCTGACGGTGCGCTCAGGATCGCGGACGGTGGTTGCTCCGTTCGGCTGCCGGTCACGTGGCCGTCACCCCGGCCGACCTCACGTCGACCGTCAGCCTTGCTCGTGCCCGGTCGTCTCGGCGCCGGCCGGCGGACGGGCGACGGCGGCCCCGCAATGGGTTGCATGAATATGCAGCTGGCCGTATAGTCGTGCGCCATGAAGGCCGGGGTGCTGGGGGCGTCGGGGTACGCGGGGGCGGAGCTGCTCCGGCTGCTCGCCGCGCACCCGTCGCTCGAGGTGGTGGTGGCCGCGGCCCGCGGCCATGCCGGCGAAGAGGTCGGCACCCACACCCCGTCCCTCGCGGCCGCCTACCCCGGGCTCACCTACGCCGCCATGGGCCCCGACGCGCTGGACGCGCTCGACGGGCTCGACGTCGCCTTCTGCGCCCTGCCCCACGGCCAGTCCCAGGCGCTGGTGCCCCGCTTGGCGGACCGGGTAGGCCTCGTCGTCGACCTCGCTGCCGACTTCCGGCTGAAGGACGCCGCCCTCTACCCCCAGTGGTACGGAGAGGCCCACACCGCGCCAGAGCTGCTGGGCACCGCCGTGTACGGCCTGCCCGAGCTGTACCGGGACCGGCTGGTGGGCGCCCCCCTGGTGGCTGCGCCCGGGTGCTACCCGACGGCGGCGATCCTGGCCCTGGCGCCGTTCGTCCGGTCCGGTGCCGTCGAGCGCTCGGGGATCGTGGTCGACGCCGCCAGCGGGGTGTCGGGTGCCGGGCGGGCGGCGAGCGACCGGCTGCACTTCGGTGCGGTGGACGAGGACTTCACCGCCTACGGCCTCCTCACCCACCGGCACACGCCCGAGATCGAGCAGGCCCTCGGGGCCTCGGTGCTCTTCACCCCGCACCTCGCCCCGATGAACCGGGGGATCCTCGCCACGTGCTACGCCCGGCCCACCGCGCGCCTCACGACCGACGCCGCCCTGGGCCTGCTCCACGATGCCTACGGCGGAGAGCCCTTCGTCGTGGTGAGCGAGCGGTCGCCCTCGACCAAGGCGGCGGCCGGCTCCAACTGCGCGCACCTCACCGCCCGGGTGGACGGTCGCACGGGCTGGCTGGTGGTGCTGTGCGCGCTCGACAACCTGGTGAAAGGGGCGGCCGGCCAAGCCGTCCAGTGCGCCAACGCCGTGCTCGGGCTGCCCGAGACGACGGGGCTGCCGGTCGCGGGGATGTACCCGTGAGCGTCACCGCGGCCGGGGGTTTCGTCGCCGCCGGGGGCGCCGTCGGCATCAAGCCGGGCGGGGCCGCCGATCTGGCCGTCGTGGCCACCGCCGACGGGCGAGCGGTCCCGGCGGCCGGCGTCTTCACCGACAACTTGGCGGCGGCGGCCGCCGTCCGGGTCAGCCAGGCCCACCTCGGCGCGACCGGTGGCCGGGCGGCCGCCGTGGTGCTCAGCTCGGGCAACGCCAACGCGGCCACCGGCCGCGCCGGCCAGGACGCCGTCGAGGCGCTCTGCCGCTGCGTCGCCGGCGAGATGGGGACGGCGCCCGAGGAGGTGCTGGCGTGCCAGACGGGGCTCATCGGCGTGCCGTTCCCGATCGACGCCGTGGTGCCGCGGGTCCCGGCCGTGGTGGCGGCCCGGGCGGCGGGCGAAGCGGCCGGCGTGGCGGCTGCCTCGGCCATCATGACGACCGACACGGTCCGCAAGGAGGCGGTCGCCCGCGCCACGGGGATCGGTGGTGCCAGGTGCACCGTGGGCGGCATGGCCAAGGGGGCGGCGATGCTGGCGCCCAACATGGCGACCATGCTCGCCGTTCTCACCACCGACGCCGCCGCCGACCCGGCCACCCTCCAGCGGGTGCTGGCCGCCGCGGTGGGGCCGTCGTTCAACGCCATGACGGTGGACGGCTGCACCTCGACCAACGACACCGTCCTCCTCTTGGCGAGCGGTGCCGCCGGCCCCATTCCCGAGGCGGTCCTGGCCGGGGCGGTCGGCGAGGTGTGCGCTTCGCTGAGCGAGCAGATGGCGGCCGACGCCGAGGGCGCGACGAAGCTGGTCCACATCCGGGTGACGGGGGCGGCATCGGACGGCGAGGCCCACCGGGCGGCCCGCAAGGTGGCGGACTCACTCCTCGTGAAGTGCTCGCTCAACGGCGAGGACCCCTACTGGGGCCGCGTGGTGAGCGAGCTGGGGTCGGCCGGCGTGGCGTTCGACCTCGATCGGGTGACCGTGCGCTACGGCGGGGTCGCCGTGTGCGCCCGCGGGGTGGCGGCGGTGCACGACGCGGTGGCGGTGGCTGCCCACATGAAGGGCCGTACCATCGAGCTCGCCTGCGACCTCGGGATGGGGGACGGGAACGGGGCCGTCACCACCACCGACCTCGGTCACGGCTACCTCGACGAGAACCGGACGACGTCATGACGGTCGCCCCCGAGGACCGGGCCGCCCTGCTCGTCGAGGCGCTGCCGTACATCCGGCAGTTCCAGGACGCCGTGGTGATCGTGAAGTACGGCGGCAACGCCCTGGCCGGCACGGGCGTGTCCGGGGCCGAGGGCGTGGGTGGCGCGGGCGAACCGGCCGCCGCCGGCGGCATGGACGGGCCCGGCGCCGAGCGGGCGGCGCTGGCGTCGTTCGCCCAGGACGTGGTGCTGCTCGGGTCCGTCGGGCTCCGCCCCGTGGTGGTGCACGGCGGCGGCCCGCAGATCGGCGACCTGCTCGGCCGCCTCGGCATGGAGACCGAGTTCCGCAACGGCCAACGGGTCACCGACGCCGCCACCCTCGACGTTGTACGGATGGTGCTCGTGGGCAAGGTGAACCGGGACATCGTCTCCGCCGTCAACGTCCACGGCCCCCTCGCCGTGGGGCTGTCGGGAGAGGACGCCAACCTGATCACCGCCACCGCCCACACCGCGGACCTCGGCTACGTGGGGACCGTGGCCCACGTCGACGCCACCATCGTGGAGCGGCTGCTGTCGGAGCGGCTGATCCCGGTGCTGGCGACCATCGGCGCCGACGCCGCCGGCCAGGCGTACAACATCAACGCCGACACCGTGGCTGGGGCGGTGGCCGAGGCGTTGGGGGCGGAGAAGCTGATCTTTCTCACCGACGTCCAGGGGCTGCGCGCCGACCCCGCCGACGAGACGAGCCTCATGCACCGGGTGTCGGCCGTTGAGCTGGAGGGCATGGTGGCGTCGGGGGCGGCAGCCGGCGGCATGGTGCCCAAGGCCGAGGCCTGCATCCGGGCCGTGCGCAACGGCGTGCACCGGGCCCACATCCTCGACGGCCGGGTGCCGCACGCACTGCTCCTGGAGCTCTTCACCGATGCCGGGGTCGGGACGATGGTGCTGCCGTGACGGGGTCGACCGCGCCACGGCCCGAGACGGGGGAGGACGCCGTGACACGCGCCGCGCTCATGCGCACCTACGCGGAGCCGCCGGTGACCTTCGTCCGGGGCCAGGGCAGCGAGCTCTTCGACGTCGAGGGGCGGCGCTACCTCGACTTCGTCTCGGGGATCGCCGTGACGTCGCTCGGCCACAGCCACCCGGCGGTGGCCGCCGCCGTCGCCGAGCAGGCGAGGACGCTGTGCCACGTCTCCAACCTCTACGGCAACGTCCTCGCCCCCGAGGTCGCGGCCACCCTGGACCGGTTGGTCGGGGGCGGGCGCGAGCGGGCCGGCGGGCAGGTGTTCTTCTGCAACTCGGGGGCGGAGGCCAACGAAGCCGCGCTGAAGCTGGCGCGCCGGTGGGCCGGGCCCGGGCGCCATGTGGTGGTGGCCACCTGGCGCGCCTTCCACGGGCGGACGCTCGCCACCTTGGCGGCGACCGGCCAACCCGAGAAGCACGAGCCGTTCCGGCCGCTCCCCGAGGGGTTCGTCCACGTCGACTACGACGACCTCGCTGCCATGCGGGCGGTCGTCGACCCGGCCACCGTGGCCGCCGTCCTGGTGGAGCCGCTCCAGGGGGAGGGAGGGGTCGTCGAGCCGTCATCCGACTACCTGGTGGGCCTGCGCGAGCTGTGCACGGAGCGTGGCGTCCTGCTCATGGTGGACGAGGTGCAGACGGGCCTCGGGCGGACCGGCCACTGGTTCGCCTTCCAGCGACACCACCTCCAGCCCGACGTCGTGACGATGGCCAAGGCCCTCGGGAACGGCATGCCCGTCGGGGCGTGCTGGGCCCGGGCCGAAGTGGCTGCCGCCTTTTCGCCCGGCGACCACGCCACCACCTTCGGCGGGCAACCGCTCGCGCTCTCCGCCGTCCGGGCCACGCTCCAGGTGATGGAGGAGGAAGACGTCTGCGCCCGGGCGGCGCGGGCGGGGGAGCGCCTGGCCGGCGGGCTGGCCCGCCTCCCCGGGGTGCGCCAGGTCCGGGGCGCGGGGCTCCTGCTGGGGGCCGCCCTGGCCGGCGCCGCCGCGCCCGACGTGGTGGCCGCCGCCCTCGGACGCGGCCTGCTGGTGAACGCCGTGCGGCCCGACACCGTCCGGTTCGTCCCCTCGCTGCTCGTGTCCGATGCCGAGGTCGACGAAGCGGTCGAGCTGCTGGGTGCGGCCCTCGCCGACGTGGGCAGGGGCGCCCGGTGACCCGGCACCTGCTCGACGTCGACGACCTCGCGCCGGCCGAGCTGGATGCCGTCCTCGCCCTGGCCGGCCGGACGGACCTGCCGCCGGTGCTCGCCGGGACCGGCGTCGCCATGGTGTTCGAGAAGGCGTCGGCCCGCACCCGCAGCTCCACGGAGCTGGCGGTGGTGCAGCTGGGCGGCCATCCCGTCTACATCCAGGAGCACGAGGTCGGCATCGGCGTGCGCGAGCCGGCGAGCGACGTCGCCCGCACGCTGGCCTGCTACCACCGGGTCATCTGCGCCCGGGTCCGCGACCACGGGACCCTCCAGGACATGGCGGGGGCGCTGGACGCCGCCGGCGCCCCGGTCCCCGTGGTCAACCTCCTCTCGGACCTGTCCCACCCGTGCCAGGCCGTCGCCGACCTGCTGACCCTTCGGGACGAATTCGGCCCCACCGGCCTGGCCGGGCGGACCGTCGCCTATGTGGGCGACGCCAACAACGTGTGCCGTTCCCTGGCCAAAGCCGCCGCGACGGCCGGCATGGCCGTGCGCGTGGCCTCCCCTGCGGGCTACGGCTTCGACGCCGAAGAGGTGGCGGCGCTCGCCGCCGCGGCGGCGGCGGCGGGGCGTGGCGGCACCGTCGAGGTCGTCGACGACCCCAAGGCCGCCGCCGACGGCGCCCACGCCCTCTACACCGACGTGTGGGTCTCGATGGGCCAGGAGGAGGAGGCGGTGGCCCGGCGGCGTGCCTTCGCCGGCTACACGGTCGACGACGCGCTCCTGGCGGCCGCGGCGCCCGACGGCGTGGTGCTGCACTGCCTGCCGGCGCACCGTGGCGAGGAGATCACCGCCTCGGTGGTCGACGGGCCCCGCAGCCGCGTGTGGCGCCAAGCGGCGCACCGCCGGACGGCCATGCGCGGGATCCTGTCGTGGATCGTGGGGCACGGGGCCGGCGCCCCGACCCTCCGTCCGTGGTGGGAGGGCGGCCCCCGATGAGGGTGACCAAGCACCAGCGTCAGCACCGCGTCGCCAAGCTGCTCGAGAGCCAGTCGGTGGGCAGCCAAGCCCAGCTCGTCGAGCTGCTGGCCGCCGACGGGATCGACGCCACCCAGACGACGGTGTCGCGCGACCTCGAGGAGCTCGGCGCGCTCAAGATCCGGGTGGCTGGCGGCGAGACCGTCTACGCCCTGCCCGAGCTGCCCACCCAGCAGATCGCTCCGGCCGACCACCTGCGCCGGGTGCTCGGGGAATGGGTGGTCGAGGTGGCCAGCTCCCACAACCTGGTCGTCCTGCGCACCCCGCCCGGGTGCGCCCACGTGGTGGGCTCGGCCCTCGACCGCAGCGGCCTTGACGGCGTCGTCGGGACCGTCGCCGGCGACGACACCGTGCTCGTGGTGGTGGCCGAGGGTCACCGCGGGCGGGACATGGCGGACCACCTGGAGGCGCTGGCGGCCGCCACGGCCGCGCCGGCCCTGCCCCCGCCCGTCCTGTCCCCGGTGGCGCCCGTCGCCGGGCTCCCCCCGACCAAGCAGCGCCGGGCCGTCCCGGCCCGAAGCCCGAAGGAGCAGTGATGGCCAAGCGTGTGGTGTTGGCGTACAGCGGCGGACTGGACACGTCGGTTGCGGTGCGGTGGCTCATGGAGCAGTACGGCGTCGAGGTGATCGCCGTGGCCGTCGACGTCGGGCAGACGACCGACGCCACCGCCGAGAGCTGGGCCGCCATCCGCCAGCGGGCGCTGGCCGCCGGCGCCGTCGAGGCCGAGGTCGTCGACGCCCGCCGAGAGATGGCAGAGGACTTCTGTGTACCCGCCATCCAGGCCAACGCCAAGTACGAAGGCAAGTACCCGCTGGTGTCGGCCCTGTCGCGTCCGGTCATCGTGCGGCACCTGGTGGCCGCCGCCCGGCGCCACGGCGCCCACGCCGTCGCCCACGGGTGCACCGGCAAGGGCAACGACCAGGTGCGCTTCGAGGTCGGCACCCGGGCGCTCGCCCCGGACCTCGAGGTCCTGGCCCCGGCGCGGGTGTGGGGGCTCACCCGGGAGCAGTGCGTCGAGTACGCCGCCAAGTGGGACATCCCCATCGCGGTGACCAAGGACCGGCTGTACTCGATCGACGAGAACCTCTGGGGGAAGGCGATCGAGTGCGGGGCCATCGAGGACCCGTGGGCCGACCCGCCGGCCGACGTCTACACCCTGACCCGGGTCACGGCCACCGACCCGGTGGAGACCGTCGTCGGCTTCGAGGCCGGCGTGCCGGTGTCGCTCGACGGACGCTCGCTCTCGCCCGAGGAGCTGATCGCCGAGATCGGGCGGCTGGCGGGCTCGACCGGCTTCGGCCGGCTCGACATGGTGGAGAACCGGCGGGTGGGCATCAAGAGCCGGGAGATCTACGAGTGCCCTGCCTCCCTCGCCCTCCTGCTCGCCCACGCGGACCTCGAGGCCCTGACGTTGGAGCGTGACCTGCAGCACGAGAAGCAGCGGCTCGAGCCACGTTGGTCGGAGCTCGTGTACGACGGGATGTGGTTCTCGCCGCTCAAGCAGGCCATCGACGCCTTCGTGGAGGAGTCACAGCGCCACGTGACCGGCGAGGTGCGCCTGCGGTTCGAGCCGCCGGGGGTGGGTGTCGCCACCGGCCGGCGCAGCCCGGCCGCCCTCTACGACTACGGGCTCGCCACGTACGACGCCGCCGACACCTTCCGCCACCAGGACGCCGAGGGGTTCGTGCGGCTGTGGGGCCTCGGCATCGCCACCTGGGCGGAGCGTCAGGGGGGCAGGGACGGCCTCGGTGCCGTGGCAGCGGCGGGGGCCGCCGACGCCGGCGTCAGGGGGGCAGCCGACGGGGTGGCCGGTGCCGCGACCGACGGGGTGGTCGGTGCCGCGACCGACGGGGTGGTCGGTGCGGCTGGCGGGCCCGCCGGAGCGAAAGCGGTTGACGGCGGCGCCGGACCCGGCGAGGCTGACACGCCGTGACGCTGTGGCAGGGCCGGTTGGGGGACGGCATGGCCGACGAGGTCGCCGAGCTGTCGGTGAGCGTCGGCTTCGACCAGGCGCTGGCGGAGGACGACCTCGCCGGTTCGCGGGCCCACGTGCGGGGCCTGGGGAAGGCGGGGATCCTGACCGAGGAGGAGGTGACCGTCCTGCTCCGCACGCTCGACCGGGTCGAGGCGGAACTGCGGGAGGGGCGTTTCGTGTTCCAACCCGGGGACGAGGACGTCCACACCGCCGTGGAGCGCCGGGTCACCGAGCTGGCCGGCGACACGGGGGCCAAGCTCCACACGGGTCGCAGCCGCAACGACCAGGTGGCGACCGACCTGCGGCTGTGGTGCCGGCGCAACCTGTTGGTGGTCGCCGGCGAGGCGCTGGCGCTCCAGGAGGTCCTCCTGCGCCGCGCCCGGGAGGCCGGGGAGGCCTACCTCCCGGGCTACACCCACCTGCAACGGGCGCAGCCGGTGCTCCTCGCCCACCATCTCCTGGCGCATGGGTGGGCCTTGGCCCGGGACGTGGACCGCCTCGTGGCGACCCTCGACCGGATGGACGTGAGCCCGCTCGGCGCCGGCGCCCTGGCGGGATCCTCCCTGCCGCTCGACCCCGACTTCGTGGCCGAGGAGCTCGGTTTCGCCAGCCGGTTCGAGAACTCCCTCGACGCCGTGTCCGATCGGGACTTCGCCGCCGAGGCCCTGTTCGACGTGGCCCTCCTCGGGGTGCACCTGTCCCGGATAGGAGAGGAGCTGGTCCTGTGGTCGACCGACG
Source organism: Acidimicrobiaceae bacterium (assembly GCA_027306585.1). GTDB lineage: Bacteria > Actinomycetota > Acidimicrobiia > Acidimicrobiales > RAAP-2 > DAHUZJ01. The sequence continues at coordinate 533 of DAHUZJ010000116.1, read as the reverse complement.
AGTTCGGCTTCTGCCAGTTCCCCGACGCCTATGCCACCGGCAGCTCGATGCTGCCCCAGAAGAAGAACCCGGACGTGGCCGAGCTGGCCCGTGGCAAGACCGGCCGCCTGGTCGGCAACCTCACCGGTCTCTTGGTCATGTTGAAGGGCCTCCCACTGGCCTACAACCGCGACCTCCAGGAGGACAAGGAGCCCGTGTTCGACTCGGTCCATCAGGTCCGCGTCGTCCTGCCGGCGCTGACCGGGCTGCTGGCCACGGTGCAGTGGCAGCCGGAGCGGATGCGGGCCGCCGCCGACGGCCCGGCCACCGCCGCCGTCGACCTGGCCGAGCTGCTGGTGGTCAACGGGATGCCGTTCCGCCAGGCCCACGCCCTGGTGGGTGGCCTGGTGCGGGAGGCATCGGCCCGCCACGTTCCGCTGGTCGAGCTGGTCCAGGCCCATCCCGACCTGGGGGACGCCGGGGCCCGCCTGCTCGAGCCGGGGGTGCCGGTCACCCGGCGCACCACGCCGGGCGGGGCCGGACCCGAGCCGGTC
>DAHUZJ010000111.1 GCA_027306585.1 Acidimicrobiaceae bacterium | reverse complement strand
CCGGCGACGGCTCACCCGGCGACGGCTCACCCGGCGACGGTGGCCGTCGTCCGGTCGCGGGGGATCGAGGCGGCGATGGTCGTTCCCGCGCCCGGGACGGGCCGCACGTCGAGCCACCCGCCGAGGAGCCGCGCCCGCTCGGCCATGCCGAGCAGGCCGAGATGGTTGGACGCGAGGTCGCCGTCACCACGCACGAAACCCCGTCCGTCGTCGGCCACCTCGAGCCGGAGGTCCTCGTTGGTGAAGTCCACGGTGACGCGCACGCGCCGTGCACCGGCGTGGCGGACGGTGTTGCGGACCGCCTCCTGGACGATGCGGAAGGCGCCCAGCTCGGCGTCGGCGGCGAGGCGGAAGACGTCCCCGTGCACCGCCAGCTCGATGTCGAGGCTCGACGCGTCCTCCACGTCGGCGAGGAAGCTCGTGAGCGCGGCGACGAGGCCCAGCTGGTCGAGGGTCGGCGGACGCAGGTCCCGTGCCAGGCCCCGGAGCCGGGTCGCGGCGTCGAGCGCCTGCAGCCGGGCCTCGCCCAAGCCGACGGCGACCGTCGTCGGGACGCCAGCGGTCCGGCCGAGGCTCTCCAGGCGCCGGGCGAGATGGAGGAAGAGCTGGAGGGGCTCGTCGTGCAGCTCGCGTGCGAGGCGTCGCCGCTGGTCCTCCTCGGTCGCCACCACCAGGGCGGCGTAGCGGTCGGCGCGCCGTTCCCGCGAGCGCTCTTCGGTCACGTCCTCCAGGACGACCTGGGTCGACGCACCGGTGGGGCCCGCCGGGAGGCCCGCGACGCGCACGCGGTAGTCGCGGCCGTCACCGAGGACGAGGACCTTGCCAGCGAGGGCGTCGAGGTCGCCCGTCGATCCGAGGAGCGCCGTGATCGGCGCCCCGACCACCCCGCTCCCCAAGAGCGCGAGGGCGGCCGGATTGGCGTCGCCGACGCCGCCGTCGGTGCCGAGCACGAGGATGGGCGAGCGGTTCGCCTCGAAGAGGTCGCGGTAGCCGGCTTCGATCCCGAGCCGCTCGGCCGTGACCTCCTCCACTCGGGCGTGCGCCGCCCGTTCGGCGTCGATCCAGTGGCCGAAGAAGAACGCCACGGCGACGACGAGCGCGAGGTCGACCACGTCGGCGCCGACGTGACCCTCGTCGCGCGGGAGGAGGAGGTCCGGCAGCCAGAGGAGCGTGGCCCAGATGGCGGTCCAGGCCGATCCCGGCAGTCCGTAGCGCAAGGCGGCGTAGCCGACGGGGATGACCAGCAGGACCACCGGGATCCCGCCGGGGAAGCTACCTTCCGCCGAAGACGCCTCGAGGTCCACGAAGAGGTGCAGGCCGGCGAGGAGCACGACCATGGCCTGCACGGTCCAGAACCGCAGCTCGCCGATGGGTGGCCGTGCGGTCCGCCGAGCGACGGCCGCCAGGTCAGCGCGCTGCGTGATCGTCATGGCCGGTGGTCGTCATGGCCGTTCGAGCTCACGAGGGAGTGCTGCAGGGCGAAGGCGACCGCCTGGGTGCGCGAGGTGGCGCCCAGCTTGCCGAGCACGCCCGAGACGTGCGTCTCGACCGTCCGCAGCCCGAGCGCCAGCTCGGCCGCGATCTCCTTGTTCGACCGCCCCTGCGCGAGCAGCTCGAGGACGTCGGCCTCGCGGGGCGTGAGCGCCTCTCGGTGCGCGCGCTCGGCCGGCTCGTTCTGGCGACGGCGCCGAAGGCGGGTGGAGAGCGCTCCGTCCAGCACGAAGGCACCGTTGGCGACGATGCGGACGGCGTCGATGAGCTCCTGGGCCGATGCCGTCTTGAGCAGATAGCCGTCGACGCCGATGTCCAGGGCTTCGGTGACGTACGCGTGGTCGTCGTAGGCGCTCACCACCAGGACATGGGTCGTGCTGCCGTCGTTCACCACGTGGCGGGCGAGCTCCAACCCGCTGGCCCCCGGCAGGTTGACGTCGACGAGGGCCACGTCGGGTGCGACGCGGCCGATCAGCTCGATGCCCTCCTCGGCGGTGGCCGCCTGTCCGACGACGTCGAGATCGGGCTCCGATTCGAGGAGCTGGACGGTCCCTTCGCGCACGAGGGCGTGGTCGTCCACGATCACGATGCGGACCGGCGCCCGGCCATCGGGTCGCCCGTCGGTGGGCATGGCCGCACGCCGCGCCTCCGTGATCCCCGGCGCGCCTCCGTGGGATCGGGGAGGCGTCGGCGCGTGGCCTCCCGGTTCCGTGCCGGCCCCGGCAGGCTCACGATGGGATCGTGGGAGTGCTCCTGGTGGTGTGGGGTGCGGTGCTGGTGGTGTCACTGCTGGCCCTCGTCGCTTACGTGGCGGTGTTCCTCGTGGCCGCGGCCACGACGGCGCGTCGCCGCGCCGAGCCCGACCCGCTGGCTGGCGAGCTCGATGCCGTCCTCGAGGAGATCCTCGGTCGACCCGTGACGGAGCCGCCGTCGAGGTCCGGCCACGTCCGCCTCCCGTAGCGGGCCGCCGCCCGTTCCCGTTCCCGTTCCCGTGGCCAGGCCGATCGTCCCTGGGGCCACGCCGCCTTGCGCCGTCCAACCGAGGTGCACGCACAAAGTGTAGCGATGAACTTGACGTGAGGTCTAGAGCTGTCGTACGGTTCCATACGTTCAGTACCCAACTACATGTTGTTGATGGAGGGGCGTATGGCGATCGACCTGCAGCAGCATCGCAGCACCGGCCAGGCCGACCCGATCCCCGCGGCGGTGCACCTCCGGCCGGCGGTCCGGTCGGGCATCGAGGAGCGCTTCGGGGCATCGGATCCGGAGCCCGGGCTCGAGCTCACGCGCAACCCGCGCGTCGCCCGCCTGGTGCGGAACCGGAAGTTCCAGTTCCTCCTCATCCTGCCCAACCAGATCGTCTTCTGGACGGTGATCTTCGTGGGGCTGGCGGGCACCGCGGTCCCCGGGCTCAACTTCGGCGCCGCCATCACGTGGTACGTCTGGTTCTGCCTGGTCTTCGTGATGATGGTCGTGGTCGGGCGGGCGTGGTGCGCCATGTGCCCGTTCGGCGGGTTCGCCGAGTGGGTGCAGCGGCGCACGTTCTGGCAGCGGACGCAGAAGGTGTTGGGCCTGGGTCGCAAGTTCCCCGAGCCCCTTGCCCGCCTCGGCTTCCTCATCCCCGTTGCCAGCTTCCTGCTGCTCACCTGGATCGAGGAGTTCTTCAACATCGCCGGTCCGGGGAACCCGGCCGACACGTCGTGGATGGTCGTCGGCATCGTCAGCTCGGCGCTGATCTTCTTCTTGGTGTTCGAACGGCGGACGTTCTGCCGCTACGTGTGCCCGCTCTCGACCCTCATCGGGACGGTCGGGTCGATGGGCTCGGTGGCCGGCTTCCGGACCAAGGACCGCGAGGTGTGCCTCTCGTGCCAGACCAAGGACTGCATGCGCGGGGGGAACGACGGCTACGGCTGCCCGTGGTACACGTGGCCGGGTAGCGCCGACTCCAACCTCTCGTGCGGGCTGTGCTCGGAGTGCTTCAAAGGCTGCTCGGAGGGGAACGTCGGGTTGTTCCTCCAGAAGCCGCTGACCTCGGTCATCGTCCCGCGCCGCCGCCGGGCGGATGTCGCCTGGGGCATCGCCATCCTGTGGGGCCTGGTCGTCTTCCAGCAGTTCAACGCCACCAACGTGTACGCGTCGATGGACAGCTGGCTCAACAAGTACCTCCTCGTTCCGCACTACCCCGACCCCGTCGACTACGTGGGGATCATCGCCGCGGTGACGATCCTCACGGCCGGCCTGGTCTGGCTCATCGCCAAGGCGCTGGGGAGGAACGATGCGGTCCCGACGGGCCCGACCAACTTCGTCGACCGCAAGTCCCGCTTCCGGAACTTCTTCGTCCCCATGGCGTACGGGCTCATCCCCGTGGTGGGCGCCGACTACTTCGCCCGCCAGCTGCCGAAGTTCTTCAAGCACTCCGCCCGGGTCGTGCCGGCCGTCGCCCACATCGCCGGGTTCGGCTCGGCCAAGTCGTCCATCTACGGCTTCCACATCCTCTCGGACGGCTGGATCGTGGTCGTCCAGGTGCTCGTGATCGTGGCAGGCACGGCGGCGGCGGCTTGGGCCACGTGGCGCATCGCCGGGCGGGAGCTCGTCCCGGTGAGCCGGAACGCCCTGGCGGTGCGGCTGACGACGCTCGGCGTCGTCCTCGCCTTCGGGGCGTTGGCGAGCGTGCTGTACGTGCTCATGCACGCGGCGAGCTGACGAGCGGATCGACGGACGAGGAGGAGCCTGATGGCCATTGCGATGACCGAAGAGCGGTCGGCGGGGACCGGCCGGCCCAGTGTCCGCGTCCTCGCGGACCGCTGCGCAGGATGCCAGGAGTGCGTCCTTCGCTGCCCCACGGGCGCACTCGGCATGGACACGGACCGCTGGGTGGCGACCGCCGACGACGAGCGCTGCGTGGGGTGCCGCCAGTGCGTGCGGACGTGCCCGTTCAGCGCCATCGTGGTCGAGGGACCGGCGATGGTCGCCCCCCGGGTCTCGGGGACGACGGCGCACCCCGAGTCGGTGCTCGCGGACATCTCCGAGGTCCGGCAGGGGTTCACGGACTGGGAGGCGGCGCTGGCCGAGGCGCAGCGGTGCCTGGCGTGCCCCGATCCGACCTGTGTGCGCGGGTGCCCCGCCCACAACGACATCCCCGCCTTCGTGGCCGCCATCCGCGACCGTGACCTCGCCGGCGCCCACGAGGTCCTGCAGCGGACCAGCGTGCTGGCCGACGTGTGCTCCCGTGTGTGCAACCAGGCCGCCCAGTGCGAGGGGGCGTGCACCTGGTCGCTGGCCGGCGAGGCGCCGGTCGCCATCGGCCAGCTCGAACGCTTCGTCACCGACCACGCCCCCGTCCCGCCGCCTGTGCGGGGGCCGGACGCCGACGTGTCGGTCGGCGTCGTCGGGGCGGGGCCGGCGGCCATCGGGGCCGCGTGGTCGCTGATCGAGGCGGGGGCGTCGGTGACGGTCTACGAGAAGGACCCGGTGCCCTCCGGGCTGCTCGGATGGGGCATCCCCGACTTCACGCTGCCCCAGGCGGTGGCGCAGCGCCCGTGGCGCCAGCTCGAGGCGGCGGGGGTCGAGCTGCGCTGCGACGCCGAGGTCGATGCCGATGGGATCGAGCGCCTGCTCACCGAGCACGATGCCGTCATCGTGGCGGCCGGCGCCAGCATCCCGGTCCGGCCGCCCATCCCAGGTGCCGACCTCGACGGGGTGACCGACGCCACGACCTTCTTGAAGACGGGCCAGGCGGCACTCGAGGCCGAAGGTGGCAGGGACCGCTGGTTGGCCGCCATGGGGTTCACCCCCGGCGTCCATGGTGGCTCGGCCGGGCACGTGCTGGTCCTGGGTGCAGGGAACACCGCCATGGACGTGGCCCGGACGGCGCGGCGGCTCGGCCTCGACGCGACGTGCGTCGACTGGCTCGACCGCCGCTTCGCGCTGGCCCGGCCCGACGAACTGGACGAGGCATGGCGGGAGGGTGTCGGGGTCAGGTTCTCGCGGACGGTGACTCGGCTCGAGGGCGACGCCAAGCGTGTACGGCGCGCCTACCTGGCACGTACGGTGCAGCCGAGTGCCGACCGTATGCCCAAGGTCCAGCGGGGCGAGCAGGAGACCCTCGCCGTCGACCTCGTCGTGATGGCCATGGGCTACCGGGTCGACCCGGCGATCGCCGGCGCCTTGCCCGGCACGCCGGTCCGCCGTCAGGCAGCAGGGTTGCCCGACCGCCGATGGATGGCATCGGGCGTGCTGGCCAACCCGGCGTCGGAGTTCGCATTCCACAACCCGGTGGGACAGCTGGCACTGGGCAGAGAGGTCGGGTTGCAGACGGCCTCCCTGCCGGTGCGCGAACGGGTCTGGGTCATCGGGGACACGCTCACGGGACCCGCCACCGTCGTGGAGGCCATGGCCCAGGGCCGGCGGGCGGCGTCGGCGATCATGGCCGGCCGCCCGAGCCGCCCTGGGAAGGGCCGGGCGGGCCCGCGCCGGGCTCTCGTGTGCTACGCCAGCGTGGGTGGCCGCACGGCCGGCGTGGCCCACAAGGTCGCCGAGGAGCTGACGGCGAAGGGTCTCGCCGTGCGGGTGTTGCCGATCGATCGTGTGGGGCGCGAAGAGCTGGCAGCCACCGACCTGCTCGTGGTGGGCAGCTGGGTGGAGGGCCTGGTGGTGGCGAAGGTGGGTCCGGCGCGGGCTGCCCGTGCGTGGCTCGACGGGTTGCCGCGGCTCGGCGGTGTCCCGGCTGCCGTCTTCTGCACCTACGAGATCGACCCCCGGGCGACCCTCGACGTCATGGCGAAGGCCCTGGAGTCCCGGGGCGCCCGTGTCGTCGCGTCGTCTGCGTTGCGGCGGGGAGGCGACGACGTGGCGGCGATCGCGCTCGCCCGCCGCACCCTTGCGGGTGCCCGGGATGAGGTGGCGGCTGCCGGCGTCCTGAACGGATCGTGAACGGCGGGCGGCGCTGGAGCGGCCGCCGAGCGCGGTCGCCCGGCGGCCGCTGTCGGCGTGTGGCGGGATGGTGAGCCAGCATGGACATGACGCTCTCCAAGCGGGCGGACTACGTGCTGCGCTCGGCGATCGCGCTGGCCCGGTCCCACGAGCAGGGCGCGCCGCGCAAGATCCGGGAGCTCGTGGCGGCGACCGAGGTGCCACGGACCTTCGCCTCGCAGATCCTCGCCGACCTGGTGCGCGCTGGCCTGGCGCTGTCGAGGGCGGGTCGCGAGGGAGGGTACTGGCTCGCCCGGCCGCCGGCGCAGATCAGCGTGCTCGAGCTCATCGAGGCCGCCGAGGGGCCGCTACGCCCGGCGCGGTGCGCCCTGGGGGAGGGGCCGTGCCGGTGGGACGCCGTCTGTCCCCTCCATGAGAGCTGGTCGGAGGCCACCACCCGGCTGACGGAGCTGCTGGCGACCACCTCGCTCGCCGAGCTGGCGGCACGCGGCGAGGCGATGGAGGCTGGTGACGTCGCCCCCGTGGACGCCGACTGGGTGGCTCTTCGTTCCGTCGGTGTGGCCGAGGACGCCGAGGTCGAGGTGGCTGCGGGCCCGCTCCGCCGCGCCCTGGCGGTGCGGGCGTCCCGGCTCGGCCCCCTCGTCGGTGCTGCCTGGCGCGACGTCGCCGGAGCCCACGTCGAGCTCCCTGCGGGTCCCGGTCGTGTGGCGGCACTGACCGCTGCGTGCTCGCTGGCCCCGGTCGCCGAGGACACCGGTGCCGGCGCCGTGGGCGGCGAGGCCGTCGACGAGGGGGGCGCCCGCGCCACAGGCGCTGGGGTAGCCGACCCGACGTTCGCGTTGACGTGGCGCCTGTCGGGTCCCGGCGGCGCGAGCCACTTCGAAGGAGCGTTGGCGGTGCTCGAGGCGGCGGGCGGGCACGCCAAGGTCCGGATCTCCGGCGTCTGGCACCAGGACGCCGACGACGGCGTTCCCCTGAGCGGTGCGGAGCTCGAGGGGCTGGCGGCGGCCGTGGTGCGCGCGGTCCTCCAGCGCCTGGGCCGCTCCCTGGCGACGCCGGCGGGCGCCAACCAGGCCGGCGTGGCCGAACCGGTGTGAGCTGGAGGGGCCGCCCGTCCTCGAAGGTCGAGCGCACCGAGTGGCGGCACCCGGGACCCGGCCGGCCTCGAGCGGGCGCTGCCTCGCTGCGGGCGCCGTGCCAAGGTGGTAGCGGTCCAACGGAGGGCGGTCCAAGGAGAGGAAGCCATGCGAGCAGCCATCTACCGCGAGCTGGGGGACAGCAGCGTGCTGTCGGTCGAGGAGGTCCCGACGCCGGAGCCCGGGCGCGGTGAGGTCCGGGTCCGCATTGCGTGCTCGGGCGTCAACCCGACGGACTGGAAGCGGCGGTCCGGCAACGGCAATCAGCCGCCGTCCGACTTCCAGGTGCCGCACCAGGACGGCGCCGGCGTGGTGGACGCCGTCGGCGAAGGGGTGACCGACCGCTCGGTCGGGCAGCGGGTGTGGCTGGTCCTGGCCGCCTTTGAGAACCAGTGGGGCACCGCCGCCGAGTACTCGGTGGTTCCCGCCGAGCGGACGGTCCCGCTGCCCGGGACGGCCTCGGACGAGCTGGGGGCGTCGCTGGGCGTGCCGGCGGTCACCGCTGCGCACTGCCTCGGCGGGGATCCGACATCCCTGGCCGGCCGGACCGTGCTCGTGGCGGGAGGCGCCGGTGCGGTGGGCCACTACGCCATCGAGCTGGCCAAGCATGCCGGGGCGCGGGTGCTGACCACCGTCAGCAACGAGGACAAGGCGGCGCTCGCGCGGGCGGCCGGGGCCGACGAGATCGTGAACTACCGAGAGCCCGGGGCACGCGACGCCGTTCGCTCGTTCGCGCCGACCGTCGATCGGATCGTCGAGCTGGCACTGGGCGCCAACCTCGAGCTGGACCTGGCGGTGAGCGGGCCGGGGACCGAGATCGCCGTCTACGCGAACGAGGCCACCGATCCTGTCCTGCCGACCCGCCGCCTCATGATGGCCAACGTCCGGCTGCACTACGTGCTGCTCTACGGGGTCCGGGCGCCGGAGCTGGCGGCCGCCGTCGGGTGGGTGCGGCAGGCCGTCAACGACGACGCGCTCTCGGTGCTGCCCGTCCACCCCTATGCCTTGGACGAGGTGGCTGCGGCCGAGGACGCCGTCGAGGGGCACGCCGTCGGGAAGGTGCTCGTGGTCCCCTGATCGCCCGTGGCCGACGGCCGCGAGCGTGAAGGGGCTCCTCGGGGGCCCCGGCGGGCGTCGTCGACTTCCCTTGCGCCGTGATGGCGCCCGTAACATGGCCGCCGATGGAAGCCAGGACCGCCCCGGCGGACGCGCTCGACTGGCGCCGGCCGTCGGGCCGCCTTCGGTGGGTCCGGCGGGCCCAGGTGGGCGCCGCCGTCGTCCCGTTGGCCCTGCTGGCCGTGGCCATGGGGGCCGTCCAGGGGTCGGCTGCCATCGGCGGAGCGGCCGCCGGTGGCCTCCTCGTCGCAGGGCTGGCCCTCGAGCGGGTGCTCGCTCGGCGCGTCGGGGCCTGGGCGTATGCCGAGCGCCAGGACGACCTCCTCGTCCGGCGCGGCGTGCTCTTCCGCCGCCTGTCGGTGGTGCCGTACGGGCGCATGCAGTACATCGACGTCACGGCCGGCCCCTTCGAGCGGAGCTTCGGGCTCGCCACCGTGCGGATGCACACCGCCGCGGCGGCCAGCGACGCCCGCATCCCCGGCCTTCCTGCCGACGCCGCCACGCGCCTGCGCGACCAGCTGGCCACGCTGGGCGAGGCGCGGTCGGGGGGCCTGTGACATCCGGCTGGCGTCGCCTCCACCCCCTGTCGCCGGTCGTGCGGTCGGGGCGGCACGTCTTCGCGCTCTTCGTCCTGGTGGTCCTCCTGGTCGTCAGCCGGGGCCAGGGCTCGGACGTGGTCGTCGACGCTCTGTTCCTGGGGGTGTTCGTCGCCGCCAACGTCGTGAGCTGGGGCGTCACCCGATGGAAGATCGACGGGGGCGCGCTGCGCATCGAGACCGGGTTGCTCCGGCGCCAGTCGCGCTCGTTCCCGCTCGCCCAGCTGCAGGCGGTCGACGTGGTCCAGACGGGCGTGGCACGGGTCGTCGGCCTGGCGGAGCTGCGGCTGCGCATGGCCGCCTCGGGGGCGGGCGAAGGGCGCCTCGCCTGCCTGACGGTGGCGCGGGCCGAGGCGCTTCGTCGAGAGCTCCTGGCGGGGCCGGCGGTCCCGGCCGCCTACGCGCCACCGGCCGTCCCCGCGGCGCCGTTCCCCGGGGGGGCAGTGGCGACGTGGGTCCCCGCGGGGCGCACGCTGTTCGAGGTCGACACGAGCCGCCTGGCCGCCGGCATCCTCCTCACCGCCTCCGGAGCCGGCTCGCTGCTGGTGGTGGGGTGCCTGGTGGGCCTGGCCGCCGGCGGCGTGGACCGGGCCGTCGCCGGGGCGGCGGCGGCGTGGGCCATCGGCATCGCCCTCGGGGTGTGGCGCCGCTTCAACGGCGGGTACGGGACGGTCGTCATCGACGGTCCCGACGGGCTCCGGATCGAGTCCGGCATGGTGCAGACGACCGCCGAGACGATCCGCAGGGGGAGCGTGCAGGCGGTGCGACTGGTGGAGCCGCTCGCCTGGCGATGGCTCGGCTGGTGCCGGCTCGAGGTCGACGTGGCGGGGCCCCGCCAGCGCAAGGAGAACCGTTCGGAGGGGGGGCGGCTCCGGGCCGTGATGCCGGTCGGGACCCGCGCCGACGCCGGACGGCTCCTCGCCGAGCTCGTGCCCTACGGGCCGGCGCCCGTCCACCGGCCGCCGCCGCTCGCCAGGAGGAAGGCGCCGCTGCGGTACCGCTTCTCGGGGTGGGGTGGTGACGCCCGCTACGTCGTGGCGTCCGACGGCCGCGTCCGGCGCACGACGACGTGGGTCCCGCTCGCCAAGGTCCAGAGCATCCGCTCGGTCGAAGGCCCGTGGCAGCGGGCAATGGGGCTCGGGACCGTCCTGCTCGACACCGCGGGCCGGCGCGTCCATGCCGTCCTGCGGGACCGGTCCGCGGCCGAGGTGCAGGCCCTCATGGCGACGATGCCCGACCTTGCCCGGTCGGCGCGGGCCGTCAGCGAGAAACCGACATCGTCCATCTCTGGTCCCGGTGTAGGACCGCCCTGACCAAGGCGGCTCTGCTAGAAGGGGATGATGCAGATGGGCTTCGCCATCCCCGTGTCCGGCTCGTGGGCCACCCCGGAGCGCTGCGTCGAGCTCTGCCGCCGGGCCGAGGAGCTCGGCTATCGGTCGTTGTGGGACTACCAGCGCCTGCTGTCGCCGGTCGACGCCGAGGGGCGCGAGGAGCTGCATCCGCCGTACCGGTCCGTGCACGATCCGATCGCCGTCATCGCCTATCTCGCGGGACAGACGCGCACCGCCCGCCTCGGCCTCGCCGTCGTCAACGCCCCCTTCTTCTCGCCGATCCTGCTGGCCAAGATGCTCACCACGATCGACCACCTGAGCGGGGGGCGGCTCGACGTCGGCATTGCCAACGGCTGGCTCCCTCCGGAGTTCGAGGCCGTCGGCGTGCCGTTCGAGCACCGCGGGGCGCGGACGGAGGACTTCCTGCACTGCCTCGAGGCCATCTGGACCGAGGACCCCGTCGAGTACCGCGGCCCGTTCTACCGGGTGCCCCCGGCACGGGTGGCGCCCCGGCCCGTGCAGCGCCCGCACCCCCCGATCCTGCTGGGTGGCGGAGCCGACGTCGTCCTGCGGCGGGCCGGACGGCTCACGTCGGGGTGGATCAGCAGCAGCCGCGCCGACCTGAGCACCATCGACCGCTCCGTGGGCGTGGTGCGGGCCGCGGCTGAGGCAGCGGGGCGAGATCCCGGCGCCCTGCGCATGGTCTGCCGCGGCGTCGTCAGGGTCCGCGAGGGCGAGCGGGCGCCGCTCGTCGGGTCGCTGGAGGAGATCCGCGGCGACCTCGGCCGGCTGGCGGCTGCCGGGATCACCGAGACGTTCGTCGACCTCAACTTCGATCCGCTGGTGGGGTCGCCCGATGCCGATCCGGCGGCGTCCGTCCGCCACGCGCATCGGGTGCTGGAGGCGTTGGCGCCTCCCGGCTGAGGGCGTCGAGCACGGCGCGGGACATGTCGACCAGCGTCGCCAGCTGCTCGGGGGTGCAGCGGTCGACGAAGAGGCGCCGCACGGCGGCGACGTGAGCAGGCGCCGCGGCGTCGAGCGCCCGGCGCCCATCGTCCGTGAGGGCCACGAACAGCCCGCGCTGGTCGCTGGGGCACCGTTCACGCGTGACCAGCCCTCGGCGCACCATGCGGTCCACCTGGTGCGAGACGCGGCTCTTCTCCCAGCCGAGCTCCTGACCCAGCTCGTAGGCGCGCAGGCGTCCCGACGGCTCGTCGGTGAGGTGCACGAGGACGGCGTAGTCGGCCGACGACAGCTCGCTGTGCTCGGCCAGGTCGTGGCCCAGCGCGGCGTTGAGGCGGGCCGACATGCGCAACATGCCCCGCCACGCCTCCTGCTCGGCGTCCGTGAGCCAGGGGCCGATCACGGGGTCAGCGTCCGGAGGTGGACCGTGCGCCGGCCGAGCCGGGGCCGGCCGGCGCACGGGTCCATCACGCCCGCTTGATGGCCGAGACCTCGAATTCCAAGGTCACGTTCTCGCTCACCAGGACGCCGCCGGCCTCCAGCGCGGCGTTCCAGTTCACGCCCCAGTCCTTGCGGTTGACGGTCACCGAGCCCTCGAGGCCGATCCGCTCGTTGCCGAACGGGTCAGTGGCAGAACCGGTGTGCTCCAGCTCGAAGGTGATCGCCTTCGTGGTCCCCTTGATGGTCAAGTCGCCAGTGACCTGGAAATGGGCGTCGTCCAGCGCGGCCACCGTCGTGCTGACGAAGTGGATCTCCGGGTAGGTGTCCATGTCGAAGAAGTCGTTGCCCCGTAGGTGGGCGTCCCGGTCGGCGTTGCGGGTGTCGACGCTCTTGGCCTGGATCGTCAGCTCGAAGCTCGAGCGGGACGGGTCCTGGGCGTCGAAGGTCCCCTTGCCGACGAACTCGTTGAACGCCCCGCGGACCTTGGTGACCATGGCGTGGCGGGCCACGAAGCCGATCCGGCTGTGCGCGGGGTCGATGTCGTAGGAACCTGCCGGGATGGTGCTGCTCATGTTGCCTCCTCGAGGATCGGTTGGTACTCCTCCCGATCAACGAGGTTGAAAGATCAACTATTCCCGGAGTGCCCGTCGAATCCGCGGATCTTCACGCCACGATGGGCGGCCGAGCCTGCCCCGACCGCATGCGCCGCGTGAGGGCGGCATCGAGGACCGCTTCGACCGCCTCCACCGGGACGGTCCACAGGCCCCAGCGATCGCCCTCCGCCAGCGCCCGGCGCCGCCCGATCCGCTCGGCCAGGCGCAGGCGGACGGCCTGGTCGGCCGTGCCGACGGGGACGACCGTGGTGGCGGCGGAAAGGCCGGCCTGCTCGTCCGGCGTGAGCTCGGCGACACCGTCCGTGCCCGTGCACCACAGCCACACGGCGACCACCGCTGCCCGGTCGGCCGCGAA
>DAHUZJ010000097.1 GCA_027306585.1 Acidimicrobiaceae bacterium | reverse complement strand
CCGTTCGCCGGCATCAAGCTCATCGACCTGTTCCTCACGGCCGTCCACTGGTACTGAGAGGTCTCCGGATGCTCACCTACGTGCGCCGTTCGCTGCTGCTGGCCCTGGTGCTCATCGCGCTCCTCGGCTTCGCCTACGGGTTCGCCGGGACGGGTGTCGCCCAGGCCTTCTTCTCGTACCAGGCCAACGGATCGATCGGCCGGAACGGTTCGGCGATCATCGGCCAGAACTGGAACGGCTACTCGACGACGAAGATCCTCGATCCGCAGTGGTTCCACGGGCGGCCGGACCCCGACAACCCCCTCGTGGCCAACGGCAAGCCGGGCGGTTCCGGCCCGGCCAACCTGGGCCCGCGCTCCCGGGTCCTCCTCGCAGACGTGAAGGCGCTCGTGAAGGCCTGGCACGCCGTGGGTGTCCAGCCGACCGAGGACCTCGTGACCACGTCGGGGAGCGGTCTCGATCCGGACATCACGCCCCAGGACGCGCTGGCGCAGATCCCCATGGTCGCGAGGGCCACGGGCATCTCCCCGGCACGCCTGCGCGCGCTGGTGAGCAAGGAGACGCAAGGGCCCCAGCTCGGCTTCCTCGGTTCGTCGATCGTGAACGTCCTCCAGCTCAACGAGGCCCTGGCGAAGCTCCGGTGACCCCGTGGCTCCCTGACGGTGCCCGAGAGTGGGGCGGTCGGCCGGTGGCACGGTCGGCCGCCGAGGCGCGGCCTCGGCGGCGCGCCGTGGTGACGGGGGTCGTGCGCCGGGTCCGGTCCCGGACCGGTCCGGGCGGCGCGAGGTTCGAGGCCGAGCTCGAGGACGCGACGGGGTGCGTCACGGTGTGCTGGGACGGCCGCGAGATGGTGGCGGGGGTCGAGCCCGGCATCTCTCTCGCCGTCGAAGGCACGGTGGGGCAGCAGCGTGGCCGGCGGGTGCTGCGCAACCCCCTCTACCGCTTCTCCGACCCGCCGGCCGCTTCGTCCTCCGCCAGCTGGTAGCCGATGCCCGGCTGGGTCCGCAGCAGGGCCCCGGCCGGCCCCAGCTTGCGGCGCAGGCGGTGGGCGTAGACCCGCAGGTAGTGTGCTTCGGCGCCGTACGACGAGCCCCACACCTCACGCAGGATCATCTGGTGGGTGCAGACCTTGCCGGCGTGGCCGGCGAGGAAGGCGAGCAGGTCGAACTCCTTGGCCGTGAGGTCGAGCGCCGTGCCGGCGACGGTCGCCATGTGGTGCACGAGGTCGAGCCGGATCGGGCCGACCTCGACCTCGGTCGGGGCTTCGGGCCGTGCCCCCCGTGAGCGGCGCAATGCCACGCGCAGCCTCGCTTCCAGCTCGGCCATGCCGAAGGGCTTCGTGACGTAGTCGTCGGCCCCGGCGTCGAGGGCGGTGACCTTGCTCGACTCGGCGCCCGCCGCGGAGAGGACGAGGACCGGGACGTCGGACCACTGCCGCAAGCGGTGGCACACTTCGACCCCGTCGACGTCGGGCAGGCCGAGGTCGAGGATCACGACGTCGGGGTGGGTGAGGGACGCCTGGGTGATCCCGGCTTCGCCGGTCCGGGCGGTCACCACGTCGTGGCCGCGCGCGGCGAGGGCGATCCGCATGGCTCGGAGGAGCGCGGGGTCGTCGTCGACGACGAGGATCCGTGCGGGCCGCTCGCCGGCAGGAACGGGAGCCGTGCTCACGGCACGTCCGCCGGGTCGGCGGCGGCGGGGAGGGTCATCACCAGCCGGGCGCCACCCCCGGGTGCGTCCTCCGCCCGCACGGACTGACCGTGCGCCTCCACGAACGCCTTGGCGATGGCCAGGCCGAGCCCGGCCCGTCCCCCGCCGGTCGAACGATTGAACATCTGGAAGACCCGCTCGCGGTCCCCGGCCGGGATCCCTGGCCCGCGGTCGGTCACCGTCACCTGGACCACTCCTTCACCGTGGGCCGCCGCCACCTCGACGGAGGCACCCTCGGGAGAGTGCCGGGCGGCGTTGTCGAGCAGGTTGGCGAGGGCCTGCTCCATCAGCACCTGGTCGACGAGGACCGGCGGCAGGTCGTCGGGCAGGTCCACACGCACGTCGGCGGCAGGCACGGCGCTCGCCCGCAGGGCACCGTCGATCACGTCCGGCACCGGCACGATCTCCGGTCGCACCTCGAGGGCGCCCGCCTGGATCCGGGTCATGTCGAGGAGGTTGGCCACGAGCCGGTCGAGCGCGTCGGTCTGCTCCTCGACGAGGGTCAGCAGCTCGGCGCGGTCGTCGGCGCTCAGCGCGGTGTCCGTGCGGTGCTCCTCTCGGCGGAGGGCGGTGACGGCGGTCTTCACCGACGCCAGGGGCGTGCGGAGGTCGTGGGACACGGCACCGATCATGGCGCCCCGGAGGCGGTCGACCTCCGCCAGCAGTTCGCTGCGCAACGCCTGCTCTCGCAGCTGGCTCCGTTCGAGGGCGAGCGCCGCCTGGTTGGCATACGTCGTGAGCAGCTCCATGTCGTGCTCGTCGAGCGGGGGGCCGGCCATGGCCACGAGCCCGATCGGCCCGGTGCGCGCCGAGAGCGTCACCCGCACGACGGTCTCCCCGCGACCCCGCCACTGCAGGTGCTCGGCGCGTCCGGCGACCGGCCGGAGCGACGCCAGCTCCTCTGCACTGAGCGGTTCGCCGGCGGTGGCCGCGACCTGCAGGCTGGAACCTCCCGACGCCCGCCGGTCGGGTGGTCCGGGCGCGGCCGGGGCTGTCCCATCGGCGATCTCGCCGTCGTCGGTCGGCAGGAGCACCGCCACCCACCGGGCGCCGAAGAGCTGGTGGACGGTCGTGGCGATCACCTCGAGGACGCCCGTCACCGCCTGGTCCCCGATGAGGAGGTCCGAGAGCAGGTAGAGGCGCCGGGTGGCCTCCTCGTGACGACCGGCCTCGCTGCGGGCCTGGTGGAGGAAGGCGACCACACGGGAGACGATCAGCATCACCACGGCGTAGACGCCGAGTGCCGCCCAGTTCTGGGGTGCACCGACCGTCAGGGTGCCGTAGGGCGGGATGAAGAGGACGTCGTAGGCGACGAACCCCGCGGCCACCGCCACCACGCCGCTGGACAGCCCGCCGATGGCGGCGCCGGCCACTACCGGCATGACCAGCACGAGAGCGGAGGTGGCGACCGAGAGGTGGGCGCGCAGTGGCAGCATCGCCGCGCCGAGCAGGGCGATCCCCGCGACCGCCACCACCGCCCCCACTACCTTGCTGCGCACGCGCCGACCTCCGTGGAAGGCCCCCTCGGGAGTGTAGGCGGGCCGATCCGCTGCAGGGCCGAGCCGTTCGGCACAATTGCCCCATGACCGAAGAAGCCGTCGTCGACCGGGAGTCCGCGGAAGCCGTCCGTCCTGCGGGTCGGTTCCGCCTCTACCTGGGCTCAGCGGCCGGGGTGGGCAAGACCTGCGCCATGCTCGACGAGGGGTACCGGCGCCACCGGCGGGGAACCGACGCGGTGATCGGGTTCGTCGAGACCCATGGCCGGGCTCATACCGCCGAGCTCGTCCGGGACCTCCCCGTGGTCCCGCGCAAGGTCGTCGAGTACCGCGGCGCCGTGTTCGAGGAGATGGACCTCGACGCCGTGCTGGCACGACGCCCCGAGGTCGTCCTGATCGACGAGCTGGCCCACACGAACGTCCCGGGCTCCGGGCGGTACGAGAAGCGCTGGGAGGACGTCCTCGAGCTCCTCGACGCCGGCATCGCGGTCATCAGCACCGTCAACATCCAGCACCTGGAGAGCCTGGCCGACGCCGTCGAACGGATCACCGGCGTCGCCATCCGAGAGCGGGTCCCCGACTGGGTGGTGCGCAAGGCGGACCAGGTCGAGCTCATCGACTCCTCCGCCGACCAGCTCCGGCGCCGGATGCTGCACGGCAACGTCTACCCGGCGGACAAGGTCCCGACGGCCCTCACCGGCTTCTTCCGCACGGAGAACCTGGTGGCGCTGCGCGAGCTGGCCCTGCGGTTCGTCGCCGACGAGACCGAGGAGGAGCTACTGCGCTTTCTCGACACCCATCGGCAGGGCTCGGTCTGGGACACGACGGAGCGGATCCTCGTGGCCGTCACGGGAGCCCCGGGCAGCGACGGCGTCGTCCGCCGGGCAGCCCGGATGGCCCGGCGGGCCAAGGGCGAGCTGCTGGCGGTCCACGTGCGGGACGTCGAGCAGGAAGGTCCGGTGGCGGAGGGCGACGCGCTGGCCTCGCTGCGGCGGCTGGTCGCCGACGTGGGTGGCGAGTGGCTCGAGGTGGAGGGTGACGATCCCGCCCAGGCGGTCGTCGAGGAGGCCCTCCGACAGCAGGCGACGCAGATCGTCGTGGGGGCGACCCGCCGGAGCCGCTTCGACGAGTGGCGGCGGGGCTCGGTCGTGAACAAGATGCTCCGGTCGGCCGCGGCCGAGGGGATCGACCTGCACGTCATCGCCCGGCGCGACGACGTCGCTCGTGAACCGGCACCGGGGGAGCCGGGCGCGGAAGAATAGGGCGTCCACCACCGGGAGGAGAGGGACCGATGACCGCCGAGACGTCCACGACCGGAGCGGCGACCGAGGGTGCGGCCGACGCACCGGCCGCCGAAGCCCAGCGGGTCGACGCCTTGGTCGACCAGCTCCTGGCCGACTTCCCTCCCGGCGAGGTGCCCGACGGGGAGCTGTGGGGCGCCCAGTTCGACCGCGGGCTCGCCTGGGTCCACTATCCGGAGGGCTGCGGCGGGCTCGGCCTGCGCCCCCAGCTCCACCAGCGCGTGCTGGCCCGCTTGACCGGCGCGGGGGCTCCGCAGCCGGCGCTGCGCAACGTCATCGGCTACGGCATGGTGGCCCCCACCATCGTGGCGCACGGGACCGACGAGCAGAAGCGCCGGTACCTCCGTCCCCTGTTCACGTGCGCGGAGATCTGGTGCCAGCTCTTCAGCGAGCCGGGCGCCGGCTCGGACGTGGCCAGCCTCGCCACCCGGGCGACGCGGGACGGTGACGAGTGGCTCCTCGACGGCCAGAAGGTGTGGACCACGCTCGCCCACCTGGCGAGCTACGGCCTGTTGCTGGCGCGCACCGACCCGGACCTGCCCAAGCACCAGGGAATGACGTGCTTCCTCGTGGACATGCGCGGCCCGGGTGTCGAGGTCCGGCCGCTGTACCAGATCACGGGGGAAGCCGAGTTCAACGAGGTCTTCTTCACGGATGCCCGCGTGCCCGACGGCGCCCGCCTGGGGGCGGTGGGCGACGGCTGGCGCGTGGCGGTCACCACCTTGATGAACGAGCGGGTGGCCATCGGCGGCAACGTCGCCCCGCGGGGCCGGGGGCCGATCGCCGAGGCCGTCCGCCTGTGGCAGGAGCGCTGGCGGGGGGACGGCTCGGCCCACGCCGCCGTGCTGCGGGACCGCCTGCTGGCCGCCTGGGTGCGCCAGGAGGTGGCCCGCCTGACCAACCTGCGGGCCTCGGTGGCGCGTCGCGCCGGGACGCCCGGGCCGGAGGGCTCGGTGGCCAAGCTGGCCTTCGCCGAGGAGAACAAGCGCATCTTCGACCTGTGCGTCGACCTGCTTGGTGCCGACGGGATGCTGTACGGGTCGGACTACCCCAAGGTCCGGCCCGGGCAGGTCGGGTTCGGCGCCGCCGTCGACGTCCGCAAGTCCTTCCTCCGTGCCAGGGCCAACTCGATCGAGGGCGGGACGTCGGAGGTCATGCGCAACATCCTGGGCGAGCGGGTCCTCGGCTTGCCCGGTGAGCCGCGTGCCGACAAGGACGTGCCCTGGAAGGATGTGCCCCGGAGCTGACGGCCGTCGCCCGCGGCCGTGTGGCTACTTCGCCACGTGGCGGCCGAGCCATCCGAGGGTGCGCTGCCACGCATCCTGGGCCGCTGCCGGCTGGTAGTGGTCGGCTCGCTCGTCGCAGTGGACGCCGTGGCCCGCTCCAGGATGGCCCCGGGGCTCCGTGACGCCCGCTCTCACGCGGCGTGCAGGGCGGTGCCTGCCAGGGCGCGGCTGAGCTCCGGTCGCTCACCGACCACCCGGAGGTGTCCACCCCGGCCGACCACGTAGTGGAAGAGGCCTGTGAGCAGCCGAGCGCCGGCCGGGTCGATGCCCGAGACCGCCGAGAGGTCGAGGACGACGCAGCCGCACGGCGTCCGCCCCAGGCGCTCGAACTGGCATTGGACCGCCGACAGCGACCCGGTGTGCAGCGCACCGTCGAGGCGCAGCACGCAGACGGAGCCAACATGGTGCATGTCGGCGGAAAGATCCGACGGTACCTCGCCGACCGCGTCGGCCTCGGCTGCGAGCAGTTCGGTGGTCATCCAGCCTCCCGTGCCGGGGATCCGACCTGGGCCGTTCCCCTCCGTCGGCGGTCCACCCGCCGGCAGCACCGGTCCTACCCCTGGGCCTCGCCGACCTAACTCCCTCGACACCCGCCGGCACTCCCTCGGGACCCACCGGCGTTCAGGTTGTCGGGACCGCTGGCCGGGTATCGAAGACGGGAGACGAGATGGCGAGCCGTGGCCACTGGCCGCTGGCGGCGGCTCGGCGAAGTGCATGCCGCCGCCATGAAGCCGTCCCGTTGGACACCGTCCCGCTGGACGGAGGATCGACACCGACGATCGACGAAAGGGAGCACCGATGCGCGAGACCCCCGCCGACCTCCTGGACTTGCTCGAGGCCGACCATCGTCAGGTCGAGCTGCTGCTCGGCGAGTTCGACAGCGTGAGCCCGACGCGACGAAAGGAGCTCTTCTGCCAGCTCACGCACGAGCTGGTGCGCCACGAGGTGGCAGAGGAGCTGGTGGTGTACCCCGCGTTGCGGGACCTGCCGGGGGGCGACCGGATCGCCGACACCAGGATCTCCGAGCAGGCGGAAGCAGAGGAGAGGCTCGCCAAGATGGAGAAGATGGACGCCGAGAGCGACGGGTTCGCCCGGCAGGTGATCACCCTCCGCTCGGCCGTCGTTACGCACGCCAAGGCCGAGGAGACGTCGGCGTTCACGATGCTGCGGGACGCGGTGCCGGCCGAGCAGCGCGTCGAGCTCGGTGCTCGGTACACGAAAGCGAAGGAGGCGGCGCCCACCCACCCCCACCCGCACTCGCCGGACACCCCCCCGGGCAATGTGGTGCTCGGGCCCGTTGCCGCCCTGATCGACAAGATGCGGGACTCGGCGGCCAGGGTCTCCTAGGACCGCACGCCCCCGGCGCAATCCGGGCCCCGGGTGGGCCGGTGCCGGCAGCGGGACGTGACGCCGACCCCGGCGCGGCCGAGGCCGACCGCACGACCGGCCCAAGGCAAGAGGGCAAGACGACAAGACGACGAGAACGGAGACAGAGATGGCAACCCCGAACATCGACGGGATGCGCGTGGCGTTCGTGATGGCCAACGAGGGCGTCGAGCAGGTGGAGATGACCCGCCCGTGGGAGGCAGTGCGGCAAGCTGGCGGCCGGCCGCAGCGGGTGGCGCCCGGCTCGGGCGAGGTGCAGGCGTTCAACCACCTCGACAAGGCGCAGACGTTCCCGGTCGACTGGGTGACGAGCGAGGTCGACGGCGACGCCTTCGACGCGCTCGTTCTCCCCGGTGGCGTGGCCAACCCGGATCAGCTCCGTATGGACCGGCCCGCGGTCGAGCTCGTCCGAGCCATGTTCGCCGCCGGGAAGCCGGCAGCGGTGATCTGCCACGGGCCGTGGACGCTCATCGAGGGGGACCTCGTGCGCGGGCGTACGCTGACGTCGTGGCCCAGCCTGCAGACGGACATCCGCAATGCCGGGGGCACGTGGGTCGACGAGGAGGTCCAGGTGTGCCCGAGGGGCCCCAACGTGCTGGTCACGAGCCGCAAGCCTGACGACCTGCCCGCCTTCTGCAGCACGTTCCTCGACGTGCTCGCCGAGACCCGGCGGCGCTCGTCGGTCGGGTGAGCAGGTGGCGAGCGACGTCCTCGACGCTTCCGTCGGCGCCTCGGCCCACGGCGGCCGGCGGTACGCAACGGTCGACGGACGTCGCCTCGCCCTGTCCAACCTCGACAAGGTCCTTTACCCGCAGGCGGGTGTGACGAAGGCGGCCGTCCTCGCCTACTACGCGCAGATCGCGCCCGTCATGCTCCCGCACCTGCGGGACCGACCGGTCACGCTGCGCCGCTTCCCCGAGGGGGCCACAGGCCCGTCCTTCTTCGAGAAGAACGCACCCCGGGGTCGCCCGGAATGGGTCCCGACGGCGGCCGTCCAACGTCGCGCTCAGGGTGGGGACGGCGACATCCGCTACATCCTGCTGTGCGACGTGGCGGGCCTCGTGTGGGCCGCCAACCTGGCCGCCCTCGAGATCCACGTCCCCATGTGGAGGGTGGACCCGCCGTCGCACGCCTACGGCGACGCCGACCTCATGGTGTTCGACCTCGACCCCGGGGACCCGGCGGGCATGGTCGAGTGCTGCCGGGTCGGGCTGTGGCTTCGAGAGGCGTTGGCGGACGAGGGGTTCGAGGTGTACCCCAAGACGAGCGGCTCCAAGGGCCTGCAGCTCTACACGCGGCTGGACCCGCCGCGGCCGGGTGCCGCGTCACGGGAGCTCGCGCATCGCTTCGCCCGTGCCGCCGAGCGTGCCCTGCCCGACGAGGTCGTCTCCAACATGCGCAGGGACCTCCGGCCCGGCAAGGTCCTCGTCGACTGGAGCCAGAACCACCCGTCGAAGACCACGGTGGCGGCCTACTCGCTGCGCGCTCGCCCCCGACCGACCGTGTCCACCCCGGTCCGCTGGGAGGAGGTCGAGGCTTGCGAACGGACGGGCGATCCCGCCGGCCTCGCCTTCGAGCTCGACGGCGTCCTGGAGCGCGTCGAGACGACAGGCGACCTCTTCGCACCGCTTGTCGGTGTCCCTCCGGCCCGCAAGCGCCGGCGCTGAGCCGCGCCAGCTGCCCGCAGGTGAGCCGGTCGGGGGCGGGAGTCAGGAGGCCCGGCGTCGGGAGGCGCTGCGGACCGCGCGCTCCAGGGCGTCGCGGTCCATCTTCGATCTCCCGGCGATGCCGAGGTGCGAAGCGCGGCTCATGAGCTCGGCCTTCGTCATTGCCCCGAAGTCCGCGGCGGGCGGGCCGCCGCGTCCCGACGAGCTCCCGCCGTCGCGTGCCCCGTTGTCGGCGGCGCCCTGCCCGGCGCCGCGAGACTTCCCCGCACGTGCCTCGGCGCCCGCCACGGTGCCGGTACCGGCGGGGCTCTCCCGGCGACGCCTCGAGGACCCGCCCCTGCTCCTGCCACCGCCACCGCCACCGCTCCCGCCACCGCTCCCGCCACCGCCACCGCCACCGCTCCCGCCACCGCCACCGCCACCGCCACCGCCACCCGCCGCGCCGACGGCGGCTCCCCGTCCCCCGCGCCGGGAGGCCTCGAGGCTGGCGTTGAGGGCGTCCATGAGATCGACGACGGGTGCCACCCGCTCGGGCTCGCGGGCGGCGGGGATGGTCTCCCCGTGCCGCTTGCGGTCGATCAGGTCGTTCAGCGCGTCCCGGTAGGACGAGCGGTACCGGGTGGGGTCCCAGTCCGTGCCCAGCGACTCGATGAGGAGCTGGGCCGTGTGCAGCTCGCGCTCGGAGAAGTCGACGTCGCCGGGCAGCTCGGGCAGCTCCTTGCGGGGGTCGCGCACCTCGTCGGCGAAGAACATGGTCTCGAGGGCCAGCACGTCGCTGTCGGGTCGGACGGCGACCACCCGCTCCCGGCCGCGCAGGACGAACACCGCGATGCCGACCTTGCCGGTGTCCTCCATGGCCCGCCGCAGCAGTGCGTACGCCCTCTTGGCGGCGTCGCCGCGGGGGCCGAGGTAGTAGGTGGTCTCGAAGAAGACGGGGTCGATCTCGTGGAGGTCGACGAAGTCGGCGATCTCGATCGTGCGCGAGCGCTCGGGGGCGATGGCCTCGAGGTCGTCGTCGTCGAGCACGACGTACTCGCCGTTGCCGAGGTCCACGCCCCGCACGATGCGGTCGCGCGGCACCTCCTCGCCCGTGCGCTCGTTGACCCGCCGGTAGCGGATGCGATCCGAGGTGTCCCGCTCGAGCTGGTGGAAGTGGACGGCGTGGTCCTCGGTGGCGGCGAACAGGCCGACCGGCACGCTGACCAGCCCGAACCCCAGCGAGCCGGTCCAGATCGGTCGTGCCATCGCAGAGGGGATCCTACCCCGGTGAGCACGTCGCGGCCCGGGCCGGCTCCCGGCTCGGGCCGCCGGTCAGGGCTCGGGCGGCGCCGGGGTGGCGGGAACGGCGACGAGGTCGAGCCCGACGTCGAGGGCCTGCACCGAATGGGTCAGCGCGCCGACGGACACGAGATCGGCGCCGGCCGCGGCGTACGCCGGGGCGGTGGCCAGGGTCACCCCACCCGAGACCTCGACCAGCACGCCGGGGCCGCCCGACGAACGGACGAGCGCCACCGCCTCGGCGACCTGCTCGGGACCCATGTTGTCCAGCATGATCACCGAGGCACCGGCCGCCACGGCCTGTTCGACCTGGTCCAACGTGTCGCACTCGACCTCGACCATGCGCCCTGGCCAACGCGTGCGGGCCAGCCCCACGGCACCGGCGATCGTCAGGCCGCCGAGGTGGTTGTCCTTCACGAGCACGGCGTCGGAGAGGCTCCCCCGGTGGTTGGTGCCGCCGCCGGCCCGGACCGCCGCCTTCTGCAGGGCGCGCAACCCGGGGAGCGTCTTGCGGGTGTCGAGCACCCGCGTCGCCGGGTTGGCGGCGACGACGGCGTCCACCAGGCGCCGGGTGGCGGTCGCGATCCCCGACAGGTGGCACACGAAATTGAGGGCGGTGCGCTCGGCGGTGAGGATCGACGCCATGGACCCTTCGACCTCGGCCAGGACGGTGCCGGGTTGGACCGGCGCGCCGTCGGGGGTTGGCCAGTCGACGCGGACGCCGGTGTCGACCTGGTGGAACGTCTCGAGGGCACAGCGGCGCCCCGCCGCCACCCCGGCGCTGCGCGCCACGAGGCGCATGGTGGCGCGGTGCCGGGGATCGACGAGGGACGCCGTCAGGTCGCCCAGCGGGAGGACGTCCTCGGCCAGGGCGCGCGTCACGGCGTCTCGTACCGCCGCCACCGGCGGGTCGGCGAAGGCGGAGGGGAGCTGGGTGTCGTCGGTGCTCGGCACCCGCCCACGGTGGCACAGTTCGGCGCGCGGCGCCCGACCCGGCGTCGGGCCCTTCGGTGGCATCGGGCCCGGCGTCGGGCCCTTCGGTCCCGCGGCGCCCTCGGGTAGGTTCGGCGGCAATGACCGCGAACGACGTCGTCACGGACCTCGGGCGCTGGCGGGCCGCCGTGCACGAGCGCTTCGAAGGCACCGTCCTTTCGACCCTCGCCGACTACGTGCGCGTTCCGTGCCTCTCGCCGGCGTACGACGCCGCCTGGGAACAGGCAGGGCACCTGCGGGCGGCGGCCGACCTCCTGGCAGGATGGTGCCGTTCCCGGGACTTGCCGGGGTGCACCGTGGAGGTCGTGGCGCCGCCGGGACGCACGCCGGTCCTGCTGGTCGACGTCCCGGCCTCCGGCGCGGCCGAGGTCCAAGCCCCCGGGGCGGCCGACGGCGCGCCCACCGTCCTCGTCTATGGCCACCTGGACAAGCAGCCACCGCTCGGGCAGTGGCGGGACGGCCTCGGTCCCTACGAGCCGGTCCGCGAGGGGGACCTGCTCTACGGCCGGGGGACGGCCGACGACGGGTACGCGTTGTTTGCCGCCGTGACCGCCCTGGAGGTGCTGTCGGCCGAGGGCGTCACCCGTCCCCGGGTGGTCGTGCTGATCGAAGCCAGCGAGGAGAGCGGGAGCCCCGACCTCCCCGAGCACCTCGAGGCGTTGGCCGGGCGCATCGGGCGGCCCGAGCTGGTGGTGTGCCTGGACTCGGGATGCCTCACCTACGACCGGCTGTGGACGACCGCTTCCCTGCGAGGGGTCGTGATCGTGGACGTGCGAGTCGACGTGCTGACCGAGGGCGTGCACAGCGGCCTGGCCGGTGGGGTGGTGCCCGAGTCGTTCCGGGTCCTGCGCCACCTCCTCGCCCGGGTCGAGGACGCGGCGACGGGCGAGGTGCTGCTGCCCGAGCTGCGGGCGGAGGTGCCCGACGCCCACCGCCGGGCGCTCGAAGCGGTGGCTGCCGAGCTGCCCGGTGCCGTGTCGGCCACCCTCCCGGCCGTGCCGGGCCTGCGGCTGTCGGGTGGCACCGAGGCCGACCGGCTGGTGGCCCGGGCGTGGGCACCCGCCATGGCCGTCACGGGCATGGACGGCGTGCCGGCGGTCGCCGACGGCGGGAACGTGCTGCGGCCCTTCACCAGGGCCAAGCTGTCGGTCCGGATCCCCCCGACGGTGGACGCCGGCCGGGCTGCCGACGCCCTCCGGCGGGCCCTCGGCGACGACCCACCCGAGGGCGCCACGGTGACGGTCGGCGTCGAGGCGCCGGCCGACGGGTGGATCGCCCCCGCGCCGGCGCCGTGGGTGGCTGGCGCGCTGGCGGCGGCGTCCGTGGCGTGCTTCGGCCGGGAGCCGGCGTCCTACGGCGAGGGCGGGACCATCCCGTTCCTCTCGATGCTCGCACGCCGGTTCCCGGGCGTGCCGTTGGTGGCCACCGGGGTGCTCGGCCCCGGGAGCAACGCCCACGGTCCCAACGAGGCGCTGCACCTGCCGATGGCCGAGGCGGTGACGGTGGCGGTGGCCTCGTTGCTGGCGGCGGCCGGGCGCCCGCACGGCGGGCACGGGGGCCGGGTCAGCTCGCCTGGCTGACCGACGACATGTTGAAGTCGCCGACCCGCAGGGCCGGCATCGCCGTCCGGTTCATCCACTCGCCGAATTCGCGCCCGAGCGAGCGGCGCACCCCCCCGGCCTCGATCGTCCGCGCCAGCACGCCCACCGGGCTCTCGTTGAAGCGGAAGTTGGTCGTGGCCCCCACCACCTCCCCGTCCTCGACGACGTAGACGCCGTCGCGCGTGAGCCCCGTGAGCAGGAGGGTGGCCGGGTCGACCTCCCGGATGTACCACAGGCAGGTGAGCAGCAGCCCCCGCTCGGTCCGGGCGACGAGGTCGTCCACGCTGCCCGCCGCCCCCGGCAGGTCGAGGGTCAGGTTGGACGGTGGCGGCACCGCCGCCACGCCCGACCGCGCCGCCCCGGCCCGGTGGTAGGCGAGGTGGGCGAGGCGGCCGTCGCGCAGCCAGTCGGTCGCGGCGAGCGGGAGCCCGTTGTCGAACACCGACACGTTCGGACCGGAGGCCCCGGCGGCGAGGAACGGTGCGCTCTCGAGCCCCGGCTGGTGGGGGTCGGTCCACAGGTGGAAGGGCAGGGGCGTCAGCTCCTCGCCGACCCGGGTGCCCCCGCCGGGCCGGGAGAAGGCGGTCCGGCCCTCCTCGGCCTCTCGCCCCCCGGCCGATTCGGCCAGGGCGATCATGAGGTCGGCCACGGCGTCCGGCGGCAGGATGACCTCGTGGCGCCCGGCGGGCACCTCGATCCGCCGGCCGGCACGGGCGAGGCCCTCGCCGACCTGGGCCTCGAGCGCTTCGACGTCGACGTCGCTGAAGTCGTCGGTGCCCGCCCCCGCCCACGACGAGCGGGTGCCGTCCTCGCTGCGGGCCACGAGGTGCAGGGCGCCGGACGGCTGGACGTGCCGCCGGCGCAGGCCGGTCGACGAGCCCAGGTACGTGGTCGCCATCCGGTGCTCGGCGTAGCCCGACAGGCGCCGGCTGGCGTCCTCGGCCCGACGGAAGGCCCCACCCAGCGAGGAGAGGACCCCGCCCAGCACCCCGAGATCGGTGCGGGGGGACTCGTCGGCGAACCCCGCCTCGGCGCTGCCCTCCACGAGGGGCGCGGCGTCGTCGGCCGGCCCCGACGCCCGGGCGTCGGCCTCGGCCGCCGCCGCCAGTGCCACCGCGTCGACGGCGCCGGCCTGGCGAGCCACCCCGGCCGCCGTGCCGCCGCCCATGCCCACCATGCGGACGACCGTCACCCGGCGGTCCCGCCGGACGCCGTTGGTGGTGGTGCGGTTGTTGGCGAAACGGACCTCGGCCTCGTAGGCGTCCTCCACCAGCACCACGCAGCCCTCGTCGCCGGCGGCCCCGAGGACCTGCTCGACGACCTCGTGCGCCGGGGGGAGGTCCCCCGCCCTGCTGCTTCCCGGCCTGCCCCCGGCGGCCGCCGTCACTGTCCGGCCTCCTGGCGGGTGTTGAGCACGCGGACGCCCTCG
Organism: Acidimicrobiaceae bacterium; assembly: GCA_027306585.1. GTDB lineage: Bacteria > Actinomycetota > Acidimicrobiia > Acidimicrobiales > RAAP-2 > DAHUZJ01. The sequence goes on along the minus strand of DAHUZJ010000097.1, from coordinate 18,295 downwards.
AAGAGGGCAGCCGGGCAGCCGTGGCTCACGGGCGCCACCTGGCCGGGCTGGCCCTTGCCACAGTTGAAGGCCCCGCCGAGGAGGTAGGTGGACGCACCGCCGACCGCCGCCATCGACCCCCAGAAGTCCGTCGTCGTGGCCTGATAGGCCACGTCCCGTACCTGGCCGGCCAGGCGGCCGCCACGGATGGCCCAGAACCGCTGGCCGGTGAACTGGAAGTTGTAGCGCTGCATGTCGATCGACCAGCTCTTGTCACCCTCCACGAGGAGGCCGCGTTCGACGCCGCCGACCAGGTCCTCGAGGGTGGGACCCTCCCCGGGCGCCGGTTGGAGCGAGACGTTGGCCATGCGCTGGAGGGGCACGTGGAGAGGAGAATCGGCGAACGAGCACCCGTTCGAGCGACCGAGGCCGGCCTCGGCGGCGATGGACCGGTCGAGCTGGTAGCCGACGAGCACGCCGTCGCGCACGAGGTCGAACGTCTGGGCTTCGACGCCCTCGTGGTCGACGGCCACGGTGGCGAGCCCGTGCTCGACGGTGCGGTCGCCGGTCACGTGCATGACGTCGGCGCCGTACCGCAGGGTGCCCAGCCGGTCCGGGGTGGCGAAGGACGTGCCGGCGTACGCCGCCTCGTACCCCATGGCCCGGTCGAGCTCGGTGGCGTGCCCGATCGACTCGTGGATGGTGAGCCACAGGTTGGTGGGGGCGATGACCAGGTCGTAGGTTCCCGGCTCGACGGAGGGCGACCGCAGCTTCTGGGCCAGCAGCTCGGGCATCCGGGACAGCTCGCCCTCCCAGTCCCAGCCCTCGCCTCCGAGGTACTCCCACCCCCGGCCGGCCGGGGGCGCCAGGGTGCGCTGCTCCTCGAAGTCCCCGTCGTCGCCGACGGCCAGGGCCTCGAGCTGCGGGTGCAGGCGGACCCGGTGCTGCACGGCCACCGTCCCTGCCGAGTCGGCCAGGTAGCTGTCCTCCCGTACCGCAAGGACGTGGGCGGCGACGTGCGCGACCCCGGGAGCGGCGAGCAGGCGCCGGCTCCAGTCGGCGAGAAGGGCGACCTTGTCGCCGAGCGGCACCGCGGTCGGGTCCGTGCGGTAGGGCGAGCGCCAGACGACCCGCCCGTGGGCCGGCTCGGGTGCCAGCTCGACCGCCGGTCCGCCGGCGCGCCGGGTGGTGCGGGCGGTGTCCACCGCCACGGCGCCGAGCCTGGCGGCGTCGGCGGTGCCGAGGGCCACGGTTGCGGCGAAGCCGAGCGCGCCGTCGTGGAGCACGCGGAGGCCGACGCCCACCTCGACGTCGTCCACCGTCGTCTCCAGCCGCCCGTCGCGCAGGGCGACCACCTGGGAGCGGGTCCGCTCGACGCGGACGACGGCGTGGGCGGCACCGAGCCTGGCCGCCGCGTCCAGGGCGGCGGCTGCCGTCTCGGCCGCCGACGTCAGGTCGAGGTCCGGCTCAGCAGATGGCACGGGTCTTCGGTCCGCGGTCGGGGGAGTGGACGTCCGCCCGGCCGTGCCGTCCGCCGCGCCCGGCGGGGGCCCCGGCCGGCTTGCCGTCGTGCGCGTGGTGCCCGTCGCCCGTCACGGCCGCCGGCGCCGCCGGCCCGCCCGCCACCGCTGCGGCGGCCTGGCGGAGGTGCTCGACGGTGTGGTGCAGGTCGGCGACCAGCTCGCTCGCCATGTCGGCGCTCAAGCCCTCCCGCACGACCACCCGGAGCACGGCGACGTCCTCGGCGTCCGGCGCCATCTTGTACGCGGGGACGATCCAGCCCCGCTGGCGGAGGTGGTCGGACACGTCGAAGACGCTGAACGGCTCGTCGCCCGCCAGCCGGAAGCACACCACCGGCAGGTGGTCGCCGGGGCCCACGAGCGAGAAGCAGCCCATGGCTTCGATCTGGCCGGCCAGCCACTGGGCCGTGTCACCCAGGGCGGTCATGACCTCGGTGTAGCCCTGCCGCCCGAGGCGGACCAGGTTGTAGTACTGGGCGACGATCTGGGCCGCGCCCCGGGAGAAGTTGAGGCCGAAGTTGGCATGGGAGCCCCCGAGGTAGTCGACCTCGAAGACGAGCTCCTCGGGGAGGTCCTCCTTGTCCCGCCACACCACCCAGCCGACGCCCGGGTAGACGAGCCCGTACTTGTGGCCCGAGACGTTGATGGACCGCACCCGGGACACGCGGAAGTCCCACGCCAGCTTCGGCTGGAGGAACGGCGCCACGAAGCCCCCGCTCGCTGCGTCGACGTGCAGCGGCACGTCCCAGCCGTGGGCCGCGCACAGCCGGTCGAGTGCCGTGTCGAGCTCGGCGATCGGCTCGTACTCGCCGGTGTAGGTGCTGCCGAGGATCCCGACGACGCCGATGGTCCGCTCGTCCACCATGGCCATCGCCTCCTCGACGCCGATCACGAACCGCTGATCGGTGAGCGGCACGTAGCGGGGCTCGACGTCGAAGTACCGGGCGAACTTCTCCCAGCACACCTGGACGTTGCCCCCCATCACGAGGTTCGGCCGGTCGTCGGGGAGCCCGGCCGCCTGGCGGGCCTTGCGCCAGCGCCACTTCATGGCCAGTCCGGCCAGGTGGATCGCCTCGGAGGACCCGACGGTGGCCGTGCCGACGCTCCGGTGGTCCTCGCCGGCATGGAAGAGGCGGGCCAGCATGTTGACGCAGCGGTCCTGCAGCTCCACCGTCTGGGGGTACTCGTCCCAGTCGATGGCGTTCTTGTTGGCGCACTCGACCATCAAGCGGTCGGCCTCGTCGTCCATCCACGTGGTCACGAAGGTGGCCAGGTTGAGCTCGGGGTTGCCGTCGAGGGCCAGCTCGTCGTGGATCAGGCGGTAGGCGTCGCCCGGCGACATGCCCTCCTCGGGGAGCTCGTAGCGCGGCACCGGCTTGGTGAGGCCCCGGCGGGCATAGGTCGGGGTGACGGCCCGGGCGTCGCCGAGCTCCCCGAGGTCGACCTTCTGGCTCAGCATGCGGGTCCTCCTCTGTCGGGGCGGCCCAGGCCCGGGGCCGGGACGTCGCCAGCCCGCACGTCGCCGGCCAGGGTCGACCCTATCCACATCTGGATCGACATCAGGGCCGCCGGCGGTCGGCGAACGCCGCGTGGACACCCTCCGGCCGCTCGCCGTCGTCCTGGACCACGGCGTAGAGCAGGTCGATGAGCGCGCGGGTGGGTGCCGAGGGGAGGCCTCGGCTCCGCAGCGCCACCCCGACCCGTCGCCGGGGGAGGCCCTCGAGCGCCAGCAGCCGGAACCGGTCCCGGAGGTGGTTGGACACGGCCGTGGCCGGGAGGATGGCCGGTCCGTAGCCGTCGAAGGCGAGGGAGGCGATGAGGCGCACGCCGTCGAGCTCCATCGAGGGCCGCAGCACGACGCCCTCGGGGCGCACCGCGGCGTCGATCTCGTCCCGCAGCGCGGTCCCCGGCATGGGCAGGAGCAGCTCGAGCTCGGCCACTGTGCCCAGGGGGAGGGGTCCCGGGCGGTCGGCCAGCGGGTCGTCGGCCGGCACCACCAAGACGAGGTCCTCCTCGAAGAGCGGAGAGGCCGACAGCTCGTCGCCGACCACCGGGAGGGTGACGATCGCCAGGTCCAGCTGCCCCGAGAGGAGGCTGGACTCGAGGGTGGTGCTGGTCCCGTCGGCCACCGCGATGCGGACCTCGGGGTGCCGCTCCCGGAGGCGGGCGAACAGGACGGGCACCAGCCAGCGCCCGGTGGTCCCGATCGTGCCGATGCGGACGTTGCCCCGGACCTCGCGGCGCATGGCGAAGACGTCCGACACCATGGCCTCCATCTCGGCCATGATGCGCCGCGCCCGTGCCACGACCACCTCGCCCTCTTCGGTCAGCCGGCTCGTCGACCGGTCGACGAGGGCACCGCCGAGCTCGCGCTCGAGCCGGGCGACGTGGGCCGACACGTTGGACTGGACGGTTCCCAGGTGCTCGGCGGCGGCGGAGAAGCCCCCCGTGTCGGCGATCCCGACGAGTGCTTGCAAGTGTTTGATGTCCACGGGCGCCTTTCCCCCGACGTGCTCGCGAAGGTTATCATTGCCATCGTAATAAGAGATTGTAAGTATCTCATAAAGCTGCTTGACAGATTTGCCGACCTCCGGCAAGATGGCTCCAGACCGCAGGGACACCGGAACCCCCCCTCCGTTCTCTGAAGGTCCGTGCGAAGGGATCGCCACCCCCCCCGGCGATCCCTTCGCCGCGTCAACGGCCCGGTCGCGAACGGCGTGGGCCGGCGGCCCTGCCGGACCGGGCAGCCGCCGCCGGCGGGCCAGACGCCAGGTAGCCTCGGCGCCGTGGCCGCCGTGTTCGTCGACCTGGACCGGACGCTGCTGCGGCGGGCCAGCGGACCGGCCCTCAATGAGGCCCTGATGGCCGAGGGCCTCCTCCCCGGTGGGCGGTCGCTCCCGGGTGACCGCTACCTCTACGCCCTCTACGACGCGGTGGGGGAGACGCTCCCGGCCATGGCCCTCGCCCGCGCTGCGGCGCTGGCCGCCAAGGGGTGGACACGGGCCGCCGTCCGCCGGGCGGGGACCCGCGCCGTCCCCGGCCTGCTGGCGCGCATGGCGCCGTTCGCCCCGGGCCTGCTCGTTCGCTTCCGGGGCCAGGGCTTGCGCCTCGTGCTCGCCACGACGACGCCGCTCGACATGATCGCCCCCTTCGCCGACGCCGCCGGGTTCGACGACGTGCTCGCCACGCGGTACGAGGTGGTGGACGGACGGTACACGGGACGGCTGGACGGCGGCTTCGTGTGGGGGATCGGGAAGCTGGCTGCGGCGCGCCGGTGGGCCGACGAGGAGCGGATCGACCTCGGGGCGTGCCACGCGTGCTCCGACAGTGTCTTCGACGTCCCCCTGCTGGCCGCCGTGGGCTTCCCCCACGCCGTCAACCCCGATCCGAGCCTGGCGGTCGTCGCGGCCGTCCGCCGATGGCCGGTCGAGCACTGGGACCGGCCGCCCGGCGTGCCGTCGGTGGCCGGCCTCGAGCCCTATCACCTGCTGCGGCCGTTCGTCCGCCCCGAGACCTTCCCGTACGCCCGGTTCGAGGTCACCGGCGTCGAGCACGTCCCGCGGCACGGCCCGGTGCTCCTGGCGGCGAACCATCGCAGCTACTTCGACGTGGCGGCGCTGGCCGTCCTCGCAGCCCGGCTCGGCCGCCCGGTGCGCTTCCTCGGCAAGCGGGAGCTCTTCGACGTGCCGCTCCTCGGCTGGGTGGCCCGGGCGCTCGGGGGGATCCCGGTCGAGCGCGGCAGCGGGTCGACCCGGCCGCTGGACGAGGCCGAGGCGGCTCTGCGGGCCGGGGAGGTGGTGATCGTGCTGCCGCAAGGCACGATCCCCCGGGGCGAGGCCTTCTTCGACCCGGTGCTCCACGGCAAGTCCGGGACCGCACGGCTGGCCGCCGCCACCGGCGTGCCCGTGGTGCCCGTCGGGCTGTGGGGCACCGAGGCCGTGTGGCCCCGCTCGGCCCGCGTGCCCGACGTGACGCGGGTCGTCCGGCCGCCCAAGGTCGTCGTCCGGGTCGGTCCGCCGGTCCCGCTGTCGAGGGCCGACCCGCACACCGACACCGCCGTGCTCATGGCGGCCGTGGCCGCCCTGCTGCCCGAGGAGGCGCGACGGCGCCACGCACCGACGGACGAGGAGCTGGCCCGGACCTACCCCCCGGGCACCAAGGGGACCCCAGGCGGCGCGGACGGCCAGGGCTGGCCGGCATCAGGACCGGGGATGGGCGGGTGAGGCCGGCCGGCGCCCTGCCGCCCCGGGCGCGGGCGGCGGTCGCCGCGACGCGCGCCGTCAACGCCGCGTCTCGCCGGGTGGGTGCGGGCAGTGGCACCGTCCTCGGCGGCTGGGTCGGGCTGGCCGTCGAGCCGCACCTGCTCGAGCGCCTCGCGGCCGGGCGGGACGTGGCGCTCGTGTCGGGCACCAACGGCAAGACGACCACCACCCGGCTCCTCGTCGTGGCGGTGGCCGAGGGCGGCCGCCCGGTGGTCACGAACGCCACCGGCTCGAACATGCCCCAGGGCCACGTCGCCGCCCTGGCTGGCGGCCTGCCGGGTGCGGCGGCCGTGCTCGAGGCGGACGAGGGCTACGTCCCGGCGCTCGTTGCCGAGCTCCACCCGGCCGTGGTGGCGCTCCTGAACCTTTCGCGTGACCAGCTCGACCGGACCAACGAGGTGCGGATGGTGGCCGGCCGCTGGCGGCAAGCGCTCGGCGCCGCCCCCGCCACCACGGTCGTGGCCAACGCCGACGACCCGCTCGTCGTGTGGGGCGCGAGTGCGGCGGCGCGGGTGGTGTGGGTCGGGGCCGGGCTCGGCTGGCGCATGGACGCAGCCGGGTGCCCGGCCTGCGAGGGCCGGATCGATTTCGCCGGCGCCCGGGGGTGGGCGTGCACCTGCGGGTTCGCCCGCCCGGCCCTCGACGTCTGGATGGCCCACGACGCCGACGACGGCGCGGGCACGACGGCGGTCTTCGCCGACGGGCGCCGGGTGCCGGTGGTGCTCGGGATCCCCGGACGCTTCAACGAGGCCAACGCGGTGGTCGCCGCCGCCGCCGCCGAGGTGCTCGGCGTGCCGGCCGGGCGCGCCCTCGCCCTCATGGCCCGGGTCGACGAGGTGGCGGGGCGCTTCGCCGTACGAGACGTCCACGGGGTCCCGACCCGCCTCATGCTGGCCAAGAACCCCGCCGGGTGGGCCGAGCTCCTCGACCTCGTCTGCCCCGGCGAGGGGCCGGTGGTGGTCGGGATCAACGCCCGGGTGGCCGACGGCAAGGACCCCTCCTGGCTGTGGGACGTGGCCTTCGAGCGGCTGCGGGGACGCCCGGTGGTGGCCACCGGCGAGCGGTGCCGGGACCTGGCGGTGCGGCTGCGCTACGCCGAGGTCCCGCACCGCACCGTGGAGGACCCCGCCCGCGCCGTGCGGATGGCGTCCGAGCTGGCCGCGGCCGGTCCGGCCGGTCCGGCCGGTCCGGCGGGGGCGGACGGGGCGGGCGCCGGCGTGAGGGTCGACTTCATCGGCAACTACACCGCCTTCCACGACCTCTTGGCGGGCTCGTGAGCCTCGTCGTCGCCGTCGTGCTGCCGGACCTCCTCGGCACGTACGGGGACGGGGGCAACGGCGTCGTCCTCGCCCGCCGGGCGCAGTGGCGGGGCCTGGACGCCGAGCTCGTCGAGGTGCCGTCCGGGACGCCGCTCCCGACGGCCGACGTCTACTGCCTCGGCGGCGGGGAGGACGGACCCCAGGTGCGGGCGGCAGCGACCCTGGCGGCGGACGGCGCCCTGGCCCGGGCCTACGGCGCCGGGGCGGCGGTCCTCGCGGTGTGCGCCGGGTTCCAGATCGTCGGGCGGTCGTTCCCCGGAGCCGACGGCCGGGCCCACGAGGGTCTCGGCCTGCTCGACGTCACGACGGCGAAGGGCACCGGCCGCCGGGCCGTCGGCGAGCTGGTCGCGGCGCCCGCCGTCGCCGGGGTGCCCGAGCTCACCGGGTTCGAGAACCACGGGGGCGTCACCACCCTCGGCCCGGCGGCGCGCCCACTCGGGCGCGTCGTGCGCGGGGTGGGCAACGGCGGGGGCGACTGGACCGAGGGGGCGATCGGCGAGCGGATCGTCGGCACGTACCTTCACGGCCCGGTCTTGGCCCGCAACCCCGCCCTCGCCGACCTCCTGCTCGGGTGGGCCACCGGCACCGACCTGGCGCCCATCGACGACGCCGAGGAGGAAGCCCTTCGGGCCGAACGCCTGGCGGCAGCGCGTGGCCCGGCGGGGTCGCCGGCGCTCAGGACCGTGCGACGCGTGGCCGCCGGCTGGCGCGGCGGGCGCCCGTGGGGCGTGGGCCGCCGCGGGCCGGCGGCTCAGGTAGTCGGGGACGGCCGCGTGCCGGGGGGCGCGGCCAGCGAGCCCCCGTCGGGGGAGCGGTCGTAGTACCGCAGGACGTGCAGGCGGTAGTAGATCGCCAGGAGGTCGAGCAGCATCCCGGCGGCCGCCCGCACCGACACCGTGCTCCCGAACCGCTCCCGGATGCGCACGGGCACCTCGACGAAGCGCCGGTAGCCGAGGCGCCGGGCGACCACGAGGAGCTCGAGGTCGAAGGCGAACCGCTTCTCGACCATCCGGGGCAGGGCGGCGGCAAGGACCTCGCGCCGGGCCAGCTTGAGCCCGGTCTGCGTGTCGCGGACCCGGAGGTCGAAGAGCACGAACACGAGCTGCTGCCACAGCCACGAGTACATCCGCCGCAACGGCGGGTAGACGACCTCCGACCGGGGGTGGCGTTTCGAGCCGAGGACGACGTCGGGGGGGCCGGCAGGGTCGCCGGCGCCGGACGCCAGGGCGGCCATGGCGGCGATCTGGTCCGGGGGCAGGTCGCCGTCGGCGTCGATGAAGCCGAGGAACCGGCCGCGTCCCCGGACGAACCCGGTCCGAAGCGCCTCGCCCTTCCCCCGGTTCTCCTCCAGCCGCACGCTGCGGACCACGCCGGGCGGCAGGCCGGCCAGGCTGTCCTCGCTGCCGTCCGTCGACCCGTCCGAGACGGCGATCACCTCGAAGGTGGCCCCGGTGGTGGCGAGCGTCTCGACCAGCTCCTCGATCGTCTGGCGGACGCGGGTCCCGGGATTGAAGTACGGCACGACGACCGTGAGGTCGAGGTCGGGCCGTCGGTCCCACAGGGACTCACCGGCCGGGCCGCGGTCGGTCACGACGTCGGTCACCACCTCCGGCGGCGGCTCGGTGGTCGGCGGTTCCACGGGTCGATGTATAGGCGATCGTGGTGGCGCTGCGGTGTGCAGGCCCTCAGTTCCTCGGCCAGCGCTCCCTCGGCCAGCGCTCGGGCGCCGGGGTACCGGCGTGGGGCGGCTCCAGGGCCCATGCTCGACGCCAGGGCGACGCCTGGGGGCCGTGGATGGAAGGGCTCGTCCCGGCGGCCGCCCGGCGGCGCGCCGTCCACCAGTCGGTGGCGACCTCGTCGGCCAGCGCGGCCACGGCCGCTTCGATCCTGGCGTTGAACCGGCGGGCGTCCTCGCCCTCGTCGGGGGTGAGCGGGCTGCCGAAGAGCACGGCGACCGGCGAGCGGCGGACGCCGCCGCGGCCCCGGGCCTCGGTCCCCGAGCCACCGGCCGGCCGGGCCCCGTGCTCGCCGCCGCCCGCCTTGGGGAGCACGTGGCGCGTGCCGTGCAGGTGGACGGGCACCACGGGGCGTCCGGTGCGGCGGGCGAGGTAGGCGGCGCTCGCCGGGTGGAAGGTCTGCGCCCACCCGTCGGGGGAGCGGCCGCCCTCGGGGAAGATCACGAGGTTCCACCCGTCGTCGAGCAGCTCGGCGGCGGTGTCGATCGAGCGCCGGTTGATGCGGCTCCGCTCGATGGGGATCGCGGCCAGGCTGAAGGACCAGAGCATCGCTTTCCACTGCCGGTCGAAGAAGTAGTCGGCGGCGGCAGCCACCACCGTGCGGTGCCGGAAGCGCACTGGCAGCGTGGTGAGCAGGAGGGGGGTGTCGAGGTGGCTGGCGTGGTTGGCCACGAAGATGGCCGGGGGGTCGAGGTGCCGGAGGTGCTCGTCGCCACGGACCGTCGTGGGGGCGACCAGCCGGGCGACGGGTCGGGTGACGTTGTCGAGCACCACCGCCCGGGCCAGGCGCACTGGGTACCGGCGCGACCACTCGTGGTCGTAGTCGAGCCCGACCCGCCGCTCGGGTGCCGGGCGCTCGACGGAGCCGGGCCACGTCGGGGCGCCCAAGGGGAACGGCCGCCGGCCGCGGCCGAGACCGGCGAGGCCGTTCACCGGACGTCCGCCATGAGGATCGGGGGGGTGTGGACGTGGGTGAGGGTCGGCGACGGCCCGACGACGTCGCGGGCGAGCTCGAGGGCGTCGTCGAGGCTGCTCGCCGGCGAGAAGCCCAGGCGGCGCACCGCTGCCGGGTCGCCGCCGACCACGATCACGCGGCCGAGGTGGGCCAAGGCGTGCGCGCACCAGTACCACATGTAGAAGGGGTGGACGCCGTGGTAGGCGTGGCCCGTCCGGTAGAGGTGCACGTACCACGGGTCGGTGGCGAACGCCTCCTCGTAGGTCTTCGACATCTCGACCGGGTCGGTCGTCTGGGCCAGCACCTCCTCGAAGAAGTCGATGTAGCTGGGGTGGTGGCCGGGGTGGAACTCCCACCGCGTGGGGTGGTGCAGGATCAGGACCCCGCCCTCCCGGACGAGCGGCCGCCCCCGGTACATGTTGAAGAAGTAGCCGAGCCCGAGGCACGCCACGAGGATCGGGTTCATGATCGAGCTCACGTTGTACGGGCAGATGTAGGGGAGCCCCATCGTGAGCACGTCGGTCTGGCCGTCGACCTCGACGCCCTGCTGGCGCCACACGTTGGCCGTGGTGACGGCGTGGACCGCCTCCACCTCGCCCGCCTGCACCGAGGTGAGCCCGTACGGCGCCCGCACCGAGTGGAGCACCTGGCGGGCGAGCCGGGCCGGGGTGCGCTCCAGGGCCCCGGCGACGGCCAGGTAGCTGGCGCGGTCACGGAGCGACCACTCCCACTCCCGCTTCTGCAGGAAGGCGAAGCGCTCCGGGAACGCGTCGTTGTTGAGCGTGGTCTCGATCTGGAAGACCTTCACGCCGCTGTCGGCGATGAACCGGCCCATGCGCCAGTTGGCCGAGTGCAGCTCCGACGACGGGGCGTCCATGAACGACCGGCTGTGGCGCATCGTCTGGGGGTTGTGGTGGTGGCGGAGGCTGCGGTAGCTGGCGAGGCCCGTGGCCACGCTCTTGTGGCCGCCGTCCATGGCCACCAGGTTGATGTTGACATAGACCAGCAGGTCGCTCGTCGCCGCCCGCTTGTTGATCTCGACGTCCTCGCCGTGGTCGGTGGTGCCCAGGTGGACGAGGTTGTCGGGGTCCTCGGCGTCGTGCTGGGTGAGCAATCCGTGCGGGGCGAAGGCGTCGTAGACCCGGTCGCCGAGGGCGTGGCGGAGCTCGGCCTCGGTCATGCGGCGATGGAGGGCCAGCGCGGCGACGAGCACCACGTCGTCCACCCCCGCCGCGGCCGCCAGGTCGAGCACCTGCTCGATCACGAGCTGCCGGACGTCGGGGGCGGCCATCGGCGGCAGCGGCAGCGAGACGTCGTCGAAGCAGATGGTGAGCCGCATCCCCGGCCGCAACAGCGCCGGCAGGGGCTCGCTGTCGCCCACGGGGTGCAGCAGGGCGTGGCGGACGGCGGCGACCGGGTCCTCCAGCGCGGCCAGCGGCTCGGGGGCGTAGACCACGCGGCTGCCCTCGGGGAGGCGCTCGAGCACGAACCGCTCGCCGTGCCAGAACAGCGTGGGCGGCGTCGAGCGGTCGACCTCGAGGACGAGACCGGGTCGCGGGCTCATGCGGGCTCCCTTCCTGCGTGGGGTCCTGCGCCGGGTCGGGCGGGCCGGTGGCGGGGCCGACGCAGGTCGAAGGCGATCTTGACGGCGCCCCGGCGGCCGGCGCCGGCGGCGTGGGCGACGGCCTCCTCGAAGCGCTCGAGGGGGTAGGTGGCGGACACCAGGCGACCGAGGCGCTGGGCCGCCACGACGTCGAAGGCGAGGTCGAAGGTGCGCGCCCCGCTGCCGTCGGCCAGGCGTTCGGTGCCGTAGGCGTAGGTGCCGGCCAGCGTGACCTCTCGGTGCCACAGGGGCGCCAGGTCGACGTGGACGCTGCCGGGCATGCCGACGAGGACGATCCGGCCCCGCGGGCGCACCATCTCGAGGCACTGGGCGATGGAGGCCGCCGAGCCGACGCAGTCGACGACCACCTCGGCGCCGCCCGTCAGCTGCTGGGCACCGGTCGACGGCCGTCCGAGGGCGAGGGATCGGCTGCGCCGCCGCACGGCGCGGGGGAGCTGGTCCGGCGGGACGGCGTCGGTGGCCCCGAGCTCGACGGCCAACCGGCGCTGATGGGGGTAGCGGGCCCCGACGAGCACGGTCCCGGGGGTGGGGAGCCGCCCGGTGGCGGCCAGACGGGACAGGGCGGCGGTGAAGGCCAGCCCGAGGGTCCCGGCGCCGAGCACGGCGACCGTGGCGCCCTCGGTGACGCCGGCGTCGAAGGCGGCGTGGACGGCGCAGGCCGTGGGCTCGACCATCACGGCGGTGGCGTCGTCCAGCTCGTCGGGGACCCGGTGGAGCTGCGACGGATGGGCGACCAGCCCGGACGCCGACCAGCCGCCGCCCGTGTCGGCGCAGTAGCCGGTCTGGAGCCCGGGGCGGACGTGGCCGAAGGCCACCTGCTCGCAGTCGCCGAGGCGGCCCTCGGCGCAGGCGGGGCACGGCGGGTCGATCCCGCGGGCGACGCAGCCGAGCACGGGCTCGAGGACCACCCGGTCACCCGCCTGCAGGCCGGAGGCGCCGGGGTCCTCGATCGACCCCACGACCTCGTGCCCCGGGACGAAGGGGAAGCTCACCACGTGCTCGAAGTAGCGCGAGCTGCGGCCGTCGAGGGTGGCGAGGTCCGACCCGCAGATGCCCGAGAGGAGCGTCGACACGCGGCACCAGCTCGGGTCGGGCAACGCCGGCGCCTCGGTCTCGAGCAGGCGGAGCGGGCCGAGCCCGGACTCGACGCCGCGCCCGGAGCCGAACGCCGAGGCGAGCCGGGCGGCGGCGAAGCGGGCCGCGTTGCGCTCCACGACGAGCGACCTCATGCCGACCGCCCCCCGCTGGGCAGCGTGCCGGCCGAGTGGCGACCGGCCGCACCCGGCGGCCGGACGTCGAGCGGCCCGAGGGGCAGCGGCCGCTGCGCGCCCCCGGCCGCCTTGGCCCAGTGCTCGACGTGCCAGCCCCGCCGCCGGGCGATCGCTGCCAGGCGGGTCTCCGGGTTGACCGCCACGGGAAAGCCGACGGCTTCCAGCATGGCGAGGTCGCTGGCCGAGTCGGCGTAGGCGACGGACTCGCCGAGCGACAGGCCGTGCGCCGCTGCGTAGTCGCCGAGCAGCAGGGCGCGGGCCTCCCCGATCGGCGGGAGCTCGTCGAGGGTGCCGGTGAGGCGGCCGTCCCGCTCGGCCATGTGGGCACAGACGATGTCGTCGAACAGCGGGCGGAGCGGCGCCACCACGAAGTCCAGGGCCCCGGTGATGAGGAGGGTGCGGTGCCCGAGCCGCCGGTGGGCCCGGACCCGGGCGAGGCCGCCGGGGAAGGCACGGGGCAGCAGCTGACGGTGGAAGAGCTCCCACGCGTCGTCCTCCAGCCGGGCGGCGGGTGCGCCCTCGTACCGGCGGTAGAAGGCGCGCAGGAAGTCGCCGCGGTCCCGACGGTCGAGGGCGAGGAGGCCCGGCGCCTGGCGCAGGAGGTCGGCCACGAACGCCGGTCGCCGCGCCGCCGGGAGGTGGCGGGAGGCCAGCCAGGCGTAGGTGTCGACGACGTTCGAGGCGATGAGGGTGTGCTCGAGGTCGAAGACGGCCAAGTGGCGGTCGGGGGAGAGGATCGCCCGTCGCGCCCGCTCGGGCCGGGCCTCGACCACCGAGCGCCCGGGCGCCATGCGCACCCGGGCGTGCTCCACGATCGACGGCAGGTGCACGTCGAGGGCGTAGTGGTCCCAGTCGATGGCCGCCGGGTCGAAGCAGTAGCGGCGCCGGTCCTCGTCGTCGAGGCCCTCCCACAGAGCGAGGAGCCGGTCGACGCGGTAGCGGGCCTCGGTCTCGGTGTAGGCGCCGTAGAGCTCCACGTACCCGAGTGCCCGCTTGGCCAGGGTGTTGCGGTCCTCGATGGTGGCCGAGAAGGCGGCTTGGCGCCCGCGCAGGGGCAGGACGGTGATGAGCCGCTCGACGGTGTCCATCGCCCTGGTGGCCCGCTGGAGCTGGCGCTGCACTCGGCCCCGGCCGGGGAACGTCCAGTCCGGCACGCTGATGGGCTGGTTGCGGTCGTCGTAGACGGGGTGCTGCCCGAACCACTGCTGCACCAGCTCGACGAGGCGCCCGTAGCGCAGCGGGTTGCGCACGCCGGACGCCACGTGGAACACGCACGGTCCCTCCGGGTCGGGGCCGGTGGCTGCGACGGCCAGGATGGCGGCCACCACCATGTCCACGGGGATGACGTCGGTCACGCCCTCGGGCACCCCGGGGAACTCGCGGAGGAGCCCCCGGGCGTAGGAGATGATGATCGGCTCCGCCATCCGGAAGCCCCGGATCCAACCGGGGACCGGCTCGGCGAGGGCCGACTCGATGATCGACGGCCGCACGATGGTGAGGGGGACGACGTCGGGCTCCGGTGCCGTGCCCTTGCCGTGGCCTTCCACCAGCGCCCGCTCGCCCATGGCCTTGGTGAACGGGTAGGCGTCCGGCCAGCCGAGCGACTGTGCCCGGGTGGTGCCGGCGTCGACCAACCGGCGCTTGATCCACTCGTCCCGCAGCCGCTCCGCCCGGGCGGCCAGGACGTGCTCGCCAGCCCCCCCCAGCTCTTCGCGGGCCTTCTTGGCGAAGCGCACCAGGTGCTCGGCCTGCCGAGAGGTCGCCTCCAGGTCGTGGCGTAGACGGCGGGCGTGGTCGACCTCGGCCCGCCAGTCGACGTCGAGGCTGAAGCGGTTGTGCTCGAGCAGCTCCTCGCTCGCCTCGCCCTGGTGGGTCCCGGCCACGTACGCCGTGGAGACGGCGATCATGTGGGGGAGCGTCGTGGTGCCCGCGCCGCGGTGGACGTCGGCAACCGTGCTCGCGACCCGGGCCGGCCCGAGGAGGTTGATCTCGACCGCCTGGTCGAGCGGGGCGTCGAAGCTGACGGTCGCAGCCGAGTGGACGACGACGTCGCACGAGGCGAGGAGGGCGCGGCCCTCGTCGTCGAGCCCGAGGCCGTCCCGGCTGACGTCGCCGGCGACGGCACGGAGGCGGGGTGCGATGTCGGCGTCGAAGCGCTCGCCGGCTTCTCGCCGCAGACGGGCGAAGCAGTCGTTGCGGAGGATCTCGCGGGTGGCGCGGGACGCCGCGGTCGCCCGCCGGCCCGGGCGCACGAGGGCGACGACTTCGGCGTCGGGGAGGGTCCGCAGGATCCGCTCGATGAGCGCCGTGCCCAGGAACCCGGTGCCGCCGGTGACGAAGAAGCGCCTGCCGGCGAGGCGGCGACCGATGGAGCCGATTGCCGGGTCCGAGGGTGCCTCGCCAGCACCGCCAGCACCGCCAGCACCGCCAGCACCGGCCGAGCCGGCGGGCGCGGTAGGCGCGGCGGGCGCGGCCGGGGCAGTGGCCGGCCGGTCCTCTCGACCCAGCGGTGCTCGCGGTGCACGGCGGTCGTCGCGCCGTCCCTCCCCGTTCGGCATCCCCTTGGGTCTACCAGATGGTAGACAGGCTGTCTACCATCTGGTAGGAATTGCCCGTGGCGGCGACGAGCGAGACGCCCAACCCGGTGAGCGCTCGGGGCCCGGTGCCGAGCTCCACGCCGGACCGGATCCTCGACGTCGCGCTGGCCTCGTTCGGGACCAGGGGCTACGAAGCCACGTCGCTCGACGCCCTGGCCGCTTCGCTCGGACTGCGCAAGCAGACGATCCTGTACTGGTTCCCGAGCAAGGAAGCGGTGCTCGAAGCCGTGATCGAGCGGAGCGCCGCCGAGCTGTCGGACGCCCTGGAACGGGCCCTCGACAGGGCCGGCGACGGGTGGGCCCGCGTGGAGGCGGTCGTGCGGTCGGTGTTCCGGTTGGCGGCGCGTCGGCCGCAGCTGCTCGGCTTGGTGCGCGAGGTGTCGCGCCTCGGCCCCCCGGCGGCCACCCAGATGACGACGGAGCTGCGGCCGCTCGTCGAGCGGGCGGCGAGGTTCCTCGAGGCCGAGATGGACGCCGGCCACATGCGCCGGCACGACCCCCAGCTCCTGCTCTTGGCGATCTACTCCACGGTGATCGGCATGGTCACCGAGGTGGACGTGCTCCGAGCGGTGGGGGAGGAGCCCACGGCCCGTTCGCTGGTACGGCGCCGGGCGGACGTCCTGGCCCTGCTGCGGTCCGCGCTGCTCACGGACTGACGCTTGGCCGACCCGGCCCTTCGGCGGCCGGGACCTCAGCGGCCGGGGGGCGTTCCCTTCTTGGTCGGCTTGGGGGGCGCCTTGGGCGTATAGCGCTTGCTCGCCTCTGGCGCCTTTCGTGTGGGAGCCGTCGTGCCCCGTTTGGCCGGGGGGCGGCGCCGGCTCGAGCTCCGGCCGACGGGCGGCACGTAGCCCGGGCGTGGCGACCTGGCAGTGGGCGCGCCGTACCTCTGCGTGCGGTAGCTGCGGAGGAGGATCCAGCCGGACACGACGAGGAACGGGACGATCGCCAGCGCACCGAGCGCCACGCCGGTGATCGCCGTGGAGAAGGCGACACCCGATCGACGCCGGAACCGGACCGTGAGGTAGATCAGGATTGCCAGCACGAGGTACACGACGAGGTACGTGAGGTAGTGCGACACCGGGAGGACCCCCCGGCAGGTGGCGGCCGAGGTGCCGTGGGTGATGTACGTCAGGCCCGCCGGGCAGTGCTTGCCGACCGGCTTCGTTGTCGTTGTCACCGCCGTCTTCTTGATCATGTACGGCACGGTGAAGACGAGCCCCAGGACCACCGACAGGGCCGCTGCGCCGAGCCCTAGCTTTCGCTCGAAGGGGTCGAGCGTGACGATCCGGACCCGCTTCTCGTCGTCGCTCATCCGCGAGTAGTCCGGCTCCTTGCCGGTGGTCTCGGGCAGTGGAGGTCGCACGAAGGTCTGCGACAGGCGTTGCCAGCCGGTCGAGGTGAGGGGACGGTCGGCCGTGGCGCCAGATGTGCCGTCGCCGGAATTGCGGCCGCGGCCATTGGCGTCGGGCGAGGTGGGCGAGGAGCGGGCCATGGCCCGCCCAGGCTACCGGGGTACGCCGTCCAGCGGTAAACGTGACCAAGCCGGCGCGCTATCGTCGTCGTCCTGGTGCCGGCGGATCGCCGGCGGAGCCGGGCGCTTAGCTCAGTTGGTTAGAGCGCAGCCTTCACACGGCTGAGGTCGAGGGTTCGAGTCCCCCAGCGCCCACCAACCGGGACGGTCCACGAACCGCCTCCGGTGTAGCTGCCGCCGTGCCGGCCGGGATCTTGAACACCGGCCGCACGGCGTTCGGTCCTTCCACCCGGACCTCGTGGACGAGCGCGGCGAGCAGCGCCTTCACCTGCGGCCGTGAACCGGCGGCCATGGCCTCCACCAGCTCCTGGCGCACCTCGGCCAGGACCTCGGGCTCGGGGGCAACGAGCGTCGCCTCCTCGCACTGGGCCACGAGGTCGGCGTGGCGGGCCTTCAGCTTGGCGGCCCGGTCGTTCAGGGCGCGGACCCGGGGGGCGCACAGCTCCTCGGGCATGGTCCCTCGCTCGAAGCTCGCCAGGTAGCGCTCGACGGCGGCGTCGATCTCGGCCAGCTCGGTCTCGACGGCGGAGCGCTCGGCCGCCACCAGCTCGGTCGTGCCGGCGGCCCGCTCGGTCGCCCGGGCCACGGCCTCTTCAATGAGGTCGCTGTCGGCCAGCAGGTCGACGAGCCGGGAGACGACGGCGTCGTCGAGGTCGTCGGCCGGCAGGCGGGCGGCGCCGCAGGTGCCCTTCCCGTAGCGCTGGCGGGCGTTGCAGGTGTAGTAGCGGTAGGTGCGCGAGCGCCCCGTGGCCGCCGTCCCCACACAATGCGTGCCGCACGAGCAGACCACGAGGCCGGTCAACAGGTAGTCGGAGGAGTGCGCGGCGCGCTTGGCCGGCTCGGCCCCCCGCTCGGCCAAGAGGGCCTGGGCCCGCCCGAAGAGGGCGGGGTCGACGAGGGCCTCGTGCTCGCCTTGGTAGTACTCGCCCCGCCAGCCGATCTCGCCCAGGTACATGCGGTTCTTGAGGATGGTCAGCACCGACTTGAAGGAGAAGGACCTCCCGGCCTTGGTCCGGTGCCCGGCCTCGTTCAGGCGCGCCGCGATCTCGTGGCTGCCGAGAAGCTCGTTCACGTACAGATCGAAGGCGAGCCGCACCACCACCGCCTCGGCGTCGTCGACCACGAGGCGGCCGCCCTCGGGCGCCCGGCGATAGCCGAGCGGTTGGGGGCCACCCACCCAGCGGCCCTGGGCGGCCTTCCGGCTCATGCCGTCCAGGACCCTCGAAATGATACTGGCACGCTCGAATTCAGCGAAGACGCCGAGCATCTGCATCATCATGCGCCCGGACGGCGTGGTCGTCTCGAACGGCTCGGTGGCCGAGCGAAAGCCCACGCCGGCGGCGTCCAGGCGGGCGAGCAGCTCGGCGAGCAACCCCACCGACCGGCACAGCCGGTCGACCCGGTAGACGAGGAGGACGTCGAAGCGACCGAGGGCGGCGTCGCGCAGGGCGGCCGAGAGCCCCGGGCGCTCCCGCTTCGCCCCGCTCGCCTGGTCGGTGTA
>DAHUZJ010000108.1 GCA_027306585.1 Acidimicrobiaceae bacterium | reverse complement strand
GTTGTAGCCGTTTGCCCAGTCGAACTTGCAGGCGGTGCGGCTGGCTGTGCTCGACGTGGGCGCCGCCTCGAAGTTGCTCCACCACAGGTGGGTGAGGAAGCCGTTGCGGGGGGCGAAGTCGGTGACCGAGCTCTGGTAGGCGTAGTGCCCGGGCGTGCCGGCGGCCCCTATCACCAGGACCTGGACGTACTGGAAGTTGTGCGAAGTTGTGCTGGTCGTGCACTTGGCGGCGTAGATCTTTGTCATGCTGAAGCAGAGCTGCGGGTTCGTCCACAGGTACCACTCGGGCACGTTGCCGGCGGAGGTTGTCGTGTCGGGTACCTGCGTCCATTGGTCGTAGGCGATGCCGGAGGCGGCGTTGGTGCATGTCGCCGACGACGACGTGGCGCTGCTGCAGTTGACGAGGTTCGGCTGGGCGTTGATGGTGTTGAGATAGCTGTTGATGCCCGCCTCCAGCGCCCGGTAGGCGTAGTGGGTCACGACATCGGCCTGCACCAGGGGATCGTGCTGCATGGCGTTCGACGCCAGCAGGGTCCCACTGGTCACGAGCAGCATGACGATGCCGAGGACCATCGCCAGGGCGGCCTGGCCGGCCTCACCCAGGCGCCGCGGTCGCCGCCGAGCCAACCACCCCGAGGATCGCGTCATCGGATCACCCCACCGCCGGATCGAACAGCATGGACGTGGACGAAAGGACGAACACGCCGGTGTCGTCCTCGGCCTGGCTGCCGCCGTTGAGCGTGCTCGTGTTGGCGTTGATCTGGAGGTCGTAGTTGACCGTCTCGATCTCGCCGGCCGGGCAGTTGGCGAACGGCTTGAGCGATGTGAACGGCGTGGCCGCCAGGCACTTCGTCTGGGAGAAGACGCCGGTGTCCGTCGTCGTCGATGTGCACCCTGTGTGGGTCGGTGTGGGGTGCAGCGCGCAGATGGTGGTCGTCGTCATCGGCTTCCCCGGTGTCGGGGCCGGCCCGTACGAATAGACGAAGAGGGGCGAACCGTTGGCGCCGTTCTTCACGTGTGTCACTTGCACCAACTGGCGGGTCTTGGCCCCCTTCGCCGGTGTGTATGTGCAGTGCGGGCTGGAGCCGTGCGTTGTTGTGGGGTGCACGACTGTCGGATTGGTCGTCCTCGGGCAGGTTGTCGGTGCCGGGGAGGAGATCTTCACCGTGAAGGTGGATGTCGGGGCGGCGCAGAGTGTGGGGTGGGTGGCTGTGGCGGTGCAGTTGGCGACGATCAGGTCCGGCCCGTTCGTTGTCCCGGTGTTGGCGTAGAAGCTCATCGACGTCGGCGTGATCGTTCCGGGGACGAAGGCCGGCGTCGGCGCGTGACCGGAGTAGCTCGGAGCCGGTGCGACTGCCGAGCGGACGAGGCGCTGGAGGTTGGTCGAGAGCCACAGCTGCTGGTCGACGTTCGAGTAGGTGACGTCCACCCGGCTCGTCGTGCGGAGCAGGGTCGACACGATCGGCAGCGAGATGGCGAGGAGGATCGAGAAGGTGAGCAGCACGACCATCATCTCGACCATCGTCACGCCCGTCTCGTCGCGTCGGGCGGGACGAGGCGACGGGACCGCCCGCCGCCGAAGCCGTACGGCGCGTCGGGGGACCCAGTGCCGGTACGACGACCTCATGTGCCGGTACGACGACCTCATGTGACGGTCACCACCACGGGGGAGGGCAACGGCTGGCCGACGCCACCCACCACGGTGGCCGTGGGCGTCACCTTGACGACGACGGAGGCGGTGTGGCCGCCGGGGGCGTTCACGGTGACCTTGTAGGTGTCGTAGATGACGGCGGTCTGGCTGAGCCCCAAGGGGCCGGTCGCTTCGAGCGAGTACGACGCCGGGTCCGATCCTCCCGAGAGGGGGGCGAGCGGTGCGCATGTGGGGTCTGTCACCGATGCCGAGACCGTGGCGCCCGATACGGGGACCCCTGCTGGCGTGACCACCTTGACCGGCAGCAGGCCGAGCGGCAGTGTGGCGGTCGCCGTCGCGCCCGGCGCGCTGGTCACCTGGGCCGAGGCAGCGGTCACCTCGGCGGTGCACGACGCCGCGGCCACCGAGTAGCCGGCAGCGAAGGGGAACACGGGCCCCACCTGGACAAGATCCTTCGCCGGTGTGGCGGGCACCGCCATCACGAGGGTGCTTGTTGTGAGGAGGTTGGGGTCGGAGACCGCCACGGGGGCGCCGGCCACGTACAACCCGGCTGCGCCGCTCGGCGTCCCGTCGGTCCAGCTGGTGCTTGTGACCTTGCCGTCGAGGTAGAGGGCGCCGGTCTCGGTCGCCCCGGGGGCGGCGCAGACCGATGTCCCGCAGGCGACGCCGGACAAGAAGGCCGGCGCCTTGGCGCTAGGGACGGTGTCCTCGGTCCAGGTGGTGCCGGAGAGCGAGAGGATCACGCCCCCGGAGCTGCCGGACGTGGACGCCGTGCCGACGGCGTCGCAGTGGCCCGTCGGCGAGCAGCCGACGGACGACACCGAGTCGAGGGTTGCGCCCGTTGCCATGGTGACGGTCGCGGTCGCCCAGGTGGTCGCCCCCGTCCGGGCGAGGAGGACCGGCGCCGTCGGGGTTGAGGCCACGACGACGCAGACCGAGGTCGTCGGACATGTGAGGGAGACCACCCTCGCTGTCGCCGGTTCCGCGTCGACCGACCAGCTGGTGTTGGTGGGTGTCAGCGAGAAGATCGCTCCGACTGTCGTCGTACCGTTGCGGACGGTGCCGAGGGCGTAGCACTCCGACGTCGACGGGCAGGCCGCGGCCGAGAGCGAGGTCACGGTGGTGCCCGGGGCCAGGACATCGGCGACCCAGGTGTTCTTTGTGGTGCCGGTCGACAGCACCTCGGCGCCGCCGGCGTTGGCACCCAAGGCGTAGCAGGTGGTGGCGGCAGGGCAGGTGACCGGCCCGAGGGCGGTGGTGGCCGGTGTGGCCGGCAGCGTGTCGGCGACCCACGACGTGCTGCTCGTGAGCGAGAGGATCGCGGGGCCGCTGGACGTGCTGGCGGTGGCGAAGCATGTGGTGTTGCCCGGGCAGGTGAGGCTGACGACGCCGGTGAGGGTGACGCCGGTGGGCAGGGTGACGGTGTCGAGCGACCACGAAGCCCCTGTCCCGGTGATGGCGGCCGACAGCAGCACCGGGCCAGAGGCTCCCGTCCCGACGGCGTAGCAGGCGTTGGCGCCCCCCTGCTTCGGGCAGGTGATCGAGTCGAAGGTTGTCACGTGGACCGCTCCCGTGGACATGGTGTCCTTGGAGAACGCGGGTGTTCCGCTCGTGCTCGTCGACACCGAGTCGGCGTAGGGGGCACCGGTCGTGTGTGTGAGCCCGTAGCCGACGGCCAGGCACCGAGATCCGGTGCAGGCCAGGGCGGCGATGCGGGCCATCCCTGGGCGCGTGACCTTCCAGCCCGACGAGGTCTGGACCGAGAGCTCGGCCACCGGTGTGGTGGCGGGCTTGGCGGCTGTGGCCGGCGCCTGCCCTGCGACCATGCACAGGATCGAGCCCACGGCCGGGCAGGCCAGCACGCCGTCGGTGGCCGTCGTCGACGGGTAGTGGAGTGTGACGAGCGATCCCTCGTCGTACTGGAAGGTCGTGGTCGTGACCTCACCGGCGCTCACCGTCAGCGGTGAGTGCGCCACGGCGGTTCGCTCGTTGTCGTTGGCAACCCACGAGGGTCTTGTCGGCGATGCCGGGTTGCTGAGGGCAACGTTGTAGTTGCCCGGAGGTACCTCCTCGAAGGCGCACCCGTACGAGTTGGGACCCACCGTCCTTGTCGTCGAACCTGTCGTTGCTGTGAGCGACTGCAGCTTGACCGGTACCGTCTGGACGCGGGAGGACCACGAGCTTCCACTGGCGTCAGCGGGCGGGCCGCCGGCGGGATCGCCGTTGACTTGCACCGCCAGGAAGCCGTAGGGCTCGAGCCCGGAGGGTGGATAGTTGATCACGGTCGTGTCGGTGACGCGTTGCGTTGCGTGGCTCCAGCGGACCGTGACCTGGAGGTCGATCACCTTGGGCGTGAGGCCGGACGTACAGAGGTCCGGTGTCTTGCCCCCGGCACTGGCCCAGTTGAACTCGGCGTAGACGTCGTAGGCCACGGACGAGCGCACGACGCCGGCCTTCTGCAGGATCGGTGTGGGCGTGGCGATCTTCGGCAAGGCAGGGATCGTCGGTGTCCGGTTCACTGTGGATGGTCCGAACGGTGTGTTGTTCAGCAGTTCCAGGTACTGCTCGGCCAACGACAGGGCGGTGAGCCGCTGGCGGGCACTCGCCGCCTGGCCGATCGAGTTGGAGAGCAGCGATGCCACCGGCACGAGGACGATCAGGAGGATCGTGAAGGCGACGATGATCTCGATGAGCGTGAAGCCGGCCTCGTCCCCGCAGGTCCCCGGCCTCCTCGGTCGGCGGCTGGGCGTCCCCGGCCCGGCGTGCTCCCTCGGCATGGCGTGCTTCCCCGGCCCGGCCTCCCCCCGGAGGGCCGGGCTGCCCTGCGCTCGAGCATCGGCGCGTCGGGGACGGGCGCCGGCCCGCCACCGGCGCCCGATCCCCGTGACGGCCTCCCGACCCTCCCTCCGCATCCCCCATGACCGATGCGGGGGGTTCACCGGGCCCGTCAGGCCGAACGTGCTGTTCGCCCTTGCCGCGGGCATGGATCTCCTCTGACCGCCACCCTGTGTGGGCGCTCCACGGCGGTTATCGGCACGTCGGGGCCGGGGCTTGAGCCGCGCCCCTGACCTGGGTGGAGACGGGTGCGATCCGCCAGGCAGGCCGGGTTGTTACTATCGACGTAGGGAAAATCCCGGTGGACCGGGATGTGGTGGCCCGGCACGGCCCGCGTCACCGGTCAGCCCGACGGCGGGGGCTCGCCGGCCACTGTCACGCCCCGGACGTTAAGGAGAGAACCAGATGGCGACTGTCGATCTCGACCTCGGCCGCTACCAGCTCGGGTGGAGCGACGAGGAGGACTACGTCTTCAAGCCCAAGAAGGGCTTGAACGAGGAGATCGTCCGTGAGATCTCCGGCATGAAGGGCGAGCCCGACTGGATGCGCGACTTCCGGCTGAAGGCCCTCAAGCGCTTCGAGCGCAAGCCGATGGCGGCGTGGTTCGCCGTCAACATGCCGGACCTCGACTTCGACGACATCTACTACTACATCAAGCCGACCGGCGAGCAGGTGAATGACTGGGACCAGCTCCCCGAGTCCATCAAGAACACCTACGAGAAGCTCGGCATCCCCGAGGCGGAGCGCAAGTACCTCGCCGGCGTGACGGCCCAGTACGAGTCCGAGGTCGTCTTCCACCGGAACCGGGCCGACCTCGAAGCCCAGGGCGTCCTCTTCTGCGACATGGACACGGCGGTGCGGGAGTACCCCGACATCGTCCGCAAGTGGTTCGGCTCCATCATCCCCCCCAACGACAACAAGTTCGCCGCCCTCAACTCGGCCGTGTGGTCGGGCGGGTCGTTCATCTACGTGCCGCCCGGGGTCAAGGTCGACATGCCGCTCCAGGCCTACTTCCGGATCAACGCCGAGAACATGGGCCAGTTCGAGCGGACGCTGATCATCGCCGACGAGGGTTCCCAGGTGCACTACGTGGAGGGCTGCTCGGCCCCCGTGTACACCACGGACTCGCTGCACTCGGCGGTGGTGGAGCTGGTGGCCCTGCCGGGCAGCCGGATCACCTACACGACCATCCAGAACTGGTCGAACAACGTGTACAACCTGGTCACGAAGCGGGCCCGGGCCGAGGCCGAGGCGCACGTCGAGTGGATCGACGGCAACATCGGGTCCCGGCTCACCATGAAGTACCCCTCGGTGTACCTCATGGGCCCCAAGGCGTCGGGCGAGGTGCTCTCGGTCGCCTACGCCGGGCCGGGACAGCACCAGGACGCCGGGGCGAAGATGATCCACGGCGCGCCGGAGACCAGCTCGACCATCGTGTCCAAGTCGATCTCCAAGGACGGCGGGATCACCACCTACCGGGGCCTCGTCCACGTCGACGAGGGGGCCAAGGGGGCGAAGTCGTTCGTCCGCTGCGACGCCCTGCTGCTCGACGACGAGTCGGTCTCCGAGACCAAGCCGTACATGGAGGTGGGGGAGCAGGACGCCCGGATCGGCCACGAGGCCACCGTGTCCAAGGTGGGCGAGGACCAGCTGTTCTACCTGATGAGCCGGGGTCTCTCGGAGAGCCAGGCCATGGGCATGATCGTGAACGGCTTCATCGAGCCGGTGACCCGGACCCTGCCCATGGAGTACGCCGTCGAGTGGAGCCGGCTCATCGAGCTGCAGATGGAGGGCGCCGTCGGCTGACGGCGGCTCGACGCGGGCGGCAGCACCCGTGGCCGCCGGCCCGCAGTGGCGGAGGGCGGCTACGCCGATTGCCCGCCCGAACCGCCTGACGGCGGCGTGCACCGGTGGCACGATGGGAGCCGTGGTGATGCGGGAAGAGTGCAAGCACTTCCAGAGCCGGACGTACGCGTCGGGCGAGGTGGCGCGGTTCTGCGTGCTCGACCTCGCCCCGGAGGCGCCGTGGCGGTGCCCTGCCGACTGCCCCGCGTTCGAGCCCCGGCTGGCCGACGCCGGGTGGATCCACGGGAGCCTCATCGAGCCGCCGATCGAGGACGAGCCGTCGGTGCCCGGCGAGGAGGTCGCCAGCCTGTTGGACAGCGCCGAGGACATCGTGAACGCCGTCTCCCAGGTGGCACTGGCCGAGGCGCGGGCAGCCGACGCCAAGCGGGCCGCCCAGGCCGCCCGTCGCCGGTGGTGGCAGCGCCGGCGGTCGCGCTGAGGAGCGCAGGCCCGAAGCGGCGCGGACCGAGCGCCCCCCGAGCCCCCCGGGCGTCAGCCGCCGGAGAAGCGCGGGGGGCGCTTCTCCATGAAGGCGGCCACCGCCTCGACGAGGTCGTCGGAGGCGAGCATCCCGGCGTTCCAGGTGGCCACGTAGTCGAGCCCCTCGGCCACGGTTCGCCCGTCGTTGGCGGCGAGGACGGCCTTGGTGCCTTGCACGGCCAACGGCGAATTGGCCGCGATCTCGGCGGCGAGGTCTCGTGCCGCCGCCAGGGTGGCGCCGGCATCCGCGAGGACCTCGTTCAGGAGGCCGATCTCCTTCGCGCGGGCCGCGCCCAGGTCCTTGCCGGTGTAGGCCAGCTCTGCGGTGTGCCCGGCGCCCACGATGCGGGGCAGCCGTTGCAGCGTCCCGAGGTCGGCGACGATCGCCACCTTCGTCTCGCGCACCGAGAACGTGGCGTCGGCCGAGGCGAGCCGGATGTCGCAGGCGGTGATGAGGTCCATCCCGCCGCCGATGCACGCGCCGTGCACGGCGGCGATGACGGGCACGGGGCAGGTGGCCACCGAGCTCACGGCGGCCTGGAGCCGCAGCACCTCGGCCCGCAGGGCACGGGCGCGGGCGGCGGCCGACGCCGGGCTCGTCGCCCCGTCCGACGGTCCGCCCCCGGCCAGAAGACCGCCCATGGCCTTGAGGTCCAGTCCCACCGAGAACTGCGGGCCGCGGGCGGCGACCACCACGGCGCGCACGTCGCGGTCGGCCGAGACCTCGGACATGGCCCGGGGCAGGTCGGTGAAGAAGGCAGGCCCCATGGCGTTGCGGGCTTCGGGCCGGTCGAGCCACAGGGTGGCGACGTGGCCCTCCCGCTCGACCGTCAGCACCTCGGAGGCGAAGGTCACGGACGCGCAGGCTACCGCCGGGCGCCGTCGCCGTCCTCGGTCCGCTCGGGCCGGCCGCTGCAACGGCGGGCGCAGCGCCGGCGGCTCTCGGCAGCTCCGTCGTCCTCTCCGGCGGCCACGGCCCGGGTGATCCCGGGCCGCCACTACACTGGGCGCGGCCCTGACGCCCTGGTCCCTGCCGGGGCAGGCGATCTGCCGCCGGCCCCGCACGAGGAGAGATCGGAGCTCTGCCCACCTTCACGCCAGACGCCGCCGCCTCGTTGCCCGGCCCGGAGACGCTGCGCCGCCGGCGCGCCGAGGCCGTCGAAGACCTGGCGACCTTGCCGCTGCCCTCCGAGAAGGAGGAGGTCTGGCGGTACACGCCGATCGACGCCCTCGACCTCGACGCCCATCGGCCCGTGCTGTCGGCTCCCGACGCCGCCGATACCCGAGCCCGGGCGTTCGTCGACGGGCTCGCGGCCGACCTGGCCGACCGGAGCGCGCTCGTGGTGGTGCACGACGGATGGCTCGACCGCGTCGACCGCGACGGGCTGGCCCCCGGGGTCGTCGTCGACGCCGCGACGCGCCTTGGCGCAGACGCCGGTGGTGGCGTCGGAACGGTGCTCACCGGCGGTGGTGACGCCCTCACCCGGCTGAACGACGCCTTCTTCCCGGACGCCGTGGTGGTCGACGTCCCCGACGGCGTCGTCCTCGAGGCACCCATCGTGATCGTGCACTGGGCCGCCGGGCTCTCGGCGAGGGGAGAGGGCCTGGCCCCGGCGGCGTTCCCGCGGACGGTGGTGCGTGTCGGGAAGAACGCCGCCGCCAGCGTCGTGGAGGTCGCGGCCGGGGCGCCGGGCGACGCGCGGTCCCTCGTGGTGCCCGTGACCGAGCTCTCGGTGGGTGACGGCGGTCGGCTCGCCCATGTCGCGGTGCAGGTCCTCGGCCCGTCCGCCTGGTACCTGGGACGGATCGCCGCCACCGCGGGCCGCGACGCCACGCTGCGGGTGTTCACGGCCGGGCTGGGTGCCGCCTACGGTCGGTTCCGCGTCGACGCCGTGGCGACCGGCGCCGGTGCGTCCACCGAGCTGCGCTCCGCCTACCTCGGGACGGGCGACCAGGTCCACGACGTGCGGACGCTCCAGGACCACGCCGCCCCCCACACGACGAGTGACCTGTTGTGCAAGGGCGCGGTGGCCGGGACCTCGCGCTCGGTCTACAGCGGGCTGATCCGCGTCCGACGGGGCGCCGTGCGCACCAACGCCTTCCAAACGAACCGCAACCTGGTCCTCGACGAGCGCGCGCACGCCGATTCCGTCCCCAACCTCGACATCGAGGAGAACGACGTGCGGTGCAGCCACGCCTCGACCGTGGGACCCGTCGACGAGGACCAGCGCTACTACCTCGAGTCCCGGGGCATCCCTCCCGAGCGGGCCGAGCGGCTCATCGTCCTCGGCTTCTTCGACGACATCGTCGACCGGTCGCCGGTGCCGGCAGTGCTCGACCGGCTCCGGCGAGAGGTGGCCGTTCGCCTGGCCGGCGCGCTCGGGCTGGGGGAGGGCACGGTGTCCGGCAATGGGTGAGCGCGTGGTGCTGTGCCGGCGGGGCGACCTCGCCTCGGGGGAGGTCCGGCGGTTCGACGTCGGCGACCACCGGGTGGCGTTGGTGCGGATCGAGGAGGACTTCTACGCCCTCGGCGACCGGTGCAGCCACGAGGACTACTCGCTCGCCGAGGGGGAGGTGTGGCCCGACGAGCGGGAGCTCGAGTGCCCCCAGCACGGGAGCACCTTCGACCTCACGACGGGCGAGCCCTGCTCCCTTCCGGCGACCAAGCCGGTCCCGGTGTACGAGATCGACCTGGAGGGTGACGACGTGGCGGTGGTGCTGCCATGACCGGCGGGCACGTGCTCGAGGTGGAGGGCCTGCGCGCCGAGGCCGGTGGTCGGGAGGTCGTCCACGGGGTGGACCTGGTGGTGCGAAGCGGCGAGGTCCACGTCGTCATGGGACCCAACGGCTCGGGCAAGAGCACGCTGGCCCACGCCCTCATGGGGCGGCCGGGCACGGAGGTGACGGCCGGCTCGGTCCGCCTCGACGGGCACGAGCTGGTCGGCCGGCCGAGCTGGGAGCGGGCCCGCGCCGGGCTCTTCCTCGCCCTCCAGCAGCCCATCGAGGTCCCGGGGGTCCAGTTGGAGAGGATGCTCGCCGAGGCCACCCAGACGGTCGGCGACGCACCCGGCGGCTCGCCGTCGGGAGGGTCGCTTGCCGACCGCCTGCGCCGCGAGGCCGGCGCCATCGGCTTCGACGAGCGGTTCCTCGTCCGGCCGCTCAACGTCGACCTCTCCGGCGGGGAGCGCAAGCGCAACGAGGTCCTCCAACTGGGCGTGCTGCGGCCGCGCTTCGCGGTCCTGGACGAGATCGACTCGGGGCTCGACGTCGACGCCATCCGGGCGGTGGCCCGCAGGATCGAGTCGGCGACGACGGAGTGGGGGCTGGGCGTGCTCGCCGTCACCCACTTCCACCGCCTCCTCATGGAGCTCCGGGCCGACGTCGTGCACGTCATGGTCGACGGTCGCCTGGTCGCCTCGGGGGACCAGGCGCTGGCCGAGGAGCTCGAGCAGACCGGCTACGCCGCCTACGCGAGCGAACGCTGATCAGCGGGCGGCGGCGGCCTCGTCAAGGCCCTGGGAGAGGGCGTTCCAGCTGAGGGTGGCGCACTTGATGCGCACCGGGAACTTGACCACGCCTTGCAGCGCCGCCAGCTCGCCCAGCTTCTGGAGGTCGACGGGCTCGGGCTCGGCACCCTCGCCGTCGGCTCCCGACCCGTCGCCCGAGGCGCCGTCGCTGCCGAGGGTCGCCTCGTGGACCGACATCATGGACTTGAAGGTGCGGATGAGGCGGCGGACCGCGTCGAGGTCCTTGCCCTTCACCGCCGCCGACATCAGCGAGGCGGAGGACTGGCTGATCGAGCACCCGGCACCGGCGATCTTGATGTCGGCCAGCCGGTCGTCCTCGACCTCGAGGGTGACGACCACCTCGTCGCCGCAGAGCGGGTTGAACCCCTCGATCCGGTGGGCGGGGGGGGACGCCAGCTCGCCGCGGTTCCGCGGCGACCGGTAGTGGTCGAGGATGATCTCTCGGTAGAGGTCTTCGAGGTCCGGCATCACGCGCCCCCACGTAGTGCGATCACGCGAACAACCTACTGGCTTCGGCGATCCCCTCGATCAGGACGTCCACGTCGTGCTCGTCGTTGTACAGCCCCACCGACGCCCGGGCGGTCGCCGTCACGCCGAGCTTGCGCATGAGGGGCTTGGCGCAGTGGTGCCCCGGCCGCACGCACACGGCGAACTGGTCGAGCACCTGCGCCAGGTCGTGGGGGTGGACCCCCTGGACGTCCAGGGAGAGCACGCCGCCGCGGTCCGGGCCGGCCGGAGGCCCGAACACCCGGCACGTGTCGCCGAGGCGCTCGTCGATGGCGGCGAGGGCGTAGGCGGTGAGCTCGAGCTCATGCGCCCGGACGGCGTCCATGCCCACCCCCTGGAGGTACTCCACGGCCGCCGACAGGCCGACCGCCTCGGCGATCGGCGGCGTGCCGGCCTCGAACCGCTGTGGGGGCTCGGCCGGGAGGAAGCGGTCGAGGCGGACGTCGAGGATCATGCCGCCTCCGCCGAGGAACGGCGGCATCGCCTCGAGCAGCGCCGCTCGCGCCCACAGCGCGCCGATCCCGGTCGGCCCCAGCATCTTGTGGCCGGAGAAGGCGAGGAAGTCGACGCCGAGCGCTTTCACGTCGACCGGCAGGTGCGGTACGGACTGGGCGCCGTCGGCGACCACCAGGGCGCCAGCGGCATGGGCGGCCTCGGCGATGCGGGCGAGCGGGTTGATGGTCCCGAGGACGTTGGACATCGCCGCGACCCCGACGAGCTTCACGCCGTCGAGCTTGCGGTCCAGGTCCGACAGGTCGAGGCGCCCGTCGCCGTCGATCGTCAGGTACTCGAGCACGATGCCGCGCTCTTCGGCGAGCATGAGCCAGGGCACGAGATTGGCATGGTGCTCCGTCTCGGTGAGCAGCACGCGGTCGCCCGGTGCCAGGTTGCGGCGTCCCCACGACTGGGCCACGAGGTTGAGCGCCTCCGTGGCGTTCTTGGTGAAGACCACCTCGCGCTCGGGGTCCGGGGCGCCGACGAACCGGCCCACCGCCACCCGGGCAGCCTCGTAGAGACGGGTTGCCTCCTCGGCGGTGGCGTACACGCCCCGGTGGACGTTGGCGTGGGTCATCTCGTAGTAGCGGTCCATCGCCGCCAGGACCGAGCGCGGCTGCAGGGCCGTGGCGGCGGAGTCGAGGTAGACGAGCGGCTTGCCGTGGACCGAGCGTGCCAACAGGGGGAAGTCCTTGCGGATCGTCTCGACGTCGAGCCGGCTCACCGTCAGCGCCGCCACTCGTCGTAGCCGGCGGTCTCGATGCGCCGGGCGAGGTCCGGGCCCCCGGTCTCGACCACGCGCCCGTCGACGAGCAGGTGGACCCGGTCCGGCACGAGGTCCTCCAGGAGCCGCTGGTAGTGGGTGACGACCAGCACGCCCAGCGACGGGTGCGACTCCCGGACGGTGTGGACGCCCCGGGCGACGACGCCCAGGGCGTCGATGTCGAGCCCCGAGTCGGTCTCGTCGAGGACGGCGAGCTCGGGCTCCAGCATCGCCATCTGGAGCACCTCGTTGCGCTTCTTCTCGCCACCGGAGAACCCTTGGTTGAGGTGGCGCTCCCCGAAGGACGGGTCCATGCCCAGCCGCTGCATCCACTCGGTCATGGCCAGGCGCACCTCGAGCACCGAGACGTCGTCGCCCTTGCGCGAGGACATCGCCTGGCGGAGGAATTGGACGACGGACACGCCCTCGATGGCCTCGGGGTACTGGAAGGCGAGGAAGATCCCGGCCTTGGCCCGGGCGTCGGTCGCCCAGTGGGTCACGTCCTCGCCCCGGAACCGCACGGCGCCGGCGGTCACCTCGTACCCGGGGTGGCCGAGCAGCGTGGAGGCCAGCGTGGACTTCCCCGCGCCGTTCGGTCCCATGAGGGCGTGGACCTCGCCCTCGCCGACCGCGAGGTCGACGCCTCGCAGGATGGGGTGGCCGTCGGCCGCGACGTGGAGGCCCTCGATCTCGAGCAGTGGTGCGCTCACGGCCCGGAGTCTACCCGGCCGGTTATTTTCTACCACCGAGATAGGGGAAATACCTCGGCCTCCGGTGCGTGCCGGTCACCAGCCCCGGTCGATCCACTCCTGCAGGTGGGGGGTCTCGGCGCCGATGGTCGTCGATGCCCCGTGCCCGGGCAGGACCACGGTGTCCTCGCCGAAGCGGGCGAAGAGGCGGCGCTCGATGGAGTTGATGATGGTGGGGAAGTCGCCGCCGGGAAAGGACGTGTTGCCGGGGCCGCCCGGGAAGAGCGTGTCGCCGCTCAGGAGGAGGGGGGTGCCCTCGACGGCGAAGCACATCGAACCGGGCGTGTGGCCGGGCGTGGCGATCGTGCGGACCTGCAGCCGGCCCACCTCGACGACGGCGTCGTCTTCGAGCAGTAGGTCGTACGAGGGCAGCATGTCGGCGTCCTCCGCCGTGACGGCGACGGCGATCCCGGCTTCCCGCACTGCCGGCACGGCCTGGATGTGGTCCCAGTGGCCGTGGGTCTCGACGACCGCCCGGACCCCGAGCTGCCGGCACAGGTCGAGGAGCAGCTCGTGCTCGTTGGCGGCGTCGACCAGCAGGGCGTCACCGGTGCGCCGGCAGCGCACGATGTAGACGTTGTTGTCCATGGGGCCGACCACCGTGCGATGCACCTCGCAGGCGGCGTCCTCCCAGATGCGTTCGATCCCGGGCACGTCCCCAGGCTGCCACAACCGGCGATCGCCCGGGACGGCGGCGCCGCAGCCGGTGACACGCTGTAACCTCGCGTCGGCGTCTGGTAGAAGCCGACCGAGCCGTCGCGCCGGTGGGCTCCCGCACCCGACGGGCCGGCGCCGCTGTGGCCGAAAGGACCCCCATGAACTTCGCCTTCAGTGAGGAGCAGGAGGAGCTGCGACGGGCGGTGCGCCGGTTCCTCCAGGACAAGTCGCCCGAGTCGGAGGTGCGCCGGCTCATGGCGACCACCGACGGCTACGACCCCGCCGTGTGGGCGCAGATGGCCGACCAGCTCGGACTGCAGTCGCTGACCATCCCCGAGGAGCATGGCGGGGCGGGCTTCGGCTATGTCGAGCTCATCGTGGTCCTGGAGGAGATGGGGGCGGCCCTGCTCTGTGCCCCGTTCTTCTCCACGGTCGCCCTGGCGGCCAATGCCCTCCTCACCTCGGGCGACGAGGCGGCGAAGCACCAGCACCTGCCCGGGCTGGCGTCCGGGGAGACGATCGGGACGCTGGCGCTCACCGAGGACAGTGGGCGCTGGGACGTGGGCTCGGTGACCCTGGCGGCCACCCGGGAGGGGGACGGGTGGGTCCTCGACGGGCACAAGAGCTTCGTCCTCGACGGCCACACCGCCCGCCTGGTGCTGGCGGTCGCCCGCACCGACGCCGGCCCGAGCCTGTTCGCCGTCGAGGGGGACGCCGACGGGCTGGAGCGGACCGCCCTGCCGACGCTCGACCAGACCCGCAAGCAGGCCCGCCTCCAGTTCACCCGCACCCCGGCCATCCTCGTGGGCACCGAGGGCGCCGCCGAGCCGGGGATCACCCGGACGCTGCAGCTGGCCGCGGTCGCCCTGGCCGCCGAGCAGGTGGGTGGGGCCCAGCACTGCCTCGACACCGCGGTGGAGTACGCCAAGACCCGCATCCAGTTCGGCCGCCCGATCGGCAGCTTCCAGGCCATCAAGCACAAGTGCGCCGACATCCTCTTGGAGGTCGAGTCGGCGCGTTCGGCCGCCTACTACGCCGGCTGGGCCGCGGCCGAGGGCTCCGACGAGCTGCCCGCCGTGGCCAGCCTCGCCAAGTCCTACTGCTCGGAGGCCTATTTCCACGCCGCCGCCGACAACATCCAGATCCACGGCGGGATCGGCTTCACCTGGGAGCACACAGCCCACCTCTACTTCAAGCGGGCCAAGTCCTCCGAGCTCCTCTTCGGCGACCCGGCCTACCACCGCGAGCTGCTGGCCCAGGAGATCGGCATCTGAGGCGGCGACCGGCCGCCGCCCGTGGCGGGGCCGTGGGTGCCCTACCGGCACCGAGCGGCCGCCTACCGTAGTCCCGTGGCGGCGAACGGGGACTCCTGGGAGGCGATCGACGGGCCGGCAGGCCGGCTCTCGGTCCATATCAGCACCCGGGACGGCCCGGGCCAGGACGTGCCGCTGCTGTTGCTGTGCCACGAGCTGCCGCGCGGGACCGGCGGGGCACGCGACGCCGGCCGGGCGTACCCCGGGCTCGCCGACTATCTGTCGGCGGAGACCGGGCTGCGGGTGGTGGCGGCGCTGCTGCGGGGGACGGGCGAGTCGGACGGCAATTTCTCGGCCGGTGGGTGGCTCGAAGACCTGCGGTTCGTGCTGGAACGCGAGGCCGGACCGGCGACGGAAGTGTGGGCCGTCGGCTTCGGGCTCGGCGCCGCGCTGGCCCTGCGTCTGGCGCTCGCCGAGGAACGTGTGCGGGGCGTGGCCATCGTGGCCGGGCCGGCGGACCTCGCGGGCTGGGTGGCCGACACGGTGGGGGTGCTCGATCGGTGCCGGCGCAGCGGCGTCATCTCGTCGCCCGGGTTCCCGTCCGACGTGGACGCGTGGGCGGAGGAGCTGGTCGCCCTGGCGCCGCTCGACGCCGCCGCGCACCTCGGGTCGCGGCCGCTGCTCGTGATACACGGCTCCGACGACGGCGAGGTGCCGGCGGCGGCCGCTCGGGCGCTGGCCGACGCTGCAGCCCCCAACGGCCCCGTGGACCTCCGGATCGTGCCCGGGGGCGGGCACTGGCTCCGGGCCGACCCACGGGTGGTGGCGACGCTCGTCGGGTGGCTGGACCGGCGCCGCTGATCGCCGCGCGGCGCGGTCCATGGGGCGTCAGCGGGTCGCGAACGAGCCGCTGACGCCGCCGGGAGCGCCCTCTCCGCTCGCCGGATCGCCGTCGGCAGCCGCGGCAGCACCCTCGAGCGCGTCGTCCACCGCCCGGCGCAGCGCCCGGGCGGCTGCCTCCGGGTCGGTTGCCTCGGTCAGCCAGCGGACGACGACGAACCGCCGCACCCCGGCGGCGACGAGGCCCGGCACGGTGGTGGGCGTCACCCCGCCGGTCACGAAGACCGGCACCGAGGATCGGCGGGTCGCCAGGCCCGCGTAGGCCGCGCCGGTGCCCGGGCGGCCCGGCTTCGTGGGCGTCGGCACGACCGGACCGGCCGACAGGTAGTCGACCGGTGCGCCCGCAGCGCCGGCGAGGTCGTCGGGGGAGTGGGTCGACAGGCCGAGGATGGCCGCCGTCCCGACCGTCCGGCGCGCCTCGGCGGCCGGGACGTCGTCCTGTCCCACGTGGACGCCGTCGGCGCCGGCCTCGACGGCGAGGTCCGGCCGGTCGTTGAGGACGAACGGCACCCCCAGGTCGGAGCAGACCCGCTGGAGGATGCGGGCCCGCCGGACCTGTCCGGCCTCGTCGAGCTCCTTGTCGCGGAGCTGGACGATGTCGACGCCGCCGCGGACACAGGCGGCGACGAACTGCCCGAGGTCGGGCCGGTCCGCGGTGCACAGGTACAGGCACCGGCTACCCAGAGGCCCGGCCGGTGCCGGGCCTGGCGGACGCCCCGTCACCGGCGGGAGGTGGCGCCGTCCACCGTGGCCGCGGCCTTGGCTGCCTGCTTCGTGGCGCGGACCCGCTCGAGGCTGGCCTCGTCGACGATGTCGGCCACCGAGCGGTAGCTGCCCGGCTCTCCGAAGGGCGCGGAGGCTGCCTCCCATCCCGGTGGCCGCACCCCGAGCTGCTTGCCCAGCAGGGCGACGAAGATGCGTGCCTTCTGGTCGCCGAACCCGGGCAGGGCACGCACCCGCGCGAGCAGGTCGGAGCCGTCGCCGGCGTCGGTCCAGACGCGGGCGGGATCACCGCGGTAGTCCTCGGCCACGACCCGGCACAGGGCCTGGACGCGCCCGGCCATCGAGCGGGGATAGCGGTGCAGTGCCGGGGGGCGGGAGAAGATCGCCGCCAGGGCGTCGGGCTCCGCAGTGGCGAGGTCGCCCGCCTCGAGGTCCCGTCCGAGGCGACGAGCGAGCTCGGCAGGTGCGGCGAAGGCCCGCTCGAGCGGCACCTGCTGGTCGAGCACCATGCCGATGAGCAAGGCGAGGGAGCTGGCCGAGAGCAAGCCGTCGGCCTCGGTGTCACCCGTCAGGCGGAGGGACGGGGCGGGCTTCGCGGATCGGCGTGGGGCCATGGGCCGAGTGTACGGGGCACCGCCGGCGGTGCCCGGCGCCTGGCCCGCCTCAGCCGGCCAGCCAGCCTTCGACCAGGGCCGCCAGGCCCTCGGGGACCACGCGGGCGCTCGTCGTGGCGAGGTCCTCGAGCTGCCACCAGCGCCACCCGGTGGTGGTGGCCGCCTCGAATTCGGTGAGCGCGGTCGGGCGGACCTCGTAGCGCGTGGTCCGCACCACGAAGTACCACTCGTCCTGGACGAACTGGCGCCCCTCGAACCGGAACTCGCGGTGGTGCTCCCACACCGGCTCGCCGAGGTCGCCGAGCCGTCCGCCCGTCTCCTCGAGGACTTCGCGGTGAGCGGCCTCGGCCAGGGTCTCGCCCTCCTCGACGCCACCGCCGGGGGTGAACCAGACGTCGGGACCGTCAGGGCGGCGGGGGATCCGGGCCGAGAGGAGGAGCACGGCCCCTTGCTCGTCGAGGACCACGACCCGGGCGACCCGGCGCTCGACCACCTCGGAGGTGTCCACCGTGCGACCGTAGCCTGGCGGGGTCAGACCATCTGGCTGCCGCGCTCGACCACCGGCGGCGGCGGCTCGTCGGTGCCCCGGACCATGCGGCGCAGGGCCTCTTCGGTGGTGGGGTTGCTCAGGGCGCTCACCACGTCGCCCACCTCGAAGACGGTCGATCCGCTGACGAACGCCAGCTGCTCGCCACGCTGGACGGAGATCACGATCGTGCCGGGCGGGAGGGCGACCGTGCTGAGCTGCTCGCCGGCGATCGGCGAGTCCATGCCCACCCGCTCCTCGACGGTGACGGCGCCCTCGGCCACGCGCGAGATCTGCCGGGCGCTGTGCAGCAGGGCCTGGCGGTAGCCCCGCACGACGTCGCTCATGCCGAGGATCCCCACGACCTTCCGGCTGGCGCCGGTCACCGTGACCCATCGCCCCCCGGCCTGCAGGAGCGCCTCCAGGGCGGTGTCGAGCCGGGTCGATGCCGGCACCGTGGTGGTCGTCTCGTCGAGCACGCTCGTAGCCGGGGCGCCGCCGTCGCCCTCGACGGTGGCGGCGAGCCGTGCGGCGTCGACCGAGCCCAGGTAGAGCCCGTCGCCGTCGACCACGGGTGCCCCGGGTACGCCCGCGGAGCGCAGGGCGTCGAGCGCGGCGCGGGCCGTGAGCCCCTCGTCGACGACGACCCGCGGTGGCATGACGACGCTCTCCACGTGGAGCTGGCCGAGCAGGGGCATGCCGAACTGGATGCGGCTGGCCTCCGAGTCGGCCCGGGAGCGCAGCTGCGACCGGTAGATGCCGTCGTCCGCCCTCCCCACGATGAACGTGGCGAGGGCGACGGCCACCATGGCGGGCGCGATGATCTCGATGCCCCCCGTCAT
The DNA here is from genome assembly GCA_027306585.1 of Acidimicrobiaceae bacterium. Lineage (GTDB taxonomy): Bacteria > Actinomycetota > Acidimicrobiia > Acidimicrobiales > RAAP-2 > DAHUZJ01. Next base: position 12,557 of record DAHUZJ010000108.1, on the reverse strand, counting down.
CTCGGCGACCATCACCATCACGGCCAGGGGTGCCCGGGAGATGCCGCCGAACACCGCCATCATCCCGACCACGACGTACGGCGCCGGGTCGTGGCCGACCCCGGAGGCGATCGGCTCGAGGACCCGCCACACGGCCAGGCCGGTGAACGCGCCGATGACCATGCCCGGGCCGAACACCCCGCCGGAGCCGCCGGTCCCGATCGAGAAGGCGGTGGCCGCGATCCGGACGAGGGGAAGCAGGAGGATGATCCAGACGGACGTGTGGAGGAGCTGGTCGGAGAGCGCCTTCTGGACCCAGCCGTAGCCGGTGCCGAGGACTTGCGGCAGGGCGAGGGCGATGAGGCCCACGAGCAGGGCCCCGACGGCTGGGCGGAGCTTGCGCGAGAACGGCAGGCGGTGGGAGAGCCGCACCACGCCGTAGAAGCTCTTGGAGTACAGCAGGCCGATGCCGCCGGCGAGCAGGCCGATGACGCCGAACCACAGCAGCTGGACGGGCTGGTCGAAGTGGTAGCCGGGCGTGGCGAACAGCGGGTGGTAGCCGAAGACGGCGCCGAAGATGGCGTAGGCGATGATCGACGCGAAGAGCCCCGGGACCAGCGCGGCGTACTCGAAGTCCTCCCGGTAGACGACGTCCGCCGCCAGGACGGCGCCCCCGAGCGGGGCGCTGAAGATGGCCCCGATCCCCGACCCGATGCCGACGGACACCGCGATCCGGCCGTCCTCGGGCGAGAGGTCCAGCACGCGGGCGAGAAGCGAGCCGAAGCCGGCGCTGATCTGGGCCGTCGGCCCCTCCCGCCCTCCTGATCCGCCGGCGCCGATCGTGAGGGCCGAAGCGACGATCTTGACGGCCACCGCCCGCAGGCGGATCCCCCGGGGGTTGAAGTGGACGGCGTCGATGGCTGCGTCCGTGCCGTGGCCCTCGGCCTCGGGTGCCCAGGTGAACACGAGGAACCCGGCCCCGAGGGCACCGAGGACCACGACGAGCGGGATCGCCCAGGGTCGGGAGTACCCGGCAGACCCGGCGGCGTAGCCCTCCCCGGCGGGCGTCGGCACGTGGTAGCCGGCCAGGAACGCCAGGAAGAAGTGGGTGGCCACGCGGAGGGCTTCGTAGAAGACGATGGCCCCGACGCCGGCCACCGCTCCGATGATCGACGCCAGGATGAGCCACCGGTTCAGGTACGACATCCGGTTGATGTGCGTACCGGCCCAACTGGCGAGCTGGCGCAGGCCGGCTCGGCCGCGCAGCAGGGCCTGTGGAGCCGGGGGCGGGGGGGCGGCGCTGCCGTCGCTCACACGTCCCACCCACTGGCCCAGTCCTGATCGGGCACTTCGCCCGCCGCCTCCGACAGCTGGCGGAGCCCCGAGGCGAGCACGCCCCGCGCCGCTGGATCGATCGACGCCACCAGTTCGGTGATCTCCAACCGCCGGCGCTCGGTGACCGTGTCGACCAGCTCGCGGCCGGCGGGCGTGAGGGCGACGCGGACTTGCCGGCGGTCGTTGCGATCGGTGCGGCGGCGAACCAGGCCCTTGCGGACCAGGCGGTCGCACATCCGAGACGCGGTCGGCGGGGTGACGCCCAGCGCCTGGGCCAGGGCGGCCACGCCCTGGGGGCCCCGAGACGCCAGGACGACCAGCGACCGGTACTGGGTGAGGGTCACCTCCTCGCCGACGTCCGCCAGCGAGCGGGCGGCAAGGGCCACCAGCACCCGGCTGGCGTGCAGCACGGCGTCGACGATCTCGTCACGCTCGGAAGGAGCGGCGACGCCGGTGGAGGACGAAGAGTGCATTGGCTAACAATTACCGTAGCAAAGAGGCTGACGCGCGGCCGGTCCTCCGCTCGTCGTCGCTCTCGGGTGCGGCGACCTGGGCGCACGAAGGCGAAGCCGACGTGCCGGTGCCGGCCTGGGCGGGCGCCGTCGGGGTGGGCTCTGGGCGTGTGGCGCGGGTGGAGCTCGCGGGAGACTGGTCGCACCTCCGAGGAGGAGACGACCGGACCGGCGCGGGGAGAGGAGGGCGGTGTGGAGACGGAGGACTTCGAACAGGTCCGCTCGGCGGTGCACGACTTCGTCCGTCGCCGGGTGGTGCCCTTGGAGGAGCAGATCGACCGCGAGGACGCCATCCCCGACCAGATCCGGGAGGCCTGCAAGGCGATGGGGCTGTTCGGGTTCGCCATCCCCGAGGGCTTCGGCGGCCTGGGCCTCACGATGCACGAGGAGTGCCGGCTCGTCTTCGAGCTGGGCTACACCACGCCGGCCCTCCGGTCGATGTTCGGCACCAACAACGGCATCGCCGGCCACGTCCTCCTGGAGGGCGGCACCGACGACCAGCGGGCCCACTGGCTGCCCCGGATCGCCGCCGGGGAGGTGGTCGCCTCCTTCGCCCTGACCGAGCCCGATGCCGGCTCCGACCCGTCGGGCCTGGCCACCGCCGGCCGGCGCGACGGCGACGACTGGGTGCTCGACGGCACCAAGCGCTACATCACCAACGCGCCGGTGGCCGACGTGTTCATGGTCTTCGCCCGGACGGACCCCGATGCCCGGGGCAGCCGGGGGATCTCGACGTTCCTCGTCCCCCGAGACGCTCCCGGGGTCACGGTGGGCCCGCGCGACCACAAGATGGGACAGTTCGGCGCCTGGACGGCGGACCTCCATCTCGACGGCGTGCGGGTGCCGCACGACGCCGTGGTGGGCGGGGACGACGGGGTCGGCCGGGGCTGGTCCACCGCCATGCGGTGCCTCGCCCACGGGCGCATCCACATCGCCGCCCTGTGCGTGGGGATGGCCGGCCGCCTCGTCGACGAGTCCGTCGAGTACGCCCGGACCCGCCGCCAGTCCGGGCACCCCATCGGGGCGTTCCAGCTGGTGCAAGCGCTCGTCGCCGACTCCGTCACCGACTACCAGGCCGGCCGGGCCGTGGTGCTGCAGTCCGCCACCGCCTTCGACGACGGCACCGATCGGCGGGTGGCTCCCTCGGTGGCGAAGTACTTCTGCAGCGAGATGGTGGGCCGGGTCGCCGACCGGGCGGTGCAGGTGCACGGCGGCGCCGGGTACATGCGGGGGGTCGCCGCCGAGCGCTTCTTCCGCGACGCCCGGCTGTTCCGGATCTACGAGGGCACCAGCCAGATCCAGCAGCTGATCATCGCCCGCCACACCATAGGGGAGGCCGCCGGCGACTGACGCGACGGCGTGTCGCCGGCCGGGATGGTCGCGGGGCTGGCGGGCAGGGGTCTGCGCCGCACGGGCGGCGGGGCGGTCAGTCGACCCGTTCGAAGACGGCGGCGATGCCCTGCCCGCCGCCGATGCACATCGTCTCGAGCCCCAGGCTGGCACCCCGCCGGTCCATCTCCCGCAGCAAGGTGGCGAGGATCCGCACCCCGGTCGCCCCGATCGGGTGCCCCAGGGAGATCCCCGATCCGTGCACGTTCAGCCGGTCGAGGTCCTTCTCGCCGAGACCCCAGGCCCGGGTGCAGGCGAGCACCTGGGCGGCGAACGCCTCATTGAGCTCGATCAGGTCCATGTCGGCCAGGGACAGGTCGGCTCGCTCGAGAGCCTTGGCGGTGGCGGGCACGGGGCCGAACCCCATGCGCTCGGGATCGACGCCGGCGACCGCCCACGAGCGCAGGCGGGCCAAGGGCCGCAATCCCAGCTCCCGGGCGAGGTCGGGGTGGGTGACGAGGCAGGCGGCGGCCCCGTCGTTCTGCCCGCTGGCGTTCCCGGCCGTGACGGTCGCCTCGGGGTCCTGACGTGCCCGGACCGGGCGCAGGGCCGCCAGCTGCTCGAGAGTGGTGTCCGGCCGGGGGTGCTCGTCGGTGTCCACGACGGTCTCGCCCTTCCGGGCGCGCACCGTGACCGGGACGATCTCTTCTGCGAACACCCCGGACTCCTGGGCCGCCACCGCCCGCTGGTGCGACCGCAGGGCCAGCTCGTCCTGCTCCTGGCGTGGGATGGCGAACTCGCGCCGCAGGTTCTCGGCCGTCTCGATCATCCCGCCCTCGATGGGGTGGTCCCGCCCACCCTGGACGACCCGGCCGCGGGCCAGCCGGTCGAACAGCTCGCTGTTGCCGGCCCGTGCCCCCCAGCGGGTGGCCAGGCTGTAGTACTCGACCTGGCTCATGCTCTCGGCGCCGCCGGCGACGACCAGGTCGCCCGCGCCGGTCTGGACCTGCATGGCGGCGTGGATCACCGCCTGGAGCCCGGACCCGCAACGGCGGTCGATCTGGATGCCGCCCACGGTGACCGGCAGGCCGGCGTCGAGGGCGGCGACCCGGCCGATGGCGGGGGCCTCGCCGTTGGCGTAGCCCTGGCCGAAGACCACGTCGTCGACGCGCTCCGCGGGGATCCCCGTGCGCTCGACCAGCGCCCGCACGACCGTCGCCGCCAGGTCGGCGGCGGGCACGTCCCGGAAGGCCCCGCCGTAGACGCCAACCGCGGTCCGGACCGGCTCGCAGATCACCGCGTCGCGCATGTGGTTCTGGCCTCCTCTGTCGTGTTCCTTGGTCGTCGGCCCTCGTCGCCGGCGGGCGCGCCCGCCCGTCAACCGGACAGGGGCGGACGTGCGCACGCCGGGAGGGAAGGTTAGACCGGGGGTGTCCAGGTGCCCGGACGGGCCGCCGCAGGCCTGGCCGGGGCGGATGACGGGCGACGAGCGAGGAGCGGCCATGGACCACGCCACGGACGGGTCATCGACGGGGACGGGGACGGGGACGGGCGGTGGCTCGCGACCCGCCGGCGCCGTGCTCGTCGTGGGCGGCGGCACGATGGGGGCGGGCATCGCCCAGTCCCTCGCACAAGCGGGCGCCGAGGTGCACCTGGCCGAGGTCGACGAGCGGGCGGCCGCCGACGCCCGTGCCCGCGTCGAGGACCGGCTGACGCGGGCGGGGGCACCGGCGGCGGTCGAGCGCCTGCACGTCGTCACCGGCATCCCCGAGCTGGCGGTGGCCCTGGCGATCGAGGCCGTGCCCGAGGACCTGGAGCTCAAGCGAGCCGTCCTCCGGCGGGTCGAGGGCGCCGTCCCGGCCGAGGCGCTCGTCGCCACCAACACGAGCTCGTTGCCCGTGACCGCCATGGCCGAGGTGCTCGCCGACGCCGGCCGCTTCCTGGGGATGCACTTCTTCAACCCGGTGCCCCGCTCGGCGCTCGTGGAGCTCGTGACCACGACGGCGACCACCGACCGGACCGTGGCGGTGGCCCGAGCCTGGGTGCGCGCCCTCGGCAAGGAGGAGATCGTGGTCCGTGACTCGCCCGGGTTCGCCACGAGCCGGCTCGGGGTGGCGGTCGGCCTGGAGGCCATCCGGATGCTCGAGGAGGGGGTCGCGTCGGCCGAGGACATCGACCGCGGGATGGTCCTCGGCTATCGCTTCCCCATGGGCCCGCTCCGGCTCACCGATCTCGTGGGCCTGGACGTGCGGCTGGCCATCGCCGAGCACTTGGCGGCCACCCTGGGCGACCGCTTCACGCCGCCGGCCCTGCTGCGCCGGAAGGTGGCCGCCGGTGAGCTCGGCCGGAAAGCGGGCCGGGGGTTCTTCCAATGGTGAACGGCGCGCCGGGTACCTCCCCTTCGGGTCCTTCGGGAGACCCGCCGGCGAGTGAGCGGTGCCGGGGGCGGGTAGCTTCGGTGGCATGGCGCAACAGCGGACGGTCCACGCGACGGCACAGCGCGCCGTCGACGCCCCCGCCGCCACCGTCTACCGGTGCCTCGCCGACATGCGGGACCACCACCCCAAGTTCCTGCCACCGGCGTTCGACGACTTCGCCGTCGAGTCCGGCGGGGTGGGCGCCGGGACGGTCGTGCGCTTCCGGGTCACTGCGGGCGGCCGGTCCAGGCACTACCGGATGGAGGTCGCCGAGCCGGAGCCCGGCAGGGTCCTGACCGAGTCGGACACCAGCTCCAGCCTGGTGACGACGTTCACGGTCGACCCGGACGGCGAGCGGTGCCGGGTGCAGATCGACACCGAGTGGAAGGGGGCGTCCGGGGTCGGTGGCTTCTTCGAGCGTCTCTTCGCCCCGAGGGCGCTCCAGCGGATCTACGCCGACGAGCTGTCCCGGCTGGACACGTACGCCCGAACGGCGGACGGCGCCGCTACTTCCTGACCCGGCCGCGCTGCCGGCCCGCCGCGCTGTCGCGGCGCTTCAGGCCAGGAAGGGTGCGGCGGCGTCGGCGTCGATGCCGTAGCGCCCGATGGCCTCGGCCACCTCGTCGGCCCGCACCACGCCCTGGTCGCACAGCGCCGAGAGCACGGCGATGACCACGTGGGGGGCGTCGACCTCGAAGTACCGCCGCAGCGCCTCGCGGGCGTCGGACCGCCCGAAGCCGTCGGTCCCGAGCGAGGTGAAGGGCCGGTGCACCCACCGGGCGACCTGGTCGGGGACGGCCCGCATGTAGTCGGTCACCGCGACCACCGGGTCCGCACTGGCGCCGAGGACCTCGCTCACGAACGGCGTGCGTCGCTCCTCGGTGGGGTGGAGGCGGTTCCAGCGCTCGGCCTCGATGGCGTCGGTCCGCAGCGCCGCCCACGAGGTGGTGGACCAGGCGTCGGCGGCGATCCCCCACTCCTCGGCGAGCATCCGGCGCGCCTCGAGGGCGATGCGCCACATGGGCCCGGAGAAGCAGATGCTCGCCTGGCCTCGCGGCCTGCCCCCGTCGCCGCGCCCCTCCACGGCGGCCGGCTCGGCATAGCGGTAGATGCCGCGGATGATGCCGTCCCGCACCGCGTCGCCCGCCGGTCCCTCAGGCAGGCCCGGCATCGCGTAGGTCTCGTTGTACAGCGTGATGTACCAGAACCGGTCCTCGGGATCGTCGCCGAGCATCCGCCGGATGGCGTCCTCGACGACGATCGCCACCTCGTAGGCGAACGCGGGGTCGTAGATGGCGGCGGCCGGGTTGGTCGACGCCAGGAGCGGCGAGTGGCCGTCGTCGTGCTGCAGGCCCTCGCCGAGGAGGGTCGTCCGCCCGGCGGTGCAGCCGGCGAGGATGCCCCGGCCGCGCATGTCCCCGAGCGCCCACAGCAGGTCGCCCACCCGCTGGAAGCCGAACATCGAGTAGAAGAGGAAGACCGGCAGCATGGGCCGCGCCCACGTCGCGTAGCTGGTGGCCAGGGCGGTGAAGGCCGCCGCCGCCCCGGCTTCGGTGATGCCCTCCTGGAGCAGCTGGCCGGACTCGCTCTCGGCGTACTTGAGGGGGAGGTCGGCGTCGACCGGGATGTAGCGCTGGCCCTCGGGGGCGTAGATCTTGGACTCGGCGATGATCGGCTCCAGGCCGAAGGTGCGCGCCTCGTCGGAGACGATCGGGGCGACGAGGTGGCCGAACCCGGGGTCGCGCACGAGGTTGCGCAGCAGGCGGGCGAACGCCATGGTCGTCGACGCCGCCTGGTTGCCCGATCCCACCATGAGATCGGCGAACGCCTTGGGGTCCGGCAGGACGACCTTGGCCGGGCGTACCACCCGGTGGGGCACGGCGCCGGCGAGCACCTTGCGCCTGGCCATCAGGTAGTCGTGCGCCTCGGAGCCCTCCGGCGGCCGGTAGTAGGGCGGGGCGTCGGCCGCCAGCGCCTCGTCGGGGATCTCGTCGGACAGGTACAGCCGGTCCCGCAGCGCCCGCAGCTGGTCGCGGGTCATCTTCTTGATCTGGTGGGTGGCGTTGCGTGCCTCGATCTGGGGGCCCAGCGTCCAGCCCTTGATCGTCTTGGCGAGGATGACGGTGGGTGCCCCCCGCTGCTCGGTCGCCAGCTTGTAGGCGGCGTAGAGCTTGCGGTAGTCGTGGCCGCCGCGCGGCAGGGTGCGCAGGTCGTCGTCCGAGAGGTGCTCGACCATCTTGCGCAGCCGGGGGTCGGGACCGAAGAAGTGCTCGCGGATGTAGGCCGCGGACTCGACGGCGTACTTCTGGACCTCGCCGTGGACGGTCGAGTTCATCTTCTCCAAGAGGACGCCGTCGACGTCGCGGGCCAGCAGCTCGTCCCATTTCGAGCCCCAGATGACCTTGATGACGTTCCATCCGGCGCCCCGGAAGAGCGCTTCGAGCTCCTGGATGATCTTCCCGTTCCCCCGCACCGGTCCGTCGAGGCGCTGGAGGTTGCAGTTGGCCACGAAGATCAGGTTGTCGAGGTGCTCGCGCCCGGCGACCCCGAGCGCCCCGATCGACTCCGGCTCGTCCATCTCGCCGTCGCCCACGAAGCACCACACCCTGCTGTTGGAGGTGTCCACCAGCTGGCGGTGGTGCAGGTAGCGGTTCACGTGGGCCTGGTAGATGGCGTTGATCGGGCCGAGGCCCATCGACACGGTCGGGAACTCCCAGAATTCGGGGAGCGAACGGGGGTGCGGGTAGCTCGGGAGGCCCCCGCCCACCTCGTGGCGGAAATTGTCGAGGTCGGCCTCGTCGAACCGCCCCTCGACGAAGGCCCGGGCGTACATCCCGGGCGAGGCGTGCCCCTGGACGAAGACCTGGTCGCCGGCGCCGCCGTCGTCCTTGCCCCGGAAGAAGTGGTTGAAGCCCACTTCGTAGAGGGAGGCGGAGCTGGCATAGGTGGACAGATGGCCCCCGATGGCGTCGGTGCGCATGTTGGCCCGCACCACCATGACGGCGGCGTTCCAGCGGATGTAGGCCCGGATCCGCCGCTCCAGGTACTCGTCGCCGGGGAACCAGGGCTCCTCGTCGGCGGCGACGGTGTTGACGTACGGGGTGGACACGGTGGCCGGGAACCCGACCTGCTGGGCACGGGCCCGCTCGAGGAGCTTCATGAGGAGGAACCGGGCCCGGCCTCGGCCGTGGGTCCCCACCACGGCGTCGAAGGAGTCGAGCCACTCCGTCGTCTCCTGCGGGTCGATGTCGGGGACCTGGTGGGAGATTCCGTCGAAGAGCACGGTTCCACGGTACCGTTCCCGAGGTGCGAGGACAGACCCCTCCCCGTCCCACTGCACCCCGGACGGCGCGTCGTGGCCCCGGCCTGCCCGGCTGGGGCCCCCGGTGAGCCCGGCGGACCGTGCGGCTTCCTCGACCGTCGTCTACACCGATGGGGCCTGCCTCGGGAACCCCGGCCGGGGGGGCTGGGCGTGGGCCGTGCCCGGCGGTCGCTATGCCAGCGGCGCCGACCCGGCGACGACCAACCAGCGGATGGAGATCACCGCGGCGCTCGAGGCGCTGCGCTCGCTGGTCCCCGGCGCCCCCGGCACAGTGCTGGTCCGGAGCGACTCGACCTACGTGGTGAACTGCTTCCGTGACCGGTGGTGGGCCGGCTGGCAGCGGCGAGGATGGCGCAACTCCCAGGGCAAGCCGGTGGCGAACCGGGACCTGTGGGAACCGCTCCTCGAGCTGGCGCTCGACCCGTCGGTCCCGGTGCGGTTCGAGTGGGTGAAGGGCCACGCCGGTGACCACTGGAACGAGGTCGTCGACGGCCTGGCCACGACGGCCGCAGCCACGGGGACGGGCACGTCCGGTTCCTCCTGACGGTGGCCGGGACGGCCATTGGCCCGAGCGGGGACGGTGACCGTACCATCGGAGCATGGAACTGCACGGCACGTCGGCGATCGTCACCGGGGGGGCGTCGGGGCTGGGGGCGGCCACCGCCCGGGCACTCGCCGCCGAGGGGGCCCGGGTGACCGTCTTCGACAAGAACGAAGAGGGCGCCAAGGCGGTGGCGGAAGAGGTCGCCGGCGACTACGTGGCCGGCGACGTCACTGTGGCCGACGACTGCCAGCTGGCCGTCGACCAGGCCTCCGCCGGGGGCAATCTGCGGATGGCCGTCAACTGCGCCGGCACCGGCTGGATCGGCCGGGTGATCAACCGCGACGGCGTGCCCCACGACCTGGGCGCCTTCGAGTTCATCCAGCGGCTCAACGTCATCGGCACCTTCAACGTGATGACGAGGGCCGCCTCGGCCATCGCCCGGACCGAGCCTCTCGCCGACGGTGAACGGGGAGTGATCGTGAACACGGCGTCGGTGGCCGCGTTCGACGGCCAGATCGGGCAGCTCGCCTACTCGGCGTCCAAGGGCGCCGTCGTCGCCATGACGCTGCCGGCGGCCAGAGACCTGTCGGTGGTCGGCATCCGGGTGCTGGCGATCGCGCCCGGCCTGTTCGACACCCCGCTCCTCGCCATGCTCCCCGAGGAGCAGCGCGAAGCGCTCGGCAAGTCCGTGCTGTTCCCCAAGCGGCTGGGCGACCCGGCGCAGTACGGCCGGCTGGTGGTCGACATCGCTCGCAACACCTACCTGAACGGTGAAGTCATCCGCCTCGACGGCGGCATCCGGATGCAGCCGAAGTAGGGCGGCGGCCGCGTTGCCGAGCCACCCCGCCGCAGTGAGGGGTGCCGGCAACGCCGGTAAGCTCCCGCTGGACCCGGACGCGCGCAAGGGAGAGCACCACGGGAGCCGAGCGGGAGGTTGAGACGGCAGCGGACGAGGAGGCGTACCTGATGACGACCGGTGACAACAACTTCGACGTCGTCATCATCGGTGGCGGGCCGGGCGGCTACGCCACCGCCCTGTACGGCGCTTCGGCCGGGCTCAACATCGCCATCGTCGAGCGGACAAAGGTCGGCGGCACGTGCTTGCACCGCGGGTGCGTTCCGGCCAAGGAGTTCCTCGAGACGGCGGCCGTCCACCGCACGGTCAAGGGCGCGGCCGAGTTCGGCATCACCTCCCCGGGCGGGGCGGACCCGATCGTCGACTTCGGCGTCAATCAGCGTCGGAAGGTAGCCGTGGTCGACCAGCTCTTCCGGGGGCTGAGCGGGCTCCTGAGGGGCCGGAAGGTGACGGTGCTGCAAGGGACCGGGACCCTCCTCGCCGGCCGGCGTGTCCGTGTGGTCGACGGGCCGGACGCCGGTACCGAGGTGACCGGCCACCACATCGTGCTCGCCGCCGGTTCGGTGCCGCGGACGCTTCCCGGGCTGGACGTGGACGGGCGCTTCGTCCTCACGTCCGACGAGTTCCTCGACCTCGAGCACGTCCCGCCCTCGGTGGCGGTCATCGGCGGCGGCGCGATCGGCTGTGAATTCGCGTCCTTGCTGTCCGACCTGGGCTCGAAGGTCACCGTCGTGGAAGCGCTCGACTCCATCCTCGCCGGCTGCGAGGAAGAGGTCGCGGCGGTGGTGGCGCGCTCCTTCCGCCGGCGCGGCATCGAGGTGGTCACCGGCGCGCAGGTGAAGGGCCACGTCCCCAAGGAGGACGGCTCGGCCACCGTGGTGCAGCTCGGGGACGGCCGGGAGCTCGAGGTAGCGACCATCGTCGTCTCCGTGGGGCGCCGGCCCCGCACCGAGGGCCTCCTCTCGGAGGGTGCCACCGCCCAGCTCGACGAGCGGGGCTTCGTCATCGTGAACCACCTCATGCAGACGCACGAGCAGCACGTGTGGGCGGTCGGGGACGTGGCGGCCGGGACGCCGCAGCTCGCCCACGTGGCGTTCGCCGAGGGCATCCTCGTCGTCAAGGGCATCATGGGCGAGCAGATGGTCCCCGTCGACTACGAGCGGGTCCCGTGGGCGATCTACTGCCACCCGGAGGTCGCGTTCGCCGGCCTGACCGAGGCGCAGGCGGTCGCTCGGGGCATCCCCGTCCTCGTCAAGAAGGACCCGTTCGGTGGCAACAGCCGGGCACGCATCATCGGGGACACGGAAGGCCTGGTGAAGGTGGTGGCGGAGCAGCGCCCCGACGGCTCCGCCGGGCGGATCCTCGGGGTCCACATGGCGGGACCGTGGGTCACCGAGCAGCTGGGCGCCGGGTACCTCGCCGTCAACTGGGAGGCCACGCCCTACGAAGTCGCGCAATTCATCCAGCCGCATCCGTCGCTGTCGGAGACCTTCGGCGAGACGGTGCTGGCGTTGACCGGAAGGGGACTCCACATTGGCTGACGTCACCATGCCGCAGCTCGGCGAGACGGTCACCGAGGGCACGATCACGCGCTGGATGAAGGCGGTGGGCGACCAGGTGGCGCGCGACGAGCCGCTCTTCGAGGTCTCCACCGACAAGGTCGACTCGGAGGTCCCGTCGCCGGCGAGCGGCGTCCTGTCGGAGATCCTGGTACCCGAGGGTGAGACCGTGGAAGTGGGTGCCCGCCTCGCGGTCATCGGCGACGGTGAGGCAGCGCCCGCCTCGCCGGCCGCCCCGGCGGCGGAGGCAGCCGCCCCGGCGGTCCCCTCGACGGCGGCCGACGTCGCGACGCCGGTCGCCGCGCCGGCCCAGGACCAGCAGGCCGCTCCCGAGACGCCGCCGCCCGGTGCCCCGGCGGTAGCGCCCGCCGCCGGCACCCCAGCCGCGGACGGCGGGCCACCACCGCCGCCCCAGGGGTACCTGGCGGACCAGGGGGCAGGGTCGGCCGGCCCGGCGGCGTCCGCCGCGGCTGTGGCGGCTTCGCCTGCGCCCGCGCCGTCGGGCGGACGCGAGGCTCTGCTGCTCTCGCCGGTCGTGCGACGTCTGCTCGACGAGAGCGGCATCTCGCCGGCGGAGATCACCGGCACGGGGATCGGGGGGCGCATCACGCGTGAGGACGTGCTGCGCGAGATCGACGCTCGCCGCGCCGCTCCGGCGGCCCAGGCACCGCCGCCACCGGCCCAGGCGCCGGCCCAGGCGCCGG
>DAHUZJ010000105.1 GCA_027306585.1 Acidimicrobiaceae bacterium | reverse complement strand
TCGAACCCTCCGTTCTGGAAGTGGTTCGTCGGTGGCCGGCTGAATGCCAGCTACAACTGCGTCGACCGTCACTTGGCGCGTGACCCGAACAAGGCGGCGCTCATCTGGGTCCCCGAGCTCGAGCGCGAGGCGACCGTCTCCGTCACCTACCAGGAGCTCTACCGGCGGATCAACGAGTTCGCCGCCCTGCTGCGTGGTTTCTGTGGGGTCCAGACCGGCGACCGTGTCACCTTCCACCTTCCGATGGTCCCCGACCTGCCGGTGGCGATGCTCGCCTGCGCGCGCCTCGGGGCCATCCACTCCCAGGTGTTCGGCGGGTTCTCGGGCGCGGCGTGCGGCGGGCGCATCGCCGACTCACAGAGCAGGGTCCTCGTCACCATCGACGGCTACTACCGCAACGGCGACCTGGTCGACCACAAGGTCAAGGCCGACGAGGCGGTGGCACGGGCGGCGGAGGAGGGCGCGACGGTGGAGAAGGTTCTCGTCTTCCGACGGCACCCCGGCGAGTACGCCTCCAAGAGCCCGATGGTCACGGGCCGTGACTTCTTCGTCGACGAGATCATCGCCGGGTACCAGGATGCGCTGGTGGAGCCGGTGTCGATGCCTGCCGAGGCCCCCCTGTTCATCATGTACTCGAGCGGGACGACCGGCCGACCGAAGGGGTGCCAGCACTCGACGGGCGGGTACCTGGCCTACGTCACCGGGACCTCGAAGTACTACCAGGACATCCACCCCGAGGACACGTACTGGTGCGCCGCCGACATCGGCTGGATCACCGGGCACTCGTACATCGTCTACGGGCCGCTCTCGCTCGGGACGACGAGCGTGCTCTACGAGGGCGTCCCCACCTACCCGGACGCCGGGCGCCCGTGGCGGATCGCCGAGCGGCTCGGGGTGAACATCTTCCACACCGCCCCCACCACGATCCGCATGCTGCGCAAGCTGGGCCCGGACGAGCCGAAGAAGTACGACTATCACTTCAAGCACATGACCACGGTGGGCGAGCCGATCGAGCCCGAGGTGTGGCGCTGGTACCACGACGTCGTCGGGAAGGGCGAAGCCGCCATCGTCGACACGTGGTGGCAGACCGAGAACGGCGGCTTCCTCGGCAGCACGCTCCCCGCGCTCCAGCCGATGAAACCGGGGAGCTGCGGGCCGGCGGTGCTCGGCATCTTTCCCGTCATCTACGACGAGGACGGCAACGAGGTCCCGGCCGGCAGTGGGAAGGCCGGCAACATCTGCATCCGCAACCCGTGGCCGGGCATCTTCGAGACCATCTGGGGGGACCCCGACCGCTTCGTGGACACCTATTACCGCAAGTACTGCAAGAACCCCGAGAGCCGGGACTGGCGCGACTGGCCGTACTTCGCCAATGACGGGGCCATGCAGGCGGCCGACGGCTACTTCCGGATCCTGGGGCGGGTCGACGACGTGATCAACGTGGCGGGGCACCGGCTCGGGACCAAGGAGCTCGAGTCGGCGGCCGTGCTCGCCGACGGGGTGGCCGAGGCCGCCGCCGTCCCCGTGGTCGACGAGCTGCGCGGGCGGGCCGTCGAGATGTACGTGGCGCTGAAGCCAGGGTTCGTGGCGAGTGACGACATCAAGAAATCCGTGTCCGACGTGATCGCGACCGAGATCGGGAAGGTGGCGATCCCGAAGAACGTGTGGATCGTGGCCGACATGCCCAAGACCCGCTCGGGCAAGATCATGCGGCGCGTGATCGCCGGGATCTCCAACTTCACCGACGTTGGCGACACCTCCACCTTGGCCAACCCCGAGGTGGTCGACGACATCCGGGAGCACGTGCAGGCCGAGAAGCGAGCTCGTGGCGAGGCGCCCAAGGAGCTCTCGGCCAAGGAGAAGGAGGAGATCGGCCAGTTCGGCCAAGCGGAGTGAACCGGCCGGGCGAACCGTCGGCGCGAACCGTCGGCGCGAACCGGCCGGCAGGGGGGGAGGCCGCCCCGATCAGGCGAGGAAGTCGCTGAGGTACGTGACGACGGTCCGCCAGGCCTCGCGTCGCGGATCGATCATCGCCAGGTGGCCGTGACCGGGGGCGACCTCGAGCACGACGCGATCTCCGGCGGCTGCGGCCGCCTTGGCGTAGCGTTCGCTCATGGCCCGGGGGACGACCGAGTCGTCGTCGCCGTGGACGACCACCTGATCGATCCCGATGGGGACCAGCGCCAGCGGAGAGCAGTCGGCGTAGCGGCTGGGCACGGCGTCGGGGCTCCCGCCCAGGAAGGACGCGACGGCACCCCGGCCGAGCCGGCCGTCGGCGGCGTCCACCAGGTCGAGCACGCCGGCGAGGCTCACTGCGACGCGGACATCGACGCCCTGCGGATCGGTTCGAGGCACGGTGGCCGCCGGCTTCGGCCCGGCCAGCGCGCACAGGGCGAGCTGCGCGCCGGCCGAGTGGCCGCAGACGGCCACTCGCTCCCGGTCGACCCCCTCGAGGGCGGCGACGTGCGCCAGGGCGGCAGCCACGTCGGCGTGCGATGCCGACCACGAGCCGCCGCCACCGAACCGCCCGACGCGTCGGTACTCCACGTTCCACGCCGCCCAGCCCCGACGCACCAGATCGGCGGCGAGGCGGTTCATCAGGCGCTTGGTGTACGCCGCCCGCCAGAAGCCCCCGTGGACGAGGACCACCAGCGGCACCGGCCCGGTCGCCACGTGGGGCAACCACAGATCGCCCGCCTGCCGACGGTCGGGACCGTAGCGGACGCTCACCCGCCGGCGGCTCATCGCGAGGTGCCGCCGGCGGGTGCCGCCGCGCCGAGGAGATGGGTGACCAGCTCGGTCTCGGAGAGCGGCATCGAAAGGTGGTAGCCCTGCAGCAGGTCGTACCCGGCCTCGGCCATCCGGCGGCATGTGCCGTCCTCCTCGACACCTTCGGCCACCGTCACGAGGCCCAGTCGGCCAGCGAGCTCGCGCACCGCCCGCACGATGGCCTCGTCGGCCAGCGACGTGGCGGACCGTTGGACGAACTGGAGGTCGATCTTGAGCTCGTCGAGCGGGAGGGTTCGCAGCGCGGCGAGCGACGTGTACCCGGTCCCGAAGTCGTCGATGGACACCCGCACCCCTTCGGCACGAAGGGGACCCAGCACCTGCTCGGCGCGCGAGAGGTTGGCCGCCGCCGTCTCCGTCATCTCGACCGTGAGGCACCGGGGCGGCAGCCGACGCACCGCCAGCTCGCCGATCACCCACGCCGGCAGGTCCGGCCGGCTGAGGGTGCGAGCGGAGAAGTTGACCGAGACGCCGAGCTCGATGCCCTTGGCGCGCCACCGGACCTGCGCGTCGAGCGCCTCGCCCAGCACCCACTCGGTCAGTCGATCGACGAGGCCGGTGCGCTCGGCCAACGGGACGAACCGGCCCGGTGCCAGCTGTCCGAGACGGGGATGGCGCCACCTGATCAGCGCCTCCACGGCGACTGGCCGGCCGGTGCGGGCGTCCACCTGGGGCTGGTAGGCGAGCCACAGCTCTCCCCGTGACCCGGCGCCACCGAGCTCGGAGAGGAGGCTCAGGTCGTCCGGCCTCAAGGCACCGCGGTCGCCGTCCCACCACGCTTCGGCTGTGCCTTCGCCCGCCGCCCGTCGGGCGCTCAGGGACGCCCGCCGGATGAGCTCGGGAACGTCGGTCCCGTCGCGCGGCGCGCTCGCCAGCCCGACGTGGGGCCGGAGGCCGATCTCCACTCCGCCGATCAGGTACCGACCACCGCGGATGGAGCGTCGCAGCATGTCGGCCAACGCGCGTCCAGCCTCGGCCACTCGAAGCTCCTCTATCCGTGCGTTGGGGTCGCCTTCGGAGTCACCTCGCTGCTCGAGCGGCCGGAGCACGATGACCTCGTCGGTGTCGACCCGCCCGATGACGGCGTCCACCGGGAGGACCTGCCCCATGTCTTCGACGGCTCGGCGCAGCAGTTCGGTGCCGACGTGGTAGCCCATCGCCTCGCGGGCCTCGCCGATGCCCTCCAGAGCGACGGCCGCCACGACGACCGACCGGCCGCTCGACAGCGGGGCAGCAGCGCGTTCGGCGAGGCCGAACGGATTGGGCAGACCGGTGTCGGCGTCGATCGACTCCCGGCGGCGGCCCGCCCGGTTGAGGAGGAGGGTGACGGCCGATACCGACGAGGACGCCACGGCGCCAACCCCCACGACGACGGCGGCCATCCCCGGACCTTGGGACGGCTCGAGGGCCAGCCACGAGACGCCCGCTGCGCACACCAGGTACGCGAGCACGGCGCGTTGCTCGAGGAAGAGGGCGACGAAGAGCGCGCCGGGCAAGTAGAGGGTGGCGGCACCGAGGGCGAGCCCGGTCCCGTGCCCCGACCACTCGAGGGCGGCCACGTCGACGATCCACAGGGCGCTCGCAGCCCAGCACCATCTCGCACCGATCGAGCGCACGCAGAGGAGGACGACCCAACACGCCACCGTTCCCGTCCCGGCACCGAGCAGCAACCACATCGGCATCCCCGGCCACGGCCAGGCATCCCCGGCCACGGGCCAGATGACGGCACCCACGAGGAAGAGGATCCGCAGCACCGAGAGCGGGCTCATGAGCTCGATGGGGGCCCCGAGGGCGCACCAGGAGCGGATCTTGGGGACGATCCGGCTCCCGACCGGCGTACCCGGCGCCAGCGGAGCGCTCTCGACGGCCGCGGCCGGGCTCGGCGCGGCCGTCCAGCCTCGCCAGGTCCCTGCAGGGCGTCCGCCTCGCCGTGGGACCCCGGTGCCGACACGTGTTGGGGCGCCGGGTCGGCCGTCGCGTTGGCGTGTCATCCGTCGAGGTATCGGCCGATCCGCTCGTTCGATTGACCCCAGCCCGTGGTGCTGCGGCGCAGGCACAGGCGCTGGCCAATCAGGTGAGCGAGAGCGGGGCGGTGGCGATCGGGGTCCGGTCCGGCGCGGGCACGCCGCCGGCGGGCTCCACGGTCACCATGAGCTCCCGGGCGCCGGTCGCCGACGTGCCGAGGCTGAACGCAGCACCTGACGCCGGCTGGCGGCCGAGCAACCCCAAGGAGATCGGCCGGCCGTTGATGCTTGCCCACAGCTGGTACGTCTGCGTGGCCGGCAGCCTGGTCATCGTGGAGCGCACGACGTAGCCGACCCCGTCGTGTCGCACGACGACCTCGGCCAGACGGTTGCCGTCGCCGGTTCGCAGATCGACGACCCGGTGACCCGGACTGGCGAGGGCGGCGCGCACCGCCGCCTGCGATCCGCCGCCGGCAAGGGCCGACTGGAGCTGGTGCACTTGCCCCTCGGCGTGCACGAGGCCGACGGCGAGCCCGGCGATGGCCGCTGCCGCCGCGCCGGCGACGGCCCCGCCGAGCCACGCCCGCCGGCGACCGTCCCGCCGGCGTGACCCAGGGCGGCGTCCGGACCCGGTGGACAGGTCCGTGATGGTGGCGATCCCCGGCGAGGCGGTCCCTTGGGAGGGGGTCCCTTGTCGGGGAGAGGAGCCCTGGGTGCTCAGGTTTGCCGCGATCCGGTCCCACACGGCCGGGGGCGGGTGCTCGCTGTCCGGACCGCTCGCGAGGGCCAGGTCGGCCGCGACCTGTCGCAGCTCGTCCACTTCGGCCGCGCACCGAGGACACGCCGCCAGGTGTCGCTCGACGAGCCGGCGCTCGCCGGGATCGACGGCGTCGAGGGCGTACGCACCGAGCAGCTGGGCGACCTGGTCGTGCTCAGGATCCGCGATCATCGTGGTCCTCCACCTTGTCCAGCACCGTTCGCAGTCGCTGGAGGCCCTTGCGGATGCGGCTCTTCACCGTACCCTCGGGCTCGGACAGGAGGTCGGCGACCTCCCGGTAGGTGTGGCCGCCGAAGTAGGCCAGCTCGATGGCGGCCCGCTCGGCGGAAGGCAGCGCGGCGACCGCCTTCGACGTTCGCTCGGCGACGGCCAGGTACCAGACCTCGCGCTCGACGTCGGAGGTGGCGATCGGGGTGCTGCGGGCGTCCCGCTCCTCCCTGCGCACGCGGGCCGCCCGTGAGCGGACCGCGTCGACGGCCCGGGAGTGGGTCCGGGTGAGCAGATAGGTGCGCAGCGAGCCCCGTCCGGGGTCGAACCGCTCGGGGTGCTCCCACAGGTGGACGAAGACCTCCTGGGTGACGTCCTCGGCCTCGGTGTCGTCGCCGAGGAGCCGCCGGGCAAGGCCGTAGACGAAGCGACCGTGGCGGCGGTAGAGCTCGGCCAGCGCTCGATCGTCGGAGCGGGCGACGCCGACGACGAGCTGCGCGTCGCCGAGGTCCGCCAGCGGGGCCCGCGGTGTTGCGTCCGACCGGTCGCCCGCCATCGTGCGATGGTGCCATCCGGACCCCGGTGCGGGCCAAATGTCGCCGCTCCCGGGGGCCATGCCGGTGGCCGTGAAGGGCAGGACGCTCGTCATGCCGCCTCGCGGCGGGGAAGACGGCGCGGGGATCGATCGCCCTCCGCGCTCGCCACGGCGGTGGTCGTCGCTGGTCTCGTGCAGCCCACGAGCGCGATGCCGAGCAGGGGCACGAGCGGTCCCGAGTTGGAGTCGGTCCCCATCCCCGTCTGGATCTGCCCGAAGGCCCGGCCGACGACCCAGACGGCAGCCAGGGCGATCACCGGTCCCCGTCCGTCGTGGCCGGCCGCGGTGGCGAGGGCGCGCTCGGCGTGAGCCAGCCAGGCCGGCGCGGTCGTGACGCTGGCCCGCAACTGGCGGGCGAGCGCGGAGGCGGCGTCGTTGGCCGGCAGGGCACGCAGCAGGGCAAACAGCCCCCACAACGTCGCCCACAAAGCGGGAACCCAGGTTGCGGGACGCGCGTCGGCGGCGGGGGCGACGAGCAGGCCGAGGCGAGCCCGCCACCCGGTCGACCGCGAGGCGAGCGCAGCCCTGTCCCCGGGGGCGAGCCGGGGCCACGCCGCCAGCCCGATCAGCCCGGTCAGCCCGCACAGGACGACGGCGCCCGGGGCACCGGTGAGGAACGTCGCCGTGCCGCCGGCCAGGCCGCCGGTACCTTCGCCGAAGACCCAGACGCCGAGGGACCAGGCGACCGATGCCGCGACCGCGAGCCGGGCCGTCCGGCGGGACAGCAATGCGAGGCCGATGGCCAGTTGGACGGCCGCGAAGAGGCCATCCCAGACTGCCGGGTGGCCGAGGATGAGCATGGCCGACCAGTGGACGGCGGCCTCCACCATCCCCGGCTGGCCACCCGCCGACGGCGCGATCACCCGTTCGGCGAACCCTCGGGTGAGCATGAACGGCTGCAGCTGGAGCGAGCCGTCGAGCAGCCACAGGAGCGCCAGGGCGAGCTGCAGCCTCCTGCGGGTGACGAGCGGTCCGCGGGGCGCGCCCCGCACGAGCGACATCGAAGAGCGCCGTGGCGCCGTCACCCGGCGCTCGCTCGTGACCAGGAGCGTGGATGCGCGGCTCACGTTGGCTCCCTTGCTCGGGCCGGCTCGGAGCCGGCGGGTCGATGCGCGTTCCTCACTCCACCTACGGAGCCGGGACGTGCTCCGGATGACGGGCGGTGCCCGCGCCCCTCCGGTCAGGACCGTGGTGGTGACGACGTGCTGCCCGTCGGTGACGGGGCGCCGCCCCCGGACGATGCGGGTGCAGCCCGGTACGACGAGGTGAGCGAGGCGAAGACCACCGTGTTGGCCATGTAGTGGCCCGTTGTCGGGTCGAACGCGCCACCACAGGTGATGAGGCGCAGGCCGGCGAAGTCCGTGTTGCCGTACACGACGTCGGTCGGGAAGACCGACTTGGGGTACTGGCGTACCCCGGTCACGGTGAAGACCGCGACCGTGCCGTCGGCCAGCGTGACATCTGCGGTGTCACCGGGGACCAGCGCACCGAGCCGGAAGAAGACCGAAGGGCCTGTGGCCGCCGAGTCGATGTGCCCTCGACGACCGAGGGACCGAGCTGCCCCGGCGTGGGTGAGCCGTCGTACCAGGCGGCCTGGTTGTAGTCCGGACCAGGCTGCGGCACGGCGATGGCGCCTGTCGGAGCGAGGCCGAGGTCCTGGAGGCCCGAACTGACGTCGATGGCAGGGATGTCGATGGCGACAGGGCCCGAGCGGGCAAGGGTCGGCCCGACGGTGGCGCTGGCCGCTCCGGTGGCGCTGGTCGCTCCGATGGTTCGCGCTGCTCCGGTGGCGCTGGTCGCTCCGTTGGTGCGCCGCCGTGGAGCTGTCGCCGGCCGGGAGGTCCCGGCGGCCCGGCGCGCCGGCTGCGGCGCGTGCTGTTGGGCGGCGACGCCGACGCCGACCGCGCTTCCTCCCCTTGCGAAGAGGGCGAGCGCGACCGCACCGACCACGACCGCCGTCCCCTTGCTCCTCCACCGAGCACCTGCTGGCACCGGCGTCCTCCTTCCTCGTGGGCCATGCCCGTGCTCACGCCGTCGTGGGCCGGTGTTGCCATCCACTTTCCATTGCGGTGTCCGGCGGGCATCCGGGTGACGGCTGGTGACGGCTGGGCGGGGTTGCAGCGGAGGGCCCGATCGGGCGGGTCGCGCCCTGGGTCATCCGGCGCGGCGGGCGGCGACCGAGAGCCGATGCAGAAGCCCAACGGGCAATCAGAATGGACCCAACCGCATGAAGAGCGTCAGGAAGAAGATCCTCAGCGCCACCGGCGTCGCCACGGGGGCGGCCGGTATGGCGCTGCTGGGGCTGGGGGTGGCGGCGCCGCCGATGGCTGGCGCGGCGTCGTCGGGCGCGACGACCTACACGGCGACCTTGCAGCCGGTTCCCCTGATCGGGCAGACAATGGCGTCGGGGACACTGCAGCTCGTCCTCACAGGCTCGAGAGCAACGATCACGGAGCACGTGACGGGGCACGCGGCCACGTTCACAGGGAAGCCGTTCCCGCATGTCCAGCACATCCACGGCGATGCGAAAGGCTCGTTCCCCGGTGGGACAGCCGACACCAACCACGATGGCGTGATCAGCACCACAGAGGGAAAGCCCTTCTATGGCACAATCCTCACCACGCTGTCGACGACACCGGGCGGCACGTCGCCGAAGACAGGTACCAATACCGCAATGGCGCCGAGTGGGTCGACAATTGCCTACAACCGGACGATCACATTGGATGCGACAACCGTCAACTCGATCGAGGCGGGGACGGCGGTGATCGTGGTCCACGGGCTCACACCGGCGACGGCGCCGAAGGCCGCCACGTCCGAGAAGAGCGCGTTGGTGCCTTCGCTCCCGCTGGCGGCGACCGCACCTGCCCTGTGTGGTCCGCTCACGGCGTCCCAGATGACCGCCGTCCCCACCGGCGCGCCGCAGACCGGCGGCGCCTCGACGGCCGGGGTCCAAGACGTGACGCTGTTCGGGGTGGGTGGGGGCCTCGTCGTCGGTGGAGCAGCCCTGCTTGCCGTGCGACGGCGACTGCGGACCACCCACTGACGCCGCCCCGGCGCCGTCCCCCCCTGTGCCCTGGCAGGGGGGACGGGCGTCGGAGAGGCAGAGGTGCGCGATCGGCATCCGACGGACCCAGGTGCTCCGGAGAAGCGACATGAGCGGAAGACTCGAGGCACTCATCGAACGGTCGGCCCGGCTGGACCTCGCCGGGATCGACTTCGGCGTATTCGCCGAGCGTCCCCTGGACGCCGACACCCTGCGCTGCTTGCGGTACATGCACGACGTGGAGAGCCACACGGTGTGCTACCTGCGCGATGTCCTGGTCACCCGGGCCCATGCCGATCCGGAGGTGACGGCCTTCCTCGCGTGCTGGAGCTACGAGGAGCACTGGCACGGGGAAGCGATCGCACGGGTCCTCGCCGCCCACGGGGAGGTTGCCGGTTCCACCCGCGTGGCGGCGACCCGTCGGAGGCTGCCCCGGCTCGACCGGCTGCGCCCCCTCGTGTACCTCGCGGGCTCGG
Source organism: Acidimicrobiaceae bacterium (assembly GCA_027306585.1). Lineage (GTDB taxonomy): Bacteria > Actinomycetota > Acidimicrobiia > Acidimicrobiales > RAAP-2 > DAHUZJ01. The sequence continues at coordinate 4,529 of DAHUZJ010000105.1, read as the reverse complement.
CGGTGAGCCGTCACGTGGTGACGGTGCACATGACGTGGGGGGCGATCAACGAGTGGACCACCCAGGCCGGCTATGGGCGATTGGCGGCCAAGGCCGGTCACCCCGTCCTCTCCGAGCTGCTGCGACGGATCATGCGACAGGAAGGGCGCCACATCGACTTCTACGCCGGACAGGCCCGGAGGCGCCTCGCCTCGAGCCCGGCGGCGCAACGTGCGACGCGCATCGCGCTGCGCCGGTACTGGCGGCCCGTGGGGTCGGGGCTGCTGCCCGCGCCCGAGGTGGGCTTCCTTGTCGACCACCTGTTCGGTGACCCTGACGGTGCGCGCGTGGCAGCTCGGCTCGACCGGCAGGTGGACCGTCTCCCGGGAATGGAAGGCATCGGTCTCGTGACCCGCGCCGTGCAGACGGCGGCCGCGGCCGGCTGATGGCGACAGGGACGACGACAGCGGGCCGGCGGCAACGGCCCCACAACGGGCGCGGCAACGGGCGCGGCAACGGCCCCGAGTCGAAGGGCACGCTGGGTGCGCAGCACCCTCGCCGTCGTCGGCGCGGGGCTGCTGTGGGCGTCAGGGGCAGTGCATCTCGATCTCTACGTCACCGGCTATCGGCGGATCCCGACCATCGGGACGCTCTTCCTCCTCCAGGCAGCGGCCAGCGTGGGGCTCGGGCTCGCCAGCGTGGGCCTGGCCGGCCTCCTCGAGGTGGGCGCCTTCGTGGCGTTCGGAGCCCTTGCCGCTCTCTTGGCGTCGCGCTCCGGTGGCGTCGCGCTCCGGTGGCGCCATGGTCCTGGTGGCGAGCGCAGCCGCGGCGGTGGCCCTCGCGGCGGTCGTGCTGGTGCTCGGCGCCGTCCACGGCCCATCGGCCCCGTCGACGACCGCACGAGGCGAGCGGGCGCTGGCTTCGTCGCCGGCCCGGTCGGTCGTGCACGTACGGATCTCGGACTACGAGTTCCGTCCGGGTCGGGTTCGGGCACGGCCGGGCGAGGTGGTCGCGGTCACCAACGGCGACCAGGTCACCCACAAGATGACGGCCATCCCTGGCAGCCTGCCGTTCGGCAGGTTCGACACGGGCTACGTCGATCCTGGACGGACGGTCCGCCTTCGCGCCCCCCGGATGCCGGGCAGCTACGCCTCCTACTGCTCGATCCACAATTTCATGAAGGGCGTCCTGGTCGTCACGGGTTGACGGCGACGAGGCCGGTCCCATCGGCGACAAGGCCGGTCCCATCGGCGACGTGAGCGGAACGTCGACCCGAAGGCGGTGCCCGACCAGGCGCGCTGATTGTGACCATCGGCCCTAACCGAGGGCGCCGGCCAGCGGTCCAATGCCAGCAGTGCGAGGTCCGTGGATGGCCGGCGAGTCGCAAGTGAAGCGACCTCCTGACAGGGAGGTCGCACCGAGTGAGCTTCGCACGGACCGGGGGGTCGACCCTGTTGGAGCGCGGCACGCCGCAGTCGTTCTCGGGCCGACTGCGGTCGTGTGAGGAGGTTCCTCGATGGAGGTGGTGACCATCGACACCCCGCAGCTCGGGGACCGCAGCTACCTGGTGCACGACGGCGCCGTCGCCGTGGCCATCGATCCGCAGCGCGACATCGACCGTGTCCTTCGAGCGGCCGGAGCTGCAGGCGTGGACCTCGCGGCGGTTGCCGAGACGCACCTGCACAACGACTACGTCTCCGGTGGGAGGCAGCTGGCCGCCACGACCGGGGCCACCCACCTCCTGGCGGGTGGGGACGAGGTTGCCTACGCATGCGTGGCGGTCGACGGGGGCGAGGAGCACCGCTTCGGCGAGCTGCGCCTGAGGGTGGTCGCCACCCCAGGACATACGCCGCACCACGTCACCTACGTGGTGGACGACGCCGAAGGCCCGGCCGCGGCCTTCACGGGTGGGTCGCTCCTGTTCGGCACGGTTGGCCGTACCGACCTCCTCGGAGCGGACCAGGCCCAGGTCCTCACCCGTCGTCAGTACCACTCGGTGCGGCAGCTGGTCGGGTCCCTCGCCGACGACGTGGTCGTTTGTCCCACCCACGGGTTCGGCAGCTTCTGCTCTTCGACGCCGCCCAGCGGGGCAGCCTCGAGCACGATCGGCGACGAGCGGCAGCACAACCTGGTCTTCCTGGCCGACGACGAGCAGTCCTTCGTGAAGACGGTGCTGTCCGGGCTGACCGCCTATCCCCGGTACTACGCGCACATGGGGTTCATCAACCGGTCGGGCCCGGCACCGATCGACCTCTCGCCGTCGCACCGGCTCGATGGGACTGCGCTCTCACAGCACCTCGAGGCAGGCGAGTGGGTCGTCGACCTGCGCAACCGGCGGGCGTTCGCTGCCGGACACCTGCCGCGCACCGTCAACGCCGAGATGGGCACTCCGTTGTCGACGTTCCTCGGTTGGGTGATCCCGTGGGGAACGCCCGTCGTGCTGATGAGCGACGATCCGAACGACGTGGCAGCCGCCCAGCGGGACCTCGCTCGCATCGGCATCGACCGTCCCCTCGGCGTGGCGGTGGGTGACCCACGACGGCTGGCGACGAGGGGCCTCAGGTCGTACGCCGTGGGTGACTTCGCCGACCTCCAGGCCACCATGGCCTACCGTCGAGCGGACGGTGTCCCCGTCGTCCTCGACGTGCGACGGGACGACGAATGGGAGCAGGGGCACATCGACGGAGCGGTCCACGTCCACTTCTCCGATCTCGAGACCCGCATGGCGGAGGTCCCGGCGGGTCGGATCTGGGTCTACTGTGCCACCGGCTACCGCTCCGCCGTAGCCGCCAGCCTCCTGGCACGCGCCGGGCGCGAGCCGGTGCTCGTCGATGACGACTGGGAGCGCGCCGAGCGGCTGGGCCTGTCGGTCCACCGCTGAGCGGTTCGCTGGGGGATGGGCCGGTTGGCCCTAGCGGCGGGTGCCGGGCCGACGAAAGGGTTGGTTCGGTGAGCGAGTCCGGCACTCCCGAGGCGCTCCGAGGGCGGATCGACGTGCACCTCGACCAGCAGGAGGAGCAGTCCTTCCCAGCGTCCGAGCCCCCTGCGGACTGGGCCGGTCCGCCGACATGGCTTCCCGGCGGCCCGCGTGCGCCCGGGCCCACAGCGACGGCGGGGCAGTCCCGCGGCGGCGCCGGTGGTCGTCGAGCCGAGCACGGCCGTAGCACCGCGCCGGCACGACGCGTCGATGTCGCTGGCATCCCGGTCCGGGCCGACGCAACCCTCCTCGTGATCGCCGGTCTGGTGACGTGGAGCTTCTCGCTGCGGTACTCGATTGTCGCCTCCCGCTGGGGAGGGCTGCTGTTGGCGCTCTTGGCCACGGTGCTCTTCCTGGGGTCGATCCTCGCCCACGAGCTCGCCCACGCCCTGGAGGCTCGACGCCGCGGGCTGCACGTGCGCGACATCACGCTGTACATCTTCGGCGGCGCCACCCGCATGACCGACGAGGCTGCCCGGCCGGCCGACGAGCTCGCCCTGACGGCGGTGGGGCCTTGGACGAGCATCGTCCTGGGCTGCGCGTTCGGACTGGTCGCCACGGCGGCCAGCCACCTGGGGCTGCCGGCCGTGGCCGAGGTGGCCGGCGAGCTGGGGTGGCTGAACGTGGTCCTGGGGATCGAGCCCGCCCTGGCCGTGTACGCCGTCACCACCGGGACGGACCTCACCAGCGGCAGGACGGTGGCGGGCACGGGGACCATCGACGCCGAGGGCAGCGTCGGACCGGTCGGGGGCATCGCCGAGAAGGTGGCCGCGGCGCATGCCGCGGGGGCGACCGTGTTCCTCGTGCCCACCGCACAGGCCGCCGATGCTCACCGCGCCGCTGACGGGCTTCCGATCGAGGTGCTCCCGGTGTCGAGCTTCTCGGCGGCGCTCGATCGCCTCGAGTCGTCACGGTCGACGCTGCGACCGGCCGGCTGAACGGGGAGGCGACAGGAGCGTCAGGGAAGCCTCACCCGGAACGACCGAACTGGCGGTACGGGAGGGGTCGTCGCGCACTTCCCGGTCCAGCTGGCGCGCTCATCCCCGGCGGTCCGCGGCTGCTCGTCGGACCCGCTGACCCAGCGGTTGGAGAGCACGCCGATCTGCCACACGGCCCGGGTGAGGGAACGGCAGGCGAAGAGGCAGAAGCCCTCGGTCGCCACGAACAGGTTGAGCGCGGAGGTACGGGCCTCGGCAATCGAGGCCCCGCTCGCCCGCTCCCGCCAGGCTCGCCGGCGTCGACAGGGGGTTTCGGTTCCCTGCCACCGGGGGGTAGGAGCCAGCGGCGGGCGCGACCAGGAACAGCAACGTGACGGTGACGACCGCCCATCCGACGCGTCACCACCAGGCATTTCGCCAGAACGGGCGTGACATCGGCCAAGGCTGCTGGCGGGACCTCCGTACGTGGAGGCGACGGGGCGTCGGTCAGTGCTTCTTCTTCTGGCTCTTCTGGTACACGGCCAGGATCTTCTGGCCGATCAGTTGGTACCCGGCGGTCTTCGCGTGGATGTTGCCCAGCTGGCAGTACCAGGTCAGGTTGCACACCTCGGCCACGGCCGCCGGGATCGCGCCGT
>DAHUZJ010000102.1 GCA_027306585.1 Acidimicrobiaceae bacterium | reverse complement strand
GGCATCCTCGTCCTCGGCGGGGGCCCGGGGAAGTGGTGGACCAAGCCCGGCCGCATGGCCGGCAAGATCCCCGGCCCCTCGGGGCGGACCCGGCGGACCCGGCGGGAGGGCCGGGAGGGCCGGGAGCGGGGAGGGCCGGGGACCGGTTCCTCCCGAGCCGGCCCCTGACGGTCGCATCGTGAGCGCCGCCCGCCGTTGCTCATCGGGTGCAGATCGCCGGTGGTGCGGCTGGCCCGGCGTACCCTTTGGCGTGCTCACCGTCCTGGACCACCCGGTCGTGGAGGACCGTTTGGCGCGCTTGCGCGACAGGACCACCGGCAACGGCGAGTTCCGCCAGGTTGTCCACGAGCTGTCGATGCTGGTCGCCTACGAGGCCCTGAGGGACCTTGCAACCGAGGCCGGCACCGTCGAGACGCCCGTCGCATCCGGGCCCTGCCGCCGCATCGCCGAGACGGTGCTCCTCGTGCCCATCCTCCGAGCAGGCCTTGGCATGGTCCCGGCGGTCCAGGGCCTCGTGCCGCGGTCCGAGGTAGCGCACGTCGGACTGCGCCGTGACGAGCAGACGCTCGAGTCCGAGGTCTACCTCGATCGCCTGCCGCACGACCTCCGAGGTCGCCGTGTGGTCGTGTGCGACCCCATGCTGGCCACCGGAGGGTCGCTGGTCCGGGTCTGCACGTTGGCTCGCGACCGGGGTGCACTGTCGGTCCAGGCCCTCTGTCTGATTGCTTCGGCCCCGGGCCAGCGGGCCTTTGAGGCGGTGCACCCGGACGTGCCGGTGACGTGCGCTGCCGTGGACCCCGAGCTCGACGAGCACGGCTACATCGTCCCTGGACTGGGCGATGCCGGCGACCGACTCTTCGGGCCGCCGCTGGGCTAGACGCCGATGTCCTCGTTCCAGATCTCGGGGTGCTCGGCGATGAAGCCCCCGAGGAGCGAGGCGCACTCGTCGTCGTCGAGCACCACCACCTCGACGCCCAGGTCCCGCAGCCACTCGTGCCCCCCGGTGAAGGTCCGGGTCTCTCCGACCACGAGCCCGCCGATCCGGAACTGCCGGACCAGGCCGCTGCAATACCAGCACGGGGAGAGGGTCGTCACCATGATGCAGTCGGGGTAGTCGCGCCGGCGGCCGGCGTTCCGGAACGCGGCCGTCTCCGCGTGGACGGACGGGTCGTCGTCCTGCACCCGAAGGTTGTGTCCCCGACCGAGCAGGGTGCCGTCGCGATGGAACAGCGCGGCACCGATGGGGATGCCGCCCTCGTCCCGCCCCGCGCGGGCTTCCTCGATTGCCGCTCGGAGCAACTCGCCTGCCCGCTCCACCGTCAGCTCATTTGCGCCCACGGTCACCGCCCCGCGAAAGTCTGGCCATCGTGCCCGAGCGTACCTACACCGCCACCGTCGGCTCGCAGACCACCGAGTTGCCGGTGGTCCAGATCACGCCCGACCTCGCCATCGCGCTCCTCATCTGTGTGGACCACGGGATCGCGTTCTCTGAGCGGGCAGGCCAGGAGCTTGCCGAGCTGCTCGCCCCGGCGGAGCCCGAGGTGGTCGTGTCCGTGGCCACCATGGGCATCCCGCTGGCCATCGAGGTGACTCGGGCCCTTGGGTTGGACGACTACGTGATCCTGCACAAGACGCCGAAGATCCACCTGGGCGACACCTACGTGGAGCCGGTGCGGTCGATCACCACCGGCCGCGACCAGACCCTCCGGATGGACCCTGCCCGCGCCGGCTCCGTTCGCGGTCGCCGCGTGGCGGTGGTCGACGACGTGATCTCGACGGGCGGGTCGCTCAATGCCGCCCTGAACCTTCTGCGCCGGGTGGGCGCCGAGCCGGTCGTGGTGGGCGCCTTCCTGACCGAGGGCGAGCAGTGGCGCGCGACCCTCGGCCGCGATGCCGGGATCGTCAAGGTGCTGGGGAAGATCCCCCTGTTCCGCGTGGCCGAAGACGGCTTGCTGAGCGAGGACTGGGGCGAGGGCCCCGCCAGCCAGTAACCGGGCGAGCCGACAATCCGGCTCGAGGCGGTGAGGCCGGCCAGACGCCAGCAGGCCGGCCGGCCGGCCTGCTGGGCCCCCACCTGGATGCGGCTGGCCCTCGCCGGCCGGGTTCCCTGGCTCCACGTGTTGTGGTCCTGGCGGTCCTACCCGGACCTGCCCAGCCGGACCCCTAGCGGGCCGACGCCTCTGTGAGGCCCAGCGTTCCCGCTCCCAACAGCTCGTCCTGGCGGGCGGCCTGGCGGCGCACCGAGCCCCAGGCGAGCGCCAGGTAGAGCAGCCCACCGACACCGAAGCCCAGGAACACGCTGAAGTCGGCCCCGAACCCGTACGAGTCCCGGGTGGCGTAGGTGATCGGGTTGAGCCAGGTGGGCAGGTGGAACGTCGCCGCCAGGGCCGAGATGGCGGCGTACATGCCGACCACCTGGGCGATCACCGCCGGCCACGAGATGCCGTTGCTGCTGTAGTACATGCTGCTCCGGTCCGTGCGCTGCAGGTGCTCCGGCACGTAGCGGAGCCGCCGCATGGCCCAGTCGACGAGGAAGATGGCGCACCACGGGGCGATCCACACGATGACCACGTCGACGAAGTCCTTGAGGAACGTCCCGAACGACGAGTCGAAGACGGCGTACAGCGTGATGCCGAGGGCGAGCACGCAGTCGATCAGGACGGCCACGTAGCGCTTCACCCGCAGGCCCATCGCCTGGAGCGTCACGCCCGATGAGTACATGTCGATGCTGTTGATGCCGAACAGCTGGACGATCGAGAAGAGCAGGAACACCACGACGAACCAGGCAGGGATGGCGCTCTGGTGGGCGAAGGGCAGGAAGGCGTTGGCTGTCTTGCCGACGTTGGCGAGGAACGTCCCGACCGCCGCGCCGAGCAGCATGATCAGGATCTCGGGCACGGCCGTGGCGAGGAAGACCCAGCCGACGATGCCTCGCTTGGAGGTGTTCGGAGGGCAGTAGCGGCTGTAGTCGTTGCCACACTCGGCCCAGCCGAGTCCGCTCAGGGTGATGGTGAAGGCAAGGCCCTCCAGGTAGGTCTGCCAGTCGGCCCCGTGGGCGACGCCGTGGGTGGTGGCGTGCGGGAGGGCGAAGCCCAGCATCACGACGAAGAGGACGACGAAGGGGATGGTGAGCCACCGAAGGGTCTTGACGATGCTGGCATGACCGAGGAAGGGGAGGACGCCCTGGACCAGGACGGCCCCGATGACGAAGAGCACCTTCTCGGTGGTCGTGGGGGTGATCCCCCCCTTGATGCCGAGCACGAGGCCGGCGCCGACGATGAGGATGAGACCCTCCACCTCGAAGCCGATCTGCGTGATCCAGTTGAAGAAGGCGATGCCCCGGGAGCCGTTGGGTCCGTAGCTGGCCCGGTTGATGGCGAACACCGTGGTGCCCGTCTGCGGCCCCTGGAGGCTGCACAGGCCGAGGAGGAAGTACGAGAGGTTGCCGATGATGATGAGGCTCACCGCCTGGGCGAACGTGAACCCGAAGGTCATCAGGATGGCGCCGTAGACGAAGTACTCGATCTGGACGCTGGCCCCGGCCCACATGCTGGCCACGTCACGGGGGCGGGCCCAGCGCTCCGAGAGCGGGATCAGATCGATACCGTGCTGCTCTATGCGAAACGCCCGATCTGTTTCGGGCAGGACAGCTTGTTTCTGGGTCTCGAGTGCCGTTGCCACTTGTCTCCCTCCGCCGCTCTGCGGGACACGATGCGTGAAGCCGTCCGTGCCGTCAAGATGGTTGATTGTGAACGTTCGGTTTCGGGCCAGATATTGCCGCATTCCGGGGCGCCGAGGTCGGCCAAAGCGGTGGCCCGGCCCCGCGGGCACGGACAGCGGCGCTCGGGAGCCGAGCGCTGGGCCAGCCGGAGAGCGCCTGAGGCGGGGTCGGTCGTGATCGTCGGTGTTCCCCGCGAGCGAAAAGAGGACGAGTACCGGGTCGCGCTGACGCCGGCGGGCGTCCGCGAGCTCACCGACCGTGGCCACCGGGTGCTCGTGGAGCAGGGAGCGGGCGAGGGGTCCGCCCTGGCCGACCGGCGCTTCATGGCAACCGGGGCCACCCTGGTGTCGAACCCCGACGAGCTGTGGGCAGCGGCCGACCTGGTGCTGAAGGTGAAGGAGCCCGAACCCGAGGAGTACGGCCGCCTCGGGCTCCATCGGGACCAGGTCCTCTTCACCTACCTCCACCTGGCTGCGTCCCGGGCGGTGACCGAAGCGCTCCTCACCGCCGGCAACACGGCCATCGGGTACGAGACGGTTCGCCTGCCCGACGGGTCCCTCCCGCTCCTCACCCCCATGAGTGAGGTCGCAGGGCGGATGGCGCCCCTCGTCAGCGCTCACCACCTCATGAGGCCCGGAGGCGGCCGCGGCTCGCTGATCTGTGGGGTTCCCGGAGTGGGATGTGCCAACGTGACGATCATCGGCGCCGGGGTGGCCGGCATGGCGGCGGCCACCATCGCGGTCGGCCTGCATGCCCGGGTGCGGGTGCTCGACCGTGACCTCGAGCGGCTGCGCCGAGCCGACCACCATTTCCGAGGCGCCCTCGACACCGTCGCGTCGAGCGCCCATGCCGTCGAGGAGGCATGCCTCGACGCCGACGTGGTGATCGGTGCCGTGCTGGTCGTCGGCGCCCGGGCGCCGATGCTGGTGAGCGACGACCTGGTGGCTCGGATGCCGGAGGGGTCGGTGCTCGTCGACCTGTCGGTCGACCAGGGAGGGTGCTTCCAATCGTCGCGGCCCACCACCCATTCGGACCCGACCTTTCCCGTGCATGGATCGCTCTTCTACTGCGTGGCCAACATGCCGGGGGCGGTCCCGCACACGTCGACGCACGCCCTCGCCAACGCCACCCTTCCGTACACCCTCGCGATCGCCGAGCACGGTTGGCGGGACGCGGCCCGGAGCGACCCGTCGCTGGCCGCCGGGGTCAACGTGTCGGGAGGCGCAGTGGTGCTGCAGCCCGTCGCCGAGGCACACGGGCTGCCTTGGCGCTCGCTCCCCTGAGCGGCTACCGACCCTACGCTGGGGAGATGCCCCTCACGCTCATGGCCGTCCACGCCCACCCCGACGACGAGGCCATCGGCACCGGTGGCACGCTGGCCCGTTACGCCGACGCCGGTGTGCGGACGGTGCTCGTCACGTGCACCAACGGCGAGCTCGGCGATGCGCCCGGTGGCGTCAAGCCGTTCGAGGCCGGCCACGACGAGCAGGAGGTGGCCGCGCTGCGTCAGCGAGAGCTGGAGGAGAGCTGCCGGGTCCTCGGCGTCACCCACCTCGAGCGGCTCGGCTACCACGACTCGGGGATGATGGGCTGGCCGTCCAACGACGCGCCCGACGCTTTCTGGCAAGTACCCGTCGAAGAGCCCGCCGAGCGGATCGCGGCCCTCCTCGAGCGCTACCGGCCACAGGTGGTCGTCACCTACGACGAGAACGGGTTCTACGGGCACCCGGACCACATCCAGGCACACCGGGCCACCATGGCGGCCGTGCGGGCGACGGGGATCCCCGACAAGACCTATTACACGGCGATCCCACGCTCGGCCATCGCCGGCTTCGCCGAGCTCCTGCGGTCACACGGCGTTGAGCCTCCCGAAGCGATCGCGGACCAACCCGAGTTCGGAACGCCCGATGACGAGATCAGTGCCGTGGTGGACTGCGCGGCGGTCGCGGGACGCAAGTTCGACAGCCTGCTGGCCCACGGGAGCCAGGCCGAGAACATCTTCTTCCTCCAGCTCGGTCGGGAGCTCTTCGCCGAGCTGTTCCGGTTCGAGGCGTACGTGCGGGTGCTGGACCGCACCGGCGCGCCCGTGCCCGAGGCCGACCTCTTCGCCGGCCTGCGGGAGCCCTGATAGAGGCCGGCC
>DAHUZJ010000101.1 GCA_027306585.1 Acidimicrobiaceae bacterium | reverse complement strand
TGTCGTCCCTGGCGGCGTCCGACCCGGCTCACCTCGGACGCACCCTGGTTCCATGCCAGCCCGGGCCGAGACCCCGTGGGCAGGATCGCCCTCGCAGACGAAGCGGGCCGCGCAAGCACCGACGGGGTTTGCCCCGGCGGGGTGGCGGGAAGGGTCCCCCGCAACCCCGGGTTGCCGACCCGGCGAGGCACGGAGCCCGGGCGGCGGTCCACGACGCATGGGCAGGAGGAGGCAGGACGTGGCGGTCGAAGCGGACAGCACGGGCGCGAACAGCCGAGAGGGCGCCGTGGCGGCCCTGGAGGTCGTGGCGGCAACGGCGGAGTCGGTCGCCGAAGAGCAGCACAGGATCGCACGCGAGGCGCGGCTGCTGGCCACGGCGCGCCGCCGGGGCACGGCGTGGACGCAGCTCGTGGGCGGCGACGGCGTGGGCCGGCTGCTCACGAGGCTGCGGCGCAGCGGTACGCTGCTCATGGCCAACGCCCGCCGCTTGCAAGCCGCCACGGCGCGTTCCCTGGCCGACGAGGGGCTCACCACCCGGCAGATCGGGGCACGGTTCGGGGTGAGCCACCAACGGATCTCCACCCTGATGGGCCGCCGAGACGATTGAGCCCCATCGCGGACGGACGGCCCCGGGCAGGGAGCGGTGGACGGGCTGGCGAAGCAGGTGGACCGAGGGCCGCTCGACGCTCGCTCCGAGGCCCGCCGAACCCCCGGTGACGCCCCGACCCGCTCACCCGGCCCGGGGGCACCCGGGGCGGTGCTCGTCCGGCCCGACCACGGCCCCGCACTCGGCGCACACGAACGGCGCCAGGCACGCCGGCTCGCCGCCCTCGTCGTCGCCGAACGCGGGTGGCACCACGTGGATGGGCGCTTCCGTCGCGTCCGCAGGCTCTCCCTGAGCGCAACGGCGGCACTCGATCGCGGTGCCCAGGCGGGATGCCCGGCCGGCCTCGTCGAGGACCCACGGACGGAGCTGGAACGGTGGCCGATGGCGTACGTGCCGGCGGTGCCCGCACGACAGCGTCGCCACCCAGTCGCCGGCCTCGTCCCGATGGAAGGAGCGGATCGTCGGGCGCATCGGCACCAGCTTGGCGCAGCCCACCGGCGTCCGGCGGGTCACGCCGTCAGCCCAGCGTGCAGCAGGTGACCGAACGGGTGGCGAGCCGGCGAAGGGACCTTCGGCTCTAGCTCCCGCCGCGCGGGCGCCGTAGGAAATGGGCGTCGAGCGGGGGAGGTCCCATGAACGTCCAGCCGATGACCGGCGTCTCCGACCGGGTCAACGAGATCCGAGCCCTCGCGGCGCGGATCGTGAACCAGGAGATCCTGCCGCACGAGCCGGCGTTGTGGATCACCGAGGCGAAGGGGATCTTCACCGACGCCGACGTGAAGGAGAGCGCCGAGCTCCGGGCCCACATCAGGGAGCGCGTCCGCCAGGCCGGGCTGTGGGCGCCACACCTCCCCGCTGAGTACGGGGGCGCCGGGCTCGACTTCCTGGAGCTCGCCTACATGTTCGAGATCCTTGCTTATGCCGTCGGTGCGGCCGCCCTGTTCGGCGTGGTCGCCCCGAACTCGGGCAACGAGTCGCTCCTCGCCCTCTACGGCACCGAGGAGCAGAAGCAGCGGTGGCTCGTGCCGCTGGCCGAGGGGCGGCTCGAGTCCGGCTTCTCCATGACCGAACCAGACCGGCCGGGCTCCGACCCCCGTTCCCTGCGGACCACCGCCAGCCGCGACGGCGACGAGTGGGTGATCAATGGTCACAAGTGGTTCACGTCCAACGGGAAGCGAGCCGATTTCTTCATCGTCATGTGCCGCACCGACGCCGGGGACGGCAACGGACGCATGACGCAGTTCATCGTCCCCCGGGACACCCCGGGCGTCACGGTGGTCCGGGGCATCGAGGTGTGGGGGGTGGAGAGCGACCACTGCGAGATCATCTACGACGACGTCCGGGTCCCCCTGGCGAACCAATTGGGCGAGGTGGGAACCGGCCACCGGGCGGCCCAAGACCGGCTGGGGACCGGGCGCGTCTTCCACTGCATGAACTCGGTCGGGCAGATGTGGCGTGCCTTCGATCTCATGGTCGAACGGGCGGCCACCCGGCACGTGCACGAAGGCCTGCTCGAGACCAAGCAGCTGGTGCAGGCCTTCATCGCCGACTCCTACCTCGACGTGCAGACGGCTCGCCTCCTCACGATCCATTGCGCCCAGGCGATCGACCGCGGCGTGGACGCCCGCACGGAGATCTCTGCTATCAAGGTGGCCGTGCCCGCAGCCTTCCATCGGGTGGTCGACCGGGCGATCCAGGTGTGGGGGGCCGCCGGGGTGTCGGGCGATCTCCCGCTCGCCCACATGTACCTCACGGCCCGCACGCTGCGGCTCGCCGACGGCCCCGACGAGGTCCACCGCATCCTCATCGCCAAGCGGGTCCTCGGCCAGCACCACCGGGACGGCGCCGGATGGGACTTCGCCCGATGAACACCCCGGCCGTGACGCTTCCCACGGGTGCGGGCCGTGGCCCGCTGCCGCTCGACCGGCCGGACTTCGACCGCGCGCCGGTGACCGTGGCCTGGGAGGTGACCCGTGCCTGCCCGCTGCGGTGCACGCACTGTCGCGCCGAGGCGCAGCGCCACCGCGACCCGGGCGAGCTCTCGACGGCGGAGGGGCTCGCCCTGATCGCCGACGCAGCCCACATGGGCGCCAAGGTCTTCGTCCTCACGGGCGGCGACCCGCTTGCCCGATCCGACATCTGGGAGCTGCTCGACGCCGTGCGGTCGGCGGGGCTCCACGCCGGCTTCTCCCCGAGCGCCACGGCGCGGCTCACCCCCGAGAAGCTGGCGCGGGCGGTCGACGCCGGCGCCGGCACGATCCACCTCAGCCTCGACGGCGCCCGCCCGGAGACCCACGACGGCTTCCGCGGCGCCCGGGGCGCCCATCGGCGAACCCTCGCGTTGCTCGAGGCGGCGATCGGGCTCGGCGTGCGGGTCCAGGTCGGGACGACCGTCTGCCGCCAGACGGTCGACGAGCTGCCGCTGCTGGCCGAGACCCTGCCGCCGGGGATTGCCGTGTGGTCCCTCTTCTTCCTCGTCCCCACCGGTCGCGCCACTCCGGACGACGTGCTCGGCGCCGACGAGCACGAGGCCGTCCTGCGCTGGCTGGCCACCGTCGACGCGCCCTTCCGTCTGCGCACCATCGCCGCTCCGGCGTTCAACCGAGTGCTGGCAGCTTCCGGAGGATCACCGCTACCGGCGGTGACCGACGGGAATGGCATGTGCTTCGTCTCCCATCGGGGGGAGGTCTGCCCGTCGGGCTTCCTGCCGATCCCGGTCGGCAACGTCCGCGCCGCCCCCCTCCGGCACTGGTACCGCCACGCGCCCTTGCTCGTCTCGCTGCGGGACAAGGAACGGCTCGAGGGGCGCTGCGGGCGCTGCGAGTACCGCGGGCTGTGCGGCGGCAGCCGGGCTCGGGCGTGGGCGGCGACCGGCAATCCGTTCGCCGAGGACCCGAGCTGCGCCTACCAGCCTGGGGCTACGGAGCCGGCTCCGTCGCCGGCTCCGTAGCCGGCGGAGAGGCAGAGCCGTTGGCCGAGCCCGCGGGCGCGTCGCCAGCGCTCTCAGCGGAAGGGTGCAGCCACCTCGGCGAGGAAGCGATCCAGCACGTCGCGCCGAGCCGTGCCCGTGCCGAGGTTCCAGTCCGGAAGGACGAACTCGTCCACGCCGGCGGCGGCGTAGGCGCCCAACAGGTCGTGCAGCTCGCCGACGCCCGCCCGCACCATCGGCATCGGGCGGGCGCAGTCGGCACCCGCGCCATCCAGCGCCACCAGCACCTGTGCCGACCGGGCGATCGTCGTCGGGTCCCGCCCGAGGTCGGCGCAGTGGTGCTCGAGGACGGCGCCCTTGGCGGCCAGGACATCGGGGGTGCCCCACGTGTTCCACTCGTCGGCCCAGCGCGCGGCCAGGCGCAGCGTGACGCGCTCGCCACCGCCGCCGATCAGGAGCGGGAGCCGGGCCTGCGCCGGTTTCGGCGCCATGGGCGCGTCGACCAGCCGGTAGTACCGGCCGTCCACGTCGGCCCGTTCGTCGTCGAACAGGGCGCGAAGGACCTTGCATGCCTCGTCGAGACGTGCGAGGCGGCCGGCGACGTCGAAGAACTCGATGCCGTACGCCGCGTGCTCGTTCACCTGCCAGCCGGCGCCGATGCCGAGGACCAGGCGGCCGCCGCTCAACTGGTCGACCGTTGCCGCCATGTTGGCGAGCACTGCCGGGTGCCGGTAGGTGTTGCCCGTCACGAGGGAGCCGAGGCGCAGCCGCGGCACCCGAACCGCCAGCCCGGCGAGCAGCGACCAGCATTCGAGCATCGACCCGCCGACGGGCTCGATGGAAGGCATGAAGTGGTCGGCCACCCACAGCCCGTCCCATCCCGTGACGGCGACGTGGTCGGCCACCTCGAGGAAGTCGCCGAGCGGCTGTGCGGTCGTGGGCCAGAGGCTGAAGCGCATGGCGGGACCCTAACCTCGAACCTTGCGCCGCCCATTGGGGCTCCCTTCGCCCTACCGTGACCGCATGCGGGGACCGACCGAACCGGTCACGCGAGCCGTGAGCGCCCGCTTGGCACGAGCGGGCTGCGTCGCCGCGCACGAGGAGGCCGAGGAGCTGGTCGCCCTGGCCGCGGACGACCCCCTGGTGCTCGAGACGCTCGTGGCCCGCCGTGCCGCAGGTGAGCCCCTGGCCTGGGTCACCGGGACGACGAGGTTCTGCGGGCACTCGGTCGTCGTGCACAGGGGCGTCTACGTCCCCCGATGGCAGACGGAGCCGATGGCTCGGCGAGCGGTGGCCCTCCTTCCCGAGCGCGGGGTGGCCGTCGACCTCTGCACGGGCAGCGGCGCCGTGGCCGCCGTGCTGGCGGGCGCCCGCCCTGCGGCCACCGTGCTGGCGACCGACCTCGACCCTGCAGCCTGCGCCTGCGCGGCCGCCAATGGGGTGCGGGTGCATCACGGCGACCTCGACGGTCCGGTCCCTCCCAACCTCGCGGGCGCCGTCGACGTCGTCACGGCGGTCCCACCGTATGTACCGACGTGGGCCCTCCCCACCCTGCCGTCCGACGCTCGCGACCACGAGCCGCCGCTCGCGCTCGACGGTGGCCACGACGGCATGGCCGTCCTCCGACGGGTGGTGGCCGCCGCCGGCCGACTCTTGCGCCGGGACGGCACCCTGCTGGTCGAGCTCGGCGCCGACCAGGACCGGCTGCTCGAAGGAGCCCTGGCGACGGCCCAGCTCGTCGTGCGCCGGCGACTCGTGGACGCCGACGGCGACCTCCGCGCAGTGGAGGTGGTCCGGACGCAGGGGCGGTGCCGGGACGGCCCCGTGGCCGAGCGGCCCGCCGGCTCCGTGCCTAACCTGAGCGCGTGACGTCACGCGCCGCCGACCACCGCCGTACGGTCGGCGCCGGCGGCTTCAGGTACCCACGCCCTTCCGCCCGACGGGTAGGACCTGTTGGGGCCCGTGCTCGTGGACCCGCCGTGGGCTCCGGCGGGCATGCACCGGGACCTCGCCGTCGAGGTCCCCGCCAACCCTTGGGCGCGGGTCTGGCCGTGGAGCGCGCCGGTGATGGCTGACCCCTCGCCCGTGGCCCGCTCGTCGCTCCTCAAGGAGGGCATCGTCGCGCTGCTGCGCGGCGAGTGGGCATCGATCGGCGACCTGCTGGAGGACCTGTCCGACGAGGAGTGGGCGCTGCCCGCCCTGCCCGGATGGGACGTCCACGACGTCGTGGCCCACCTGGTGGGGACCGAGCGGATGCTGGCCGGCGACTCGACGCCCGAGGTGCCGCCGGAGACGACGGACCTGCCGCACGTGCGCAATCACATCGCCCACATGAACGAGGCCTGGGTGGTGGAGCTCCGCGCCCGGACCCACGCCGACCTGCGCGACGAGTTCCTCACCGTCACCGCGGCGCGGCTCGACGCGCTCGAGGCGATGGATGGCGCCGACTTCGAGTCGCCGTCGTGGACCCCCGTCGGACCGGGGACGTACGGGCGGTTCATGGAGATCCGGGCCTTCGACTGCTGGATGCACGAGCAGGACATCCGCGACGTGACCGGGCGACCGGGCAACGAGGAGGGTCCTGCGGCAGAGCAGGCGCTCGACGAGGTGGCGCGCGGGCTCGGGTACATCGTCGGCAAGCGGGTCGGCGCTCCTGACGGGTCCTCGGTGACGATCCACCTGACCGGCCCCTTGCACCGAGCACTGCACGTCGCCGTCGACGGGCGGGCCGCGGTGGTCGAGGCGCTGCCGGCTGCACCGACCGCCGAGATCGCCCTGGGGTCCTCCCTGTTCCTCCGGCTCGTGGGCGGAAGGGTCCCGCCCGAAGAAGCGCTGGACCGGGTCATCCTGGGCGGCGACCAGGACCTGGCGCGACGGCTGGCGACCGAGCTCGCCTTCACGATCTGATGCCGATCGGCGCGCCAGGGCACGCGTCGCTGGGCTCCCCCGTCGCCCGGCACGGGCGTCGGGCCAGCCGAGTGAGGGGCCCACGGCCGCCGGGCCGCTCGGCTCGGCCGTCCAGTGCCTGCTCGTCGACCGCCGGTGAGGGAAGCTGGAGGAATGACGACACAACAGCCGCTCCCGTCGCGCACCGGGTCCGAGCCGGCGCGCCCCTCGTCGCTGTCCGGCGCCGCCCGACTGCTCGACGCCGCTGATGCCCGGGCAGCCGCCCGCTTGCAGACCGTCGCCGACGCCCGGCACGCCGCCCGCCGCCGGCTCCCGCCCGTCGTCTTCGACTACATCGACGGCGGTGCCGACGAGGAGGTGACCATGCGGGCCAACGAGGCCGCCTTCGCCGCCCGTGCCTTCCGTCCGCGGGCGGCGGCCGGGCGGCTCGACCCCTCGCTCGCCACCACCGTGCTCGGCACGCCCCTCGATCTTCCCGTGATCCTGGCGCCGTGCGGCCTGGCGCGGCTCTTCCACCCTGACGGGCCGGCCGGGGCGGCCCGGGCCGCGGTCTCCCGGGGCACGGTGTCGGTACTGAGCACGGTCGCCGGGAGCCCGCTCGAAGAGGTGATGGAGAAGGCCGGCACGTCGGTGTGGTTCCAGCTGTACGCCTCGGGCGGGCGTCCCCAGGCCGAGGCGCTCTGCCAGGGAGCGTCCGACGCCGGCGTCGAGGTGCTCATGGTCACCGTCGACACGCCGGCCCTCGGCAACCGCCTCCGTGACATCCGCCACGGCGTCGCCCCGCCGCTGCGGATCGACGCCCACAACGCCGTCCAGCTGGGTGCCCAGGTGCTCGTCAAGCCCAGGTGGGCTCTCCGCCTGGCAGGCACCGGCCTCCGTCTCAGTCGCCGCGGCGCCGGGCCGGGCAACGACGGGGGCACGGGCATGCTGACCATGGCGGCGTCGCCGTTCTCCTGGGACGACGTCGCGTACCTGCGTGACCGCTGGCGGGGCCGCCTCATGGTGAAGGGCGTGCTCACCGGGGACGACGCCAGGCGCGCCGTCGACGCCGGCGCCGATGCCGTGGTGGTCTCCAACCACGGCGGCCGGCAGCTCGACGGTGCCCCCGCCACGCTCGCGGCGTTGCCCGAGGTGGTGGCGGCCGTCGGCGACCGCACCGAGGTGCTGCTCGACAGCGGCGTGCGGCGCGGCAGCCACGTCGTCATGGCCCTCGCCCTCGGGGCCCGAGCGGTGCTCGTGGGCAGGCCCTACCTCTACGGCCTCGCGGCCGCCGGCCAGCACGGCGTGGAGCGGGTCCTCGACATCCTCGCGGCCGAGATGCACCGCACCCTGCTCCTGCTCGGCTGCCCCTCGGTCGAGGAGCTCGGTCCCGAATGGGTGGCGCCGGCGGGCTGACCAGGTCCCGGCGTGGGTCGGTCACGCCGGGTGGGTCGCGGGCCGGCGGGGCACACTGACCGAGCGCTCTGGAGGTGACGACGTGCGCCGAGTGCTGATCACGGGCTCGAGCGACGGCCTCGGCCTCATGGCTGGCCAGCTGCTCGTCGACCAGGGACACGGCGTGACGTTCCACGCCCGGAGCTCGGCGCGCGCCGCCGAACTCGGGGCGGCGGTGCCGGGCGCCCGGGACATCGTGGTGGGCGACCTCTCGACCGTGGCCGGCATGTGGCGGGTCGCCGAGCAGGCCAACGCGCTGGGAAGGTACGACTCGGTCATCCACAACGCCGCCGTCGGCTATCGGACACCCCGTCGTGTCGAGACCGAGGACGGGCTGGCGGAGCTCTTCGCCGTCAACGTCCTCGCCCCCTACGCCCTCACCGCACTGGTCGCACCGCCGGAGCGCCTGGTCTACCTGGGCTCGGCGATGCACCGGGGCGGCAACCCTCGGCTCGACGACCTCAACTGGACGGCGCGCCGGTGGAACGGCTCCCAGGCGTACGCAGACAGCAAGTTCCTCGACGTGCTGCTCGCCTTCGCCGTCGCCAGGCGATGGCCGGGGGTCCGCTCCAACGCCGTGGAGCCGGGCTGGGTGGCGACCAAGATGGGCGGACCGGGCGCGCCCGACGACCTGTCGCTCGGTCCGGTGACCCAGGCGTGGCTGGCGGCCAGCGACGCGCCGGCGGCGGCGACGACCGCGGGCTACTTCTACCATCAGCGCCCGAAGGAGCCCCATCCCGCCACCCGTGACCTCGGCCTGCAGGAGGAGTTGCTGGCACGCTGCGCCCAGCTGGCAGGCGTCGACCTACCACCCGCCAGGTGACCGGCGCTGTGCCATGCTGGTCGTCGGCGGCGCCGGCCCCGGTGCCGGCAACCCCCAGGACCCGTCGCCGCACGGCCGGCGCGGGCATGGCCGGAGGAGGGCGGGTGACCGTTCGTGAGGCGACGAGGGGGTGGGACGGCCCCGCCATCCTCGTCGAAGGACTGCGCAAGTCCTTCGGAGAGGTGCAGGCGCTGCGCGGCATCGACCTCGAAGTGGCGCGCGGCCAGGTCCTCGGCATGCTCGGTCCGAACGGCGCCGGGAAGACGACCGCCGTCAAGGTGCTCACCACGCTGCTCGCCCCGGACGCCGGCCGTGCCCTCGTGGAGGGCCGGGACGTCGTGCACTCGGCGGCCGCCGTACGCGAGATCATCGGGCTCGCCGGACAGTCGGCCGCCATCCAAGAAGAGCTCACCGGCAGGGAGAACCTCGAGATCATGGGCCGCCTCTACCACCTGACCAAGGGTGAGAGCCGGCACCGAGCGGCGCAGCTCCTCGAGCGGTTCGACCTCGAGGACGCGGCCGACCGCCCGGCGAAGGGCTACTCGGGCGGCATGGCGCGCCGGCTCGACCTCGCCGCCAGCCTCGTCGCCCGGCCGGCGGTCCTCTTCCTCGACGAGCCGACCACCGGCCTCGACCCCCGCAGCCGCATGGGCATGTGGGAGGTGATCCGGGAGCTGGTGGGCGAGGGAGCCACCTTGCTGCTCACCACCCAGTACCTGGAGGAGGCCGACGAGCTGGCCGACCAGATCGTCGTGATCGACCACGGCGAGGTCATCGCCGCCGGCACCGGGGAGGAGCTCAAGAACCGGATCGGCGGGGACGTGGTCGAGTTCGTCGTCGCCGACCGGACCCACGTCGACACGGCGGTGGCCGCCGTGGCGACGCTCGGAGAAGGATCTCCGAGCGTCGACCGGGAGACCGGCCAGGTCTCGGTGCGGGTCGGTGCTGCGGGGTCCAACGCCCTCGTCGACGCCGTCCGCGCCCTGGACGCCGCCGGCGTTCGCAGCGAGGGCCTGGGGATTCGCCGGCCCTCCCTCGACGACGTCTTCCTGGCCCTGACCGGCCACGGCGCCGATTCCGCCCCGGAGACGCGTGGGCGCCGTGGCCGGCGGTCAGGGCGACCCGAGCACGCGGGGGCGAGGTAGGCCCTGTGACCACCGTCGCCCACCCGGCTCCCAACGCGATCCACGCACCGAGCCCATCGTTCGGGGACCGGCTCCGCTACGGCTGGGCCGACACGGCCAACCTCACCCGCCGGGACATCAAGATCTGGACCCGCAACCCGGCGTTCCTCGTCTTCGCCGTCATCCAGCCGGTGATGTTCGTGCTCTTGTTCCGTTACGTCTTCGGGGGTGCCATCCCCACGACCGTCCCGGGCGGCTACGTCAACTACCTGATGCCCGGGATCATCGCCCAGTCCGCTGCGTTCGCGTCCTTCGGCACCGCCATCGCCCTGGCCCGGCAGATGCAACGGGGCGTGATCGACCGGTTCCGTTCCATGCCCATGGCACGGTCGGCCGTGCTGCTCGGCCGCTTGGCCGCCGACACGCTGCGCCTCACGGTGACCGTCATCGTCGTGCTCGGGGTCGGCTACGCCGTGGGCTTTCGGTTCCTGACCGGGATCGGGCCCGCGATCGGCATGCTGGTCCTCGGGATCGTCTTCGGCGTCGCCATCTGCACCATCAGCGCCTTCGTGGGGATGGCCATCCGGGACGAGGAGTCCGTCGGGTCGTTCGGCCTCATCTGGCTGTTCCCACTGACGTTCGTCAGCTCCGCGTTCGTGACAGTCAGGACCATGCCGGGCTGGCTGCAGGCGTTCGCCAACAACCAGCCCGTGACCATCGTCATCGACGAGATGCGGGCGATGGCCCTCGGCGGGCCGCTCGTCGAGCACGGGTGGCAGAGCGCGGCGTGGCTGGCCGGGATCTTCGTCGTCTTCATCCCCCTCGCGGTGCGGGCCTACCGCCGCTCCTGAGCAGTCGGCGGGACGACCGTCCGGGCCGAGGGGCGGGGGCGCGAGCGATCAGGCCCCGACCGTGGCCCCGCCGTCCTCCCCGGTGGCCGGCACGGGCGACGGCGTCGGCGCGGGCAGCGGCTCGCCCACGCCGCCGGCGGCGGCCGGCGTCGCGGCGGTCGCCTCCGGGTCCCGCCGCAACAGCCCGATCGAGGCGAGCAGCGCCAGCCCGTAGAAGGCGACGAAGAGCGTGAACCCGGCGTCGGTCGAATTGACCAAGGCGTGCCTGGCCGTGGGCGAGAGGACCCCGGCCGTGCCGAGGAAGATGCGTGACGCCGTCGCCTTCGGGAGGCTCGCCTCCGCCGCCACCAGCGCCAGGGTGAGCGACAGCGACATGCCCACGTTGCGCACCGTGTAGAAGAGGCCCGCACCCACCCCGCTGCGCGACGCCGGGACCGAGGACATGACCGCCTTGAGCAGCGCGGGCCACAGGATGCTGTTGGCGACCGACATCACCACCAAGGGAAGGACGACCCGCGGCACGTCGAGGTGCGGCCCCTCCTGACCGAGGAGGAAGGCGCTCACCATCAGCAGGATCGCACCGGCCGTCACCAGTCGGGCCGAGCCGAACCGGTCGGCCAGCGTCCCTCCGAGCGGGGCGAGGAGGAGCTGCGGGACCGAGAGCGGGATCATCACCAACCCGGCGTCCAGAGCGCTCAGGTGGAGCGCACCCTGGAGATAGAAGGTGAGCAGGAACGTGGTGGCGAAGAACCCGATGCTGTAGCTGGCGTCCACGGCGAGCCCCCAGCGGAAGTGGCGACGCGCGAGTAGCCGAAGGTCGAAGGCCGGCGCCCGCTGGCGAAGCTCCCAGAGGGCGAACACCGCGAACAGGACCCCGGCCAGCACGAACACCGTCACGATCACCGGCGATCGCCACCCCCACGCTTGACCCTCGCTGAGGCCGAGCAGGAGGAGGACGAGGCCGACGGCGAACGAGAGGGTGCCGCCCCAGTCGATCCCGGCCTGCACGCCGGCCTGCTCGGCCGCCCGGCGGCCGGCGGGCAGCACCAGGGCCCCTCCGACGGTGCCGACGATGGCGAAGGGAGCACCAACGAAGAAGACGGATCGCCAGCCGAGCGACTCCACGAGGGCGCCGCCGACGATCGGCCCGATGATCGACCCCATGACCCACGCCGTCGAGTTGACACCGATCGCCATGCCCAGCTTGTTCGAGGGGAAGGTCGCCACGATGAGCGGGGTAGCGGTGGCGAGCGCCAGCGCCCCGCCCGCTCCTTGCACGAGGCGGGCGCCGATGAGCTCCGCCCCGGACCCGGCGACGCCGCACAACACGGTGGCGACCGTGAAGATCGCCATTCCGAGCAAGAACACCGGCTTGCCGCCGATG
The DNA here is from genome assembly GCA_027306585.1 of Acidimicrobiaceae bacterium. GTDB lineage: Bacteria > Actinomycetota > Acidimicrobiia > Acidimicrobiales > RAAP-2 > DAHUZJ01. Next base: position 16,382 of record DAHUZJ010000101.1, on the reverse strand, counting down.
ACGTCCGCCCACCGCCCGGCCGGCAGGAGCAGGACCGTGCTGGTGATGATGTACGCCGTCAGCGTCCACAGACCGACGGTGACCGAGGTGTGGAGCCCCTCCGTCAGCTTGGGTAGGGCGATGACCACGATCGTGGCGTCGAGGTTGGTGACGAACGCCACCAGGGTCAGGACGGAGAGGATCGCCCATCGCCGCCGGGGATCGGCCGGCGGGGGCCCGCCGATCACCTGTCCACCGGTGCGCCGCCGGCCACGGCGCGCAGAACAGCCAGCAGCCGGCGCAGCTCGTCCTGGTCCTCGACAGAGAGGGCGGCACGGACGGCCGCATGCCAGCCGACCGCTGCGGCGTTCACCTGACGAAGGGTCCGACCACCGGCCTCGGTCAGGGCGAACAGCGGCGAACGTTGATGTGCGGGATTGGCCAACGGGACGACGAGCCGGTCCTGGGTGAGCAGGTCGACGACCCGCTGGACGCTCTGACGGGTCAATCCCAGCCGACGGGCCAGGAGCGGGACGGGGAGCGGCCCCTCGACGAGCGTGAAGAGCACCTGCCAGCGAGCCTGGGACTGCCCGGCCGAGCGGGCCACCGCGTCGGCGCGACCACGGACGACGGCCGCCGTCTCGTACAGCTCCGTGACGACCTCGCCGACGTCGGGGCGGTCCGACGGCGCCGGCCCGTCCGCCGTGTGGCCGTCGCCCGGCCACCCCTCCGGTTGCGGGTGCGGCTCGCGACCCCGCCTGGCTACCGCCCTTCCGTTCATCTTGACAGAATACTGTCATTATCGCGTCGGCGCCGATGCCGGCCCCGCCCGGGGCGTCAGATGGGCGCCAGTGCGGCGAAGTCCTGGCGGTTGAGCGCGCCGTGGGTCACGGTGCCGTTCGCCGTCGGGACCGCCACCGTCTTGCCGTTCATCCGGATCGTCACCTGCTGGACACTGGGGAAGGCGGTGACGGTGAAGACCAGCTGGGCGGCGGCGATGGTCTGGTCTCGTCCGCTCAGGGCGGCGAAGGTGCTGCCGACCGTCACCGTGACGGTCGGTGTCGCGAGGTGGGAGAGGGCGAGCGGCGTGGCCGCCGACACCGGGCTCTGCAGCCCCTCCGCCGCCTCGGCGGTGGTGGTGCCGCCGGCGAGGGCCTGCACGGCTTCGCGCGCCGAGACGGGTGGCGGCACGGCCCGGCTCACAGCGACCAGCCGCTGCGGCCCCTGGAAGTAGACGGTCACGTACTGGCTGGGGGGACCAGCCGTCGTCGTCGTGACGCTCGGGTCCAGCAGGCCGTATGGAACGTCCTTCTTGGCGATGACGTTGGGGGCGCCGTCCACGCCGACCCCGCAGGCCGACAGGAGCACGGCCAGCGTCGCCACGACCACCGCCATCACCGGCCATCGCCGCACCAGTACCACGCGCACCGGCCTCACCGCTCCCCCGCCGGGACCGTGGTGGGCAGAGCCACGGTGACGCACGCGCCGCCGCCTGGCCGGTCACCGATGCGCACCGTCCCGCCGTGGGCGCGCACGTGCTCGGCCACCAGCGCCAGCCCGAGCCCCGTCCCCGGCGTGGCCCGACGGCGGCCCGACGCCGCCCCCCGGTAGAACCGCTCGAAGACGAGCTCCCGCTCCCGCTCGGGTACGCCCGGGCCGCCGTCGTCGATCGACACCGTGGCCCAATCACCGGACAGCGAGACCGTCACGCCCGTCGCTCCGTCCGCGTGGGTATCGGCGTTCTGCAGGAGGTTGGCGAGGACTCGCTGGAGGCGTCGCTTGTCGGCCAGGACCTGGACCCCGACGGCGGCCGGCTCGACGACGACCGGTACCTTCGGGTCGTGGGCCGCCACCGTCCGGCGGACCAGCTCGTCGAGCGGCGTCTCGGTGAGGTGGAGGTCGTCGGCCCCGGCATCGGACCGGGCCATCTCCAGCAGGTCCTGCACCATGGTGGAGAAGCGGTCGACCTCGAACTCGAGCGTGTCGAGCGCCTGGAGCCCCCCGCCCGGCAGCTGGTCGCGATAGGAACCGAGCAGCTCGACCGACGCCCCGATCGTCGTGAGTGGTGAGCGCAGCTCGTGGGTGACGTCGGACGCGAAGCGCGCGTCTCGTTCGATCCGGGCCTGGAGCGCCGTGACCATGTCGTTGAACGAGCTGACCAAGGGCTGCAGATCGGGGTCGTCGGGCAGCCGGCGGTCGAGCGTGCCACCGGCGATCTCGGTGGCCACCTGCGCCACGTCTCCAAGCGGTCGGATCAGCCGGCGACTGGCCCACCAGCCGGCGAGGGCCCCGCCGACCGTGGTGGCCACGGCCGCCGTCACGAGGACCGTGCCGAGGACCTGCAAGGTGCCCTGGAGCTGTGTCAGCGACCGTTCCTCGAAGTAGGAGACCCCCACCGAAGGGATGGGCACGCCGACCACGATGGTGGGCGTGCCGGCGAGCTGCACGCGCTGCTCGATCACTTGACCTGCGAGCACGGCGCGGGCATCCTGCGCGGGCACGGCGGTGCCTCCGGCCGAGGCCGAGCTCGTGAACCACAGGCCGTGGCGGTTGATGAACGTGTGGGCGTCGGTTGTGGTCCCCACGCTGGCCAGCGCGGCGCCGACGTTGGCCGCAGGGGAGCGCAGCTCCACCTTGACGAGGTGCGCGTCGGCGAACGCCTCACGAAGCGCGCTCGACACGCGCTGGTTCAACAGGTCCTGTCGGACGACCACGAAGGTGGCGGACGCCAGCGTGGCCGACACCAGGGCAGCCCCCACGGCGAACGCGAAGATGGCGCGCGTCTGGAGGCCGAAGCGGCGGGCACCTGGCCCACTGGCGCGACGTTCCGGTCCCCTGCTCACGTGTCCGGGACCAGCTTGTAGCCGAGCCCTCGCACGGTGACGATCAGCTCCGGGTTGCCCGGGTCCCGCTCGACCTTCGTGCGAAGCCCGCTGATGTGGTAGTCGACCAGCCGGTCGTCGCCGAAGAAGTCGTAACCCCACACCCGCTCGAGGAGCTGCGCCCGGGTCACGACCCATCCCGGGGTGGCCGCCAGCTCGCACAGGACACGGAACTGCGTCCGGGTCAACACCACCTCCTCTCCCGCCCGGTAGACAGCGCCGGCCTCCCGGTGCAGCTCCACGTCGCCGAACCGCTGGACCGTCCCGGTCTGGCCGGATCCCGAGGCGCGCCGCAGGAGGGCACGGATCCGGGCCGACAGCTCCTTCGCCACGACCGGCTTGACGACGTAGTCGTCGGCGCCCGCCTCGAGCCCGGCGACGATGTCGTACGTGTCGCTGCTCGCCGTGACCATCGCGATGGGCACGTCCGCGGTGCGTCGCAATGCCCGGGTCACGGCGAACCCGTCCATGTCTGGCAGGCGGAGGTCGACCAGGACCATGTCGGCACCGCGCTCTTCGAACTCGCGGAGCCCCTCCTCGCCGCTGCGGGCCTCCACCACCGCGTAGCCGTCCCGTTCCAGCGACAGGGCCAGCATCTTGCGGATGTGGTCGTCGTCCTCGATGAAGAGGATCCTTCGTGCCATCACTCCGCCCCTTCCAACCGACAATTATTGTCATGAGATCGTAACCGACCACGGGAACGAATCTCAGGACATCGCTTCACGCTGGTCGTATTCCGACCAGGAGGCGCGGATGGCCATTGCGGAAGATGGACAACTCGACACGTCACGACGCTTGAGCTTGGTCGAGGACGCCGGCGCCCGCACACCGACCGGCGTGCTGCCGCCCACGTCACGGCCAGCGCCGACTGGACCGACGGGGCGACGGATGTCGACCGGGCTGGTGGCGATCGCGCTGGCGTTCGGCGCCGGAGGCCTCGTCCTCGGCGCCACCGCGCTGCTCACCCACCCGGGCCACGGCGCACAAGGCGCGACCGGGCTGACCGGCGCCCAGGGCGCGACCGGGGCCCAGGGGCTGCAAGGTGTGCCCGGTCCCCAGGGGGCGGTCGGCCCGGCGGGCCCGGCGGGGACCACGGGCAAGCAGGGGCCGGCCGGTCCGGAAGGGCCGGCGGGCCCTCAAGGTCAGCAAGGCTCGGCGGGCAAGCAGGGGCCGGCCGGGCCGGCTGGGTCGCTCGTCGCCAGCACCGACGTCCCACAGGCCACGCTGTCGACGGCGCCCGGCGCGGCGACCGGCACCACGCTCACGGCGACCTCGTCGTGCGCCACCGGCAAGGTGCTCGTGGGCGGAGGTGGGCAGGTGGCGGTGACCACTGCTTCCTCGTCGCCGGGTCCGAGCCCGTCGGCGGGGCCGCACCGCACGGACGTGACGCCCGCGACGGCATCCGCCACCTCACCGTCGTCCTCGTCGGCCACGAGCGGTGCGGGGGCCACGAGCGGTGCGGGGGCCACGGCGACAACGGGGAGCGCCGCTCTCGAGTCGTCGTTCCCGGTGTCCTCGAGCGCCTGGAGGACGGTGGCAGTGGTCACGGCGCCGCTGTCGGTCGGTGAGGTCATGACGCTCAAGCCCTACGTCCTCTGCGCCAAGGGCTGAGCCAGCCCCAGCACCGCACCGGAGCGCCGGCCATCGAGACGGCTCGCCACCGAGCTGCTACCGTCCGGGGCATGGCGAACGGCACCGCGGCCATCGCGCTGCACGGCGTGCACAAGCACTTCGGGCACGTGCACGCCGTGCGAGGCGTCGACCTGACCGTCCGTCCGGGCGAGGTGGTCGCCTTCCTCGGCCCGAACGGGGCGGGCAAGACGTCCACCATCGACATCGTCCTCGGGCTGTCGGCACCGTCGGCCGGCACGGCCACCGTGTTCGGGCACCCGCCCCGGCGCGCCGTCCAGCTGGGCCTGGTGTCGGCCGTCCTGCAGACCGGTGGGCTCCTCAAGGACTTCACGGTGGGTGAGACGGTGGCGTTCACCGCCGAGCTGTTCGCCGCCGCCCGGCCGCCGGCAGAGGTTCTCGAACGAGCGGGCATCGCGGGCTTGAGCGGGCGCCTGGTCGGCAAGTGCTCGGGTGGCGAGCAGCAACGGGTCCGGTTCGCCATGGCCCTCCTGCCCGACCCGGCGCTGCTGGTCCTCGACGAGCCGACGCAGGGCATGGACGTTGAGGGCCGACGAGCGTTCTGGCGGTCCATCCGCGAGGACGCGGCCGGCGGCCGGACCATCCTCTTCGCCACGCACTATCTCGAGGAGGCCGACGCCTACGCCGACCGGATCGTCCTCGTCCGCCAGGGGGAAGTCGTCGCCGACGGGTCGGCAGCGGAAGTGAAGAACATGGCGGCCGGGCGCACGGTACGGGCGACCGTCCCGGCGGGGGACGACGCCACGCTGCGAGCCCTCCCGGGAACCATCACCGTGGAGCGGCGAGGCGATGCCGTCCGCGTCCGCACGAACGACAGCGACGCGGTCGCCCGCTACCTGTTGACCCAGACCTCGGGCCGGGACGTCGAGATCACGACCGCCGGGCTGGAGGAGGCGTTCCTCGCCCTCACCGGCGACGGCGACGGCGACGGCGACGGCTACGGCGACAGCGGCGGCGGACGTGCACCGGCCGGCGACCCGGACGGCGCCGCGCGGTCGGCGCCGACGGGTGCCGTCCCCGAGGCGGCGGGGCCCCGGTGACCCAGGCATTCGAGCTTCCGTCCGGCGTGCCCGCCGCCAGCCGGCGCGTCCCTCCCTTCGGGGGCTTCAGCCCGGTCGTCGTCCGCCTCGAGGTCCGCCGGATGCTGCGGAACCGGCGCACGCTGATCTTCACCGTCATCGTGCCGGTGCTCTTCTTCCTCCTCTTCGGCCTCAACGCCTCCTACGGACCCGCGCGCTACGGCTCGGGCAACGTGTCGGCGTCCATCCTCATCTCGATGGCCCTCTACGGCGCCGTGCTGGCGACGACCGGCGGCGGCGCGATGGTGGCCGTCGAGCGAGTGGCCGGCTGGAGCCGCCAGCTGCGCATCACGCCCCTCTCCCCCGTCGCCTACATCGCCGTCAAGATGGCCACGGCGCTCGTGCTGGGCCTCGCCTCCGTGGTGGTCGTGTACCTCGTGGGTGCCGTGACCGGCAAGCCGCACATGCCGGTGTGGGTGTGGGTGGTGACGGCACTCGCGGTGTGGATCGGCTCGCTCCTGTTCGGCGCGTTCGGGTTGTTCGTCGGCTACCTCGTCCCGTCGGAGAACGTCATGCAGCTCATGGGCTTCGCCCTCATGCTGTTCTCCTTCGGCGGCGGCCTGTTCATCCCGCTGAGCCAGTTCTCGCACCCGCTGCGCGTGCTGGCCACCTACACGCCGCTGTACGGCCTGAACCAGCTCGTGCACTACCCCCTTGCCGGCGGTGCCTTCGACGCCACCTGGGTGCTCAACCTCGTGGCGTGGCTCGCCATCTTCGGCGCAGGTGCCGTCTGGCGGTTCAGCCAGGACACCGCCCGGGTGTAGCCCGCGATGACCGGTACCGTCCGCGAGCTGGCAGAGGCCTACTGGGACGGCACCGCCGATCTCACGTACGCCCAGCACCCGGTACTGCCCGCCGGCGGCCGGCTCGCCGAAGAGCTCCAGCCCGGCGTCCTCTACCTCGAGAGCATGGCGTCCGTCACCGCCGTCGACACCGGCGACGGCCTCGTCCTCCTCGACACCGGCGCGTTCTTCGACCGCGGCGCCGTGTTCGGCGGCGTGCGGCAGTGGCGCCCGACGGCACGGCTGGCGGCGGTCTTCTCCCACCATCACGTCGACCACGTCTTCGGGACGGCGCCCTTCGAGGCGGAGTCCCTCGAGCGTGGCTGGGAGCAGCCCACCGTCTACGCCCACGAGGACGTGGCGGCGAACTTCGCCCGCTACGTGCGGACGGCGGGGTGGAACAGCGGTACGCCGGCGAGCAGGCGGCAGAGTGGGTGGCGCTCGCCGGCGGGGTGGACCGTGTCGTGGTCCGCGCCCTCGAGCTGGTCGACGCCGGGAACCCGCGCCTCGCCTGCCACCTGATCGAGCACGCCGTGCTCGCCGCGCCGGCGTCGGACGAGGTCCACCGAGCACGCGAACGGGTCTACGCCGCCCGGGCGTCGGGAGAGACGTCCTTCATGGCGCGCAACCTCCTGTCGCACGCGGCCCGCTCCAGCGCCGCCAGCCGGCGAGACCTCGTCTCGCCACCGGGGCCCTGAGCCTCGACCGCGCCCGGCGGGGGGCCTGAGCCTCGTCGTGGGCCCGGCGGCGGCCGCCGGACCTACGACCGGCCGGACGAGCGGGGCACCCTGCCACCAACCGCCCCGGCGGCAACGGGCACCCGCCCGAGGTGGGCGGCGAGCCGATCGGCCGCCGGGGCGTCGTCGGGCACGGGGACGGCGGCGGCGAACGGGAGCTCGGGAGCGTCGCGCCCCTCCGGCGGCAGCATCTGGCGGGCGAACGGGAGGACCGTCTCGAACAGGTCGGGCTCGAGCAGGTCGGCGGCACCGACGGCCGTGGCCAGGTCCCAGGCGTGGGTCACCAGCTCCATCGCGTAGATCCACGCGACCACGGCCGCCGGAAAGGTGCCGAAGGGCAGGCGGACCTCGCCGTCCAACGCGCCGGGACGCTGCCAGGCGGCGACGAGCGCCGCCCCCTGGAGCTCGAACGCCTCGGCCCACCGGCCGTCAGGCGGGCCGTCCATCGTGGCGTCCGGCGCCTCCGTGATCGCTGCGCGACCCCCCGCCTCCGCTGCCCGCCGGGCGGCGAAGAGCAGGTGGCCGAGCAGCTGGCGGACGTCGAAGTCGGTGCAGGGGGTCGGGTCGTCGAGGCGGTCGGGCTCCACCGCGCCGACGACGCGGGCGGCCTGGGCGACGGCCCGCTCCAGGAGTGGTCGGGGATCGGACAAGGCGGTCATGGTGGTTCCTCTCCGGGCCGGACGCCGTTCGCCCGCAGCCCTCGACGGCACGGTACGCGAGGAAATGGGCCAGCTCATGTCCTATTTGATCGGTAAGCTGGCGGAATGCGGGCCGACCGGCTGGTGGCCATCGTCCTCCTGCTCCAGGTGCACGGCCAGCTGACGGCGGGTCGGCTGGCCGAGATGCTGGAGACGTCGGTGCGGACCGTACGGCGCGACCTCGACGCCCTCTGCACTTCCGGCGTCCCCCTCTACTCCCAGCGCGGACGCGGCGGGGGGTGGGCACTGCTCGGCGGTCACCGTCTCGACCTCTCGGGCCTGACCGCCGAGGAGGCGAGGGCGCTCTTCCTCGTCGCCGGTGCCGAGGGAAGCCAGCCGGGCGGCGTGGAGCCGGCGGTGCGCGCCGCGCTGCGGAAGGTGCTGGCGGCGCTTCCCGAGCCCCTTCGTGCCCAGGCGGCGGCGGCCGGGCGTGCCACCTTCGTCGACCCGGCCGGCTGGGGCCGTCGCCCCGGCGACGATCCTCCGCTGCTGGGCCGGCTGCAGCGCGCGGTGGTCGACCGTGAGCAGCTCGACCTCGGCTACGCCAAGCCAGGCGCCGCCTCCTCGCGCCGGCGGGTCCATCCCTACGGACTCGTGGCCAAGGGCGGCGTGTGGTACCTGCTCGCCGGCACCGACGCCGGCCGCCGCACCTTCCGGGTCTCCCGCGTCACGGCCGCCGAGCCCACGGGGGAGCCGGCCACGGTCCCCGAGGACCTGGACCTCGGGGGGGCCTGGGCCGCGGCCGTCCAGGACTTCCGCCAACGCCTGCAAGGCGACGCCGTCGTGGTCGAGGTGGACGCCACCGGTCCGGCCCTCGCGCGGCTGACGGCCGCGGTCGGGGGTTGGACGCCGACGCCGCCGGTGCCCGACGGCGGCGGTCCCGACGGCGGCGGTCCCGACGGCGGCGTGCCCGACGGCGGCGTGCCCGAGGGCTGGCAGCGGCTGCGGCTCGACCTGCCGCACGAGAGGGTGGCGACCCAGCTGCTGGCGCCGTTCGGCGCCACTGTCCGAGTCCGGTCGCCTGCCGGAGTCCGTTCGGCACTGGCCCGCCTCGGCGAGGAGCTGGTCGCGACGCACGGCACCGGCGAGGGCGGCCCGCCCCTCTGACCGAGATCCGCGAGTGGTGGCGCGAACGTAGGTTCGCCATTCGCGACACCGTGCCTTTCGCCAGGAAGAATGGTGGTTGCGACGACCCCATTTCGACCTGAAGAACGACACCCGTCAGGTGAAGAGGTCAGCGAGCAAGAACAAGCGGCGGAAGGATCCCCGAGTCGTCCTCGGTGTCCCTGACGGGCGCATCACGCCGAGTGGCGGACTGGACCTCGTCGTCAAGCTCGACGCGCTGCTCTCGATCACCGGCACCATCAGGCAGATGGCACCGTCGGTGAAGGGGCGCCGTCGGGGCCTTGCGCCGGACGAAGTCGTGGTCTCGCTCGCCGAGACGATGCTCGGTCGCGGTGACTTCCTCGTCGACATGGACCACCAGCGAAAGGACGCCGCCGGCCTCGTGCTGCGGGCTGTGCCCTGCGTCCCCGCTTCGACGACGGTGATCGGGATCGCCAAGCGCTTCAGTGAGGAGGTGCGCCGTGGGGTGGAGCAGGCGAACGCCGCGCTCGTCGCAGCGGCGTTCGCCCGTTGCCCGAACCGCCCTGGGTTCGATGGAGGCTGTGGCTATTGGGTTCCAACCAGTGTCTGGTCGGTCTGCTGGGCAGCGCAGAAGGCTGACCGTGGCCCCGTCGCCGGCGCGCCCACCGTGCCGGCGCCACCCCACCGGCGCCCCGGCGCCGGTGCCGTTCCCCCCCTCGCCCGGATGCCGGTCACCCCTGGAAGCGAGCCACCCGGCCCGGCCGGCTCAGGTGGGGGCCGAAGCGGCGGCGGCGAAGCTGGCGAGCATCCGCCGCAGCTCCAGGGTGGCGCGGTCGGCCTTGGTGTGCACCTCGGCCGTCGGGTCGAGCGGGAGCGCCAGCGTGTCGTACGCCTGCTGCACGGCGAGGTCCTCGTCGAGCACCACCTGCTCGAAGGCCACGGCCTCCTGCATGCGACCGGCGTCGCCCTCCAGGTCGTCACGCCACAGGGTGCAGTAGATCCGGCACGACACCTCGGTCTCGGGCTGGAGGAAGAACCCGATCACGTTGGTGCCACCGGCGTCGAGGAAGTCCAGCCGCAGCACGAGGTGGAAGGGAGCATCCACCCGGTAGGTGACGCGGCGGCGTTGGAGGAGGGGCCGCACGCCGGCAGCGACGGCAGGGTCCTCCCGGTTGGCGAACTCGTGCTCGCTGACCGCCGTGAACGACAGCCCGTCCCGGGCCACCGCGATGGGGGGCACCACCGGCTCCTCGGCGCCGAAGGTCGCGGCATGGACGAACGGGAAGTGCGCCATGTCGAGGAAGTTGTCCGCCAGCAGCCCGGCCGACGCCCGCGCCGTCACGACCGGGAGGTCGCCGGCGAGGAACGCCGGGTCGTCGGCCTCGGGCACGGCGCCGAGGGGAGCCGACGGCTCCTCGGGGGCGAGGAAGACCATGCCGTGCCGCTCGGTCACGTCGTGGGCCGCAGCGAGCTGGGCCCGGGGCGGGAGCGCGGCGCCCGGCCCCAGCGCCGGGATCTCGACGCAGCGACCCTCGCCGTCGAACCGCCAGCCGTGGTAGGCGCAGCGCAGCGTGGTGCCGTCGCAGGCGCCCAGTGAGAGCGGGGCGAAGCGATGCGGGCAGCGGTCGGCGAAGGCCCGCACCCGGCCGCCAGCCCGGACCAGCACCCACGGCTCGCCCAGGAGCACCACGCGCCGCGGCCGATCTGCGACCTCGGCAGCACGCGCCACCGGGTGCCAGGCGTGGCGCAGGGCCGGGTGGGTGTTGGTGAGGAGGGAGCCGACGGCCACGGTGGTCGAGCGTAGGCCACGGCCAGGGCGTCAGCGTCCCGTCGCGTGCTCGTCTCGACCGGCCGGCGGGACGGTCGGCTACTGGAATTCGGTCGCGCCAGCGACTAGACGAGGGGGGCATGGCGACGACGAGGGGACTCCGGTGACGGTGGCGCACCGCAGCGGTCCCGCCACGGCGGTGGCCGGCGGCGAAGGCGGCCATGGCACGGGTCCTACCCCTCGGCGCCGGCGCCGGTGGACCCTCGAGATCGTGCTCGCTGCCCTGGTCGTCGTGGCCGCCGTCGTCACCATCGTGGTCACGCGCTCGGGATCTTCGGCCACACTCACAGACATCCGGCCGAGCGGCATCCCCGCCGACGTGTCGACGCCCACCGCCAACCTGATGGGGCTCACGACGGTACCGTCCAAGCCGGCACCCGGCTTCACGCTGACCGACCAGAACGGGCAGACGCTCTCCCTCGCCAGCTTCCGTGGCCACCCGGTGATCCTCGAGTTCATGGACCCGCACTGCACGGACATCTGCCCGATCGTCTCGCAGGAGTTCGTCGACGCCCACCACGACCTGGGTGCGGCGGGGCGGGGTGCCGTGTTCGTCGCGATCAACGTGAACAAGTACCACCTGGGCGTCGCGGCCGTCGCCGCCTTCTCGAAGGCGCACCAGCTCGACGCCATACCGACGTGGCACTTCTTCACCGGGGCGCTGCCTTCGCTCGAGCAGCTCTGGACAGCGTACGACATCGCCGTGACAGCTCCCGGGCCCAACGCCGACGTCATCCACACGTCGATCGTGTACTTCATCTCCCCCAACGGGCACGAGCGCTTCGCCGCCAACCCGCGCGACTACCACACGGCGTCGGGCAAGGCGTTCCTGCCGGCGAACGAGATCTCCGCCTGGGGCCACGGCATCGCGACGCTGGCCCGAGACCTCGGCGCCTGACGCTCGGCGCCTGACGCTGGCTGCCGGCTCAGGCGTCTCGTCGCACGAGCAGCGCACCGGCCACGGCGAGGAGGACCACGGCGTAGGCGGCGAGCACGACGAGCCCCGGCCACGGGCCGAAGTCGTGCACCGGCGTCCGCAGCGAGATCATCGTCCGCCCGATCTCGGCGGGCAGGAACCGCTGCACGGCATTGCCGATGGACGAGGGCAGCACGCCCACGATGATCGGCAGCACGAGGAGCACGGCCACGAAGGCGCCGATGGCCCCGGCGGTGTGACGGACGATCGCCCCCAGGGCGAGGGCCACGAGCCCGAGGAGGCACAGGTAGAGGCCGCTCCCGAAGACGGCGCGCGCCGCGCCGGCAGTGCCGAGGGTGGCGTGGGTGGCCGGCGAGGTGAGGAGGGCCTGGCCGATGAGGAAGGACAGCAGGGCCACGGCCTCGCTCACCACCAACGTGACGGCGCCGAACACGACCGCCTTGGCGACGAGCACGAGGGGCCGGCGAGGGGCGGCGGCGAACGTGGCGCGGATCGTGCCGGTGCCGTACTCGGCGCTCACCACGAGCACGCCCAGGACGCCCACCACCAGCTGCGCGAAGAACGCGCCGACGAGGCTGGTGCGGGTCGGGTCGAAGGTCGCCCGCTGCACGAGGTCCAGGGTCGACCAGTGCGCCCGGGTCTCGGCGGTGGCGAGGATGGCGAGCCCGACCCCCAGCACGGCGACGAGGCCGTAGGACCAGGGCGTGGAGCGCACCGTGCGCAGCTTGGTCCACTCGGCCCGGAGCAGTCCCGACAGCCGGTAGTGGCCGGCACTGACCCGGCTGGTTGCCGTGCCGGTCGCCGGCAGGCCACGGACGGCCGCCGCCCGCTCGTCGCCTGCGGGTCCGCGCACGTCCGAGACGTGGGCGCCGCTCATCGCATTCCTCCCTCGATCCCGGCGAGGGCGTCCTCGCCCCGGTACTCGATGCTGTCCTCGGTCAGCTCCATGAAGGCGTCCTCGAGCGAGGCGGCGTGGGGTGCCAGCTCGTGCAGGACGACTCCCAACCTGGCGGCCAGCTCCCCGATCTCGGCCGCCTCCATCCCCTGCACCGAGAGGGCCCCGCCGGCGGCGTCGGCGGCGTCGGCGGCGTCGGCCACCGTCGCCCCCGCCCCCTCGAGGGCCGCCCGCAGGTCCGCCGCCCGGGGCGACCGGACCGTGACGAACCGCTGCGCGCTCCGGCCGGTGAGCTCGCCGACGGGCGCATCGGCGATGAGGCGCCCTCGGCCGATGACGACCACCTGGTCGGCGGTGAGGGCCATCTCGCTCATCAGGTGGCTCGAGACGAACACGGTCCTTCCCTCGGCGGCCAGCCGCTTGAGCAGGTGCCGGACCCAGCGGATGCCGTCGGGGTCCAGGCCGTTCACCGGCTCGTCGAACAGCAGCACGCCGGGATCTCCCAACAGGGCGGCGGCGATGCCCAGCCGCTGCCCCATGCCGAGGGAGAACTTCCCGGCCCGCCGGTCGGCGACCTCGGCCAGGCCCACCAGGTCGAGCACCTCGCCGACCCGCCGGCGCGGCAGGTCGTTGGTCTCGGCGAGCATCCGCAGGTGGTTGCGCGCCGAGCGGCCCGGGTGGATGGCCTTGGCCTCGAGCAGGGCGCCCACCTCGCGCAGTGGCCAGGCCAGGTCGTGGTAGTGGCGGCCGTTCACGCGGGCCGTGCCCTCGGTGGGGGCATCGAGCCCCATGATCATGCGCATCGTCGTGGACTTGCCCGAGCCGTTGGGCCCGAGGAAGCCGGTCACCACGCCCGGCCGCACGGTGAAGCTCAGGCGCTCCACGGCCACCTTGTCGCCGAAGCGCTTGGTCAGCCCTGCGGCCTCGATCATGACCCGTACCCTCTCATCTGCTCCCTCCTGCTCCGGATCGCCGGCGGGCGCGTGCCGAACCGCGTGCGGCTCGACGTCGCCGGGCGCCGGTCCTTCGATCGTGCGCCGACCAGAGCAGGCTGCCATCGGCCAGGGGTCGCGACCTTCCGTACGACCGCGGGAGTACGCGGACGATGCCACGGTCCGCCTGCGGGTGGAGCGGCCGAAGTGGCGCAGCAACCGGAGGCGGACGACGCCGGTCGCCCCTTGTCGCTAGGGTGCGCGAGGTGAGCGAGCGCCCGGACGATCGCCATCGCCCCCGACCGCCGCTCCTCCATCGCGCCTCGCGCCGCCAACTGCTCGCCGTCGACCTGGGGATCGCCGCCTTCCTGCTCGTGGCGCTGGGGGGCCACCTCGCGGTGGGGCACCACGCCGTCGCCGTCGCCGCGCCGTCCTTCGCCGGGGCGGCCCTGGCCGTGGCCGTCCGCCGGCGGGCGCCCTTCGTGGCCCTGGGCCTCATGGCCGTCGTGGCCGCTGCCGCCTTGGCCGGCGGGGAAGCCGCCGTGGGGCTGCCCCTCCTCGGCTTCCCCATGTACTCCGTGGCGTCGACCACGACCCGGCGTCGTGCGCTGGCGGCCCTGGCCGTCACCGGGGCCGTGGTGCTCGTCGGCGGCGCAGTGGCCGACGTCCGTCACTCGTCGGGCAGCGGTGCGGCGTTCGGCGTGGTGGTGGCCGTCGCCGCCTGGTTCGTGGGGGACAGCGTGCGGGTGCGACGGGTGTACACGGCGGGGCTCGCCGAGCAGGCGGCCCAGCGCCAGCGCGAGGCGCTCGAACGCGCCCAGCGATCGGTGGCCGAGGAGCGGCTGCAGATCGCCCGCGAGCTCCACGACGTCGTGGCCCACAGCCTGAGCGTGATCGCCGTGCAGTCCGGGGTGGGTCGCCACGTCATCGACGCCAACCCGGGCGAGGCCAAGCGAGCGCTGGCGGCGGTGGAGGCGACCAGCCGCTCGGCCCTGAACGAGCTGCGGCACATGCTCGGGGTCCTGCGGCGCGACGACGGACAGCCCGCCTCCCTGGCCCCCGCGCCGGGCGTCGGGCGACTCGAAGAGCTGGCCGCGCAGGTCCGGGCCGCCGGCATCCCGGTCAGCCTCAGGGTGCAGCCCGCCGCCGTCGCCGCCCTCTCCCCGGGCGCCGAGCTGTCCGTCTTCCGGGTGGTCCAAGAGGCGCTGACGAACGTGGTGAAGCACGCCGGGCCGGCCTCGGCCTGGGTCGAGGTCCGCGCGGAGGCCGGGATGCTCGTGGTCGAGGTGTCCGACGACGGGCTCGGCGACGCCTTCGCCGCCGTCCCCACCGGCCCGGCGGACATCGGGAGGCCCGCGGGCGCCGCCGGTCATCACGGGATCGTCGGCATGCGTGAACGTGCGGGGCTCTTCGGCGGGACGCTCGCGGCCGGGCCACGGCCGGAGGGCGGCTTCCGGGTCGTGGCCCGCCTACCGATCGACCGCGTCGGACCGTGATCGGGGTCGTGGTCGTCGACGACCAGACGCTCGTGCGCGCCGGCTTCCGGGTCCTCGTCGACTCCTCGCCGGATCTCGAGGTGCTGGGCGAGGCGGCCGACGGGGCCGAGGCGGTGGACGTCGTCCGCCGGGTGCGGCCGGACGTCGTCCTCATGGACGTCCGCATGCCGGGCATGGATGGGATCGAGGCGACTCGGCGCATCACGGCGGACGGTCCGACAGGCCGCGCCCGGGTCCTCATCCTCACCACGTTCGAGCTGGACGAGTACGTCTACGCCGCGCTCCAAGCCGGCGCCAGTGGGTTCCTCCTGAAGGACACGCCGCCGGAGGACCTCCTCGGTGCCATCCGGACCATCGCGGAGGGCAACGCCCTGCTGGCCCCCAGCGTCACGAGGACCCTGATCGCGGAGTTCGCCGCCAGGGGACAGCGTCCCCCACGCCACCTGGCGGCCCTCGACCAGATCACCCCACGAGAGCGCGAGGTGCTGCACCTGGTGGCACGGGGCCGGTCCAACGCCGAGATCGCCGAGGAGCTGCACATGAGCGCGGCCACGGCCAAGACGCACGTGAGCCGCCTGCTGACCAAGCTGGACGCCCGGGACCGGGCACAGCTGGTGGTGATCGCCTACGAGTCGGGCACGGTGGTTCCCCCCTGAGGCGCCACCGGCGCCGGGGCACCCGAGACGGCCGCCGGCCGCAGCCCGTCAGGCGGGTGGCTGGACGTAGCCGAAGATGGTCTGGCCGAAGTAGGACGCGGCCACCGAGGGCGCGTACGGACCGATGCGGCGCACGCTGCCGCTCTCGTTGCCGCCCACCGTCACGATGCCGCCCCCGGGGAGCACCTGGGTCACGATGTTGACGTGCTCGATGTGCGGGTAGTTGAGCGCCGCGGCATCAGGCCACAGATCAGCTGTGCCGGCACCCACCCACAGGACGGCGTCGCCGACGGCCGGGGTGGCCGAGGGCGGGAGCACCGTCCCACCCGCGCCGAGAGCCCAGGTGCCGATCCCCGCGGCCGGCCCAGTGGGCGGGATGGGGACACCGGCCCGCCCCCACACCCACGAGGTGAAGTAGCCACACCATGTCCCTCCGGCGGGACCGTAGGCGTAGGGGTCGGTGCTGCCCACCTGGCCGCTGGCGATGGCGGCGATCGTGGCACCCGTCGTGCCCCGGGTGAGCATGGCCCCTTGGAACGGCGCCGCCCCGAAGGCGTAGACCGCGCCCGTTGCGCCCACCTCCCAGTAGCCGCTCCCGGCGGCGTCGGCCGCCATCCCGACCACCGACGCCGCCACGTCCTGTCCCCCCATCGAGCCGGCGAAGCCAGCCGAGCCGAAGCTGAAGATCCCCCCGTCGCTCGCCACCTCCCAGTAGCCGCGGCCTGTCGCGGTCGCCGCCATCCCG
>DAHUZJ010000098.1 GCA_027306585.1 Acidimicrobiaceae bacterium | reverse complement strand
TTGCAGTCCCAGCGGCCCGGGACTGCAAGATAACCCACGAGAAAAGGCGCGAGACGCCGCGCGAGGCCATACCTGGCGCACGAACATGGCGGAGCGCCCAGGCGTCGGTCGAGAACACCACGATCGACGACCGCACCACGTCGGAACGCTGGGCGTCACGCCGACGACGGCGGTCGTCGGAACGTACTGTGTGGCACGAGCCGGGCGGCCGAACGGTGGCGGGCGTCCGCGCCGAGGATCGCGTCAGTCCTGGGCGCAACCAGCGCCGAGCGGCCGGTCGCTCACGGTCCATCCCGGCCGCTCGCTCGACGGGAAGAAATCGCCGGTCGTGGGGTCCTGCTCGTAGCGGACAGGCGGCGGAGCACCGCCCGCCAGCTCGGCAACCGCTGCGAGCAGGGCGTCGACGTCGGTCGAGGTCGTGCCGAGGCCGCAGCTGGCCCTGACCGCACCGGGGACGACGGACCGGTCGCCGGCCAGCATCCGGTGCCGCATGGCCGCCACGTCGTCCTGGCGCAGGCCCAGGAGACGGAGCAGGTACGGGTGGGCACAGAAGCAGCCGTGGCGGACGCCGATCCCGTGCTCGGCGCTCAGCCGCGCTGCCACCAGGCCCTGGTGCATGCCGTCCACGGTGAAGGTCGCGAGGGCCAAGGTCTCGGTCGCCAGCGAAGGTCCGAGCAGCCGCACTCCGGCGATGTCGGCGAGCCCCTGGCGCAGCCGCTGCCCCAGTTGGCGCTCGTGGTCGACGATGGCCGGCCAGCCGATCTGCTCCAGCTCCTGCAGCGCCGCGCCCAGGGCCACGGCGCCGAGCACGTTCGGCGACCCCGCCTCCTCCCGATCCGGTGGTGCCGTCCACACGACCTCGTCGAGGTCGACGAGGTCGACAGCGCCGCCGCCCGCGAGGAACGGGTCGCCGGTGGCGAACGTGGCTCGCGGTCCGACGAGAGCGCCGGCCCCGAAGGGGGCGTAGAGCTTGTGACCGCTGAAGGCGAGGTAGTCGGCGGCCGCCGGCAGCGGCCGGTGAGGTGCCAGCTGGGCGGCGTCGACGGCCACCGGGATCCCGCGGGCGTGCGCCACCTCGCAGAGGGCGTCCACGGGTGGCAGCCAACCGGTGACGTTGGAAGCTCCGGTGAGGGCCAAGAGCTTCGGCCGTGGCGACGTATCGAGGGCCCGGACGACGTCGTCGACGTCGAAGGTGCCATCCGTCCCGCATTCGACGTGGCGGAGGCGGGCGACACGGGCCCACGGCAGTAGGTTGGCGTGATGTTCCACGACCGTGGTGACGATGACGTCCCCGGGCTCGAACGGCAGGCGGTAGGCGAGATGGTTGATGGCCTCGGTGGTGTTGCGGCAGATGATGGCGACGTCGCCGGTACCGGTCCGGCCGCAGTGGGCGAGCACGGCGTCCCGTGCGCCCTCGTACGCGAGGGTGGAGGTCCGGGACTTGAAGCCGGCGCCCCGGTGGACACTGGCGTACCAGGGGAGGAGCTCGCGAACCCGGTCGACGACGCACTCGAGGGCGGGGGTCGACGCGGCGCAGTCGAGGTCCCGGTAGGGCCGGCTGACGCCGTCGATGCAGGGGACGGGCAGTCCGGCCCCGACGAGGCTCGCCAGCGCGGGCACTTCGGGCGCCGGCGCGCCGGCGTCACCGGCTTCGTCCGTCGGCTGTTGCGGTTGTTGGGTCGCCTCCTCGGTCGTCACGGGCTCAGCCTAGAGACACCGCCGTCCGATCGTCCTGGCGCCGCCGAAGCAGGCGGCGGCACTTCGGAACCCGGTCTCGCGACGTCGGAGCCCGAACGGGCGTCGGATGGCCTGCCGCCGATGCAGGGGCCGGGCGATACCGCCGAGGTCCCCGAGGAGGCGCTGCAGCCGTCGCCGGGCCCATCGACCGGCGGTGACGAGGCGGCGCCGGCGGCGGTGACGCCGGTGCGGGTCCCCGCCCGTCCCCGGGTGCTTGCCGCCAGCGAGCCCGCGGGGCAGGTCATCGCCAGGATCGTGGGCGACCTGCCTGGCGACGGTCAGCGGACCGTGGTCGAGGATCTCGCTCCGCCCGTGGGCGAGGAGGCCGCGGCCGCCGGGCAGGCCGCCGGCGGGGAGGTCGCCGCCGCCGGCGGGGAGCCCCTCGACGGCGTAGGTGAAGCAGTTGAAGAAGCAACCGGCGAAGCTGGCGAGGCCGAACTGGACGACGGGGAAGGCCCGGAGGACGCCAAGTTGGGCGGCCTGCTGGACCCCGAGCCCGAGCCCGAGGCCACGGTCCTGGCCGAGCCCGAGCCCGAGCCCGAGCCCGAGCCCGAGGTCGAGCCCGAGCCCGAGGTCGAGCCCGAGCCCGAGCCCGAGGCCGAGGTCCTGGCCGAAGATCCCAGTGACCTGGGGGGTCGACACCGGTCCGCTGAGCCAGTCGCCTTCGACGGCCCCGACACGGCCGACGACTACGAGACGCTGGTCCGTTCGGCCGAGGCGGTCCTCGATGCCGTCGATCGGGCGCTGGGCCGCCTCGACGACGGGAGCTACGGCACGTGCGAGACCTGTGGCGGACCGATCGCCGACGACGTGCTGGCGACGGTGCCGACGACGGCAACCTGCGAGCGCCACCTGCGCCCGACCGACGCCGCCTGACCGACGCTCACGGCCGCCGGACCTCCGGTGCGGGGCCGACCTGGCCCCAGGGGACGACCGATCTGGCCCCAGACGCGCCAGCGGCGAGCGCCCGGGGTGTCCCGGTGCGCTCGCCGCGGTGGTGACGCGGGATGCGACCCAGCTCAGCCCTTCTTGGTCTCCCAGAAGATCGTTGTGATCTCGGCGATCTCGTCCAGGAGGCGCTGGCCCACGGCGGTGTCCGTCGTCTTCTTGGACTCGCCGGCCGACTTGGTCGCCTTCCAGAAGAGCTCGTGCAGCTGGGGGTACTTCTCCAGGTGCTCGGGCTTGAAGTAGTCGGTCCACAGCACCCACAGGTGGTGCTTGACGAGGTCGGCGCGCTCCTCCTTGATCTGGAGGGCCCGGGTGCGGAACTCCTCGTCGTTGGAGTCGTTGTACTTCTGCTGGATGGCCTTCACCGACTCCGCCTCGATGCGGGCCTGCGCCGGGTCGTAGACCCCGCACGGCAGGTCGCAGTGGGCGTGGGCGACATGCGGGGGGGCCACCCGGTCGACGGCGGCGAGAACACGGTCGATGATGCGCATGAAAAGGGCTCCTTCCCGGTGCCCGTGAACGGGGCGCCGTTGGTCCACAGTGAGGGGATGCACGTCGGACCCACACTACCCACGGTGCAGCTTCGGGAAAACTGCCGGCGCCAGCCGTCGTCCCACGTCGTGCCCCAAGCGAATTCCCTGGTCGCCGTCGCTTCTCGCCTGGCCGGGCGGGTGGCCGTCGCTGCCGCCGTGGCGCTCGCGGGCGGCGCGGCGCTCACGGTCCTCGGCCTACGCCGCGTCGTCGTGGAGGGCCGCAGCATGGTCCCGACGCTCGAACCCGGCGACCGCCTCCTCGTCGTCCGTCTGGCGCCGAGATGGCCGGTTGCCTCCGGCGCCCTCCTCGCCGTGCCTGACCCGCGGGACCCGCGCCGGCTCATCGTGAAGCGGGCCACGCCTGCCGGCGAGGGCACCGTGGAGCTGCGCGGCGACAACCCGGCCGAGAGCACCGACAGCCGCACGTTCGGGCCCGTCGCACGCCGCACCGTGTGGGGCCGCGCCGTCTACCGGTACGCCCCGCCCGGCCGTGCGGGGCTGCTGCGATGAGCATTCGGTGCCGTACGCTCTGGCGTGATGCGAGCGGACGGCAGCGACCGGGACCTGGGCGCCTTCATCCGGGCCCAGCGCAACACGGCGCGCCTCTCGTTGCGGCGGCTCTCGGAGCTGGCGGGCATCTCGAACCCCTACCTGAGCCAGATCGAGCGGGGCCTGCGGCGGCCGTCGGCTGAGATCCTGCAGCAGATCGCCCGGGCCCTGCGGATCTCGGCCGAGACGCTCTACGTCCAGGCGGGCATCCTCGACCCGCCGTCCGAAGGGCAGGACCTGACGCGCCAGATCCTCGCCGATCCGCACCTCAACGAGGACCAGAAGCAGGCGCTGGTGCGCATCTACCTGTCCTTCCGCAGGGAGCACGAGGCGCGCACCGAGGGCGTCGGCGGCGCCAATGGCGCCGACCGAGAGACCGGGGTGGACGCGACGCGCCAGTAGGCTCGGCGCGTCATGCGGCGCCTGGCCATCCTGTCCTTCCACACGTCCCCGCTGGCACAGCCTGGCACCGGTGACGGTGGCGGCATGAACGTCTACGTGCGGGAGCTGGCGGCCGCCCTCGCCCGGACGGGCGTCGTGTGCGACGTCTTCACCCGGGCGGAGTCACCCGACGTGCCGCTGGTGGTCGAGGTGGAGCCGGGCCTGCGGGTGCACCACGTCCGCGCCGGGCCGGCCGCGCCCGTGGCACGTGAGGTGCTGCCCGAACTGGTCGGCGAGTTCACCGACCGTGTGCTCGGCGTCATGGGCGGGCCGGGCCACCTCGGTCCCGACGGCGACGACGGCCCCTTCGAGGCCGTCCACGCCAACTACTGGCTGTCCGGGATCGCCGGGCACCGGCTCAAGCACGAGCTGGACCTGCCGCTCGTCTCGACGTTCCACACCTTGGACCGGGTGAAGGCCGAGCTGGTGCCCGAGGAGGTCCAGGCCGACCTGCCCCACCGGCGGGCCGAGGCCGAGGCGGCAGTGATCGCCTGCTCGGACGCCGTCCTCGCTTCCTGCTCGGTCGAGGCCGACCAGATCGCCGACCTGTACGGCGCCGACCCGGACCGGATCGAGGTGGTGGCGCCCGGCGTCGACCATGCGTTCTTCGGCCCCGGGCACGCGCCGCAGGCCCGGCGTGCGCTGGGACTGCCGGTGGACGGGCGGCTGCTCCTCACGGTGGGACGCATCCAGCCGCTCAAGGGCATCGACGTGGCCGTCCGGACCGTCGCCGAGCTCGGTCCCCGGTACCGGCTCGTGGTGGTGGGCGGCCCGAGCGGCCCGCACGGCCAGGAGTCGTACGTGCGCCTGCGGCGGCTGGCGAACGAGCTCGGCGTCGCCGACCGGACCACCATGGTCGACCCCCAACCGCACGAGCTCCTCTCGACCTACTACCGGGCCGCCGACGCGTGCCTCGTGCCCAGCCGGTCGGAGTCGTTCGGCCTCGTGGCGCTGGAGGCGGCCGCGTGTGGCACGCCGGTGGTGGCGTCGGCCGTCGGGGGCCTCACCACGCTGGTCGACCACGGCCGCACGGGGTTCCTGGTGGACGAGCCGGACCCTGCCGCCTACGCCGCCTACGTGCGCATGCTGGTGGACGAGCCCCTGCTGGCCGAGCGGCTGTCGACGGCTGCCGTGCTCCGGGCGCGGCGCTACACCTGGCGGGACGCGGCCGGGCGGCTCCGGGAGATCCACGAGCGGCTGACGGCCGGTCGACTGGTGGAGTGCGGCTGACCGGTGCCACGCGTCGACCTGCCCGGCGCCGAGGCGATGGGCGAGGTGGTGGCGCGGATCGACGCCTGGATCGAGCGGGAGCGGTCGGCTGACGGCACGTTCGGCCTCGTCGCGGCCGAACGCCAGGACGTGGAGGACCGGACGGCATCGCACCGGTGGTACCTCCGTTTCCGGGGCGAGGAGAAGGACGCCATCACCGTCTGGCTGACCCTGCGCCAGCGCACCCTCCACCACGAGGCGCAGTTCATGCCGGCCCCCGAGGCGAACGTCACCGAGGTGCTGCGGTACCTGCTGCGGCGCAACGCCGACCTGTACGGCATGGCCTTCTGCTTCGGCCCGGAGGATGCCGTCTACCTCATGGGACGGGTGCCGGCGCCGCTGGTCGACGACGACGAGCTGGACCGCATCGCCGGCTCGTCGATCGTCTACGTCGACGACCACTACCCGACGGCCATGACGCTCGGCCACCCGGCCATCTACCGCCGCCGCCACCCCCGGCGCTGACGCGCCCCGCGAGTAGCCTCTCGCCGATGCCCGTGACGCTGCTGGTGGTCGGAGGGGGTCGAATGGGGGAGGCCCTCGTGGCCGGGCTCCTGCGCCAGGGCCCGTGGCAGCCCGGCGACCTCGCTGTCGTGGACCCCGACCCTGCCCGGAGGGCCGCGCTCTCCGCCCTCGGCGTGGCGCTGGCCGACGTGGTGGGTACCGAGCTGACGGCATCGGCGACCGGCGCGGTGCTGGCGGTGAAGCCCGAGGTCGCCGAGCCGGCGTGCCGCACCCTTGGCGCGGCGGGCATCACCCGGGTCCTCTCGATCGTGGCCGGCATGCCGACCGGGCGGCTCGAGGCGTGCCTGCCGGCCGGGGCAGTGGTGGTGCGTGCCATGCCCAACACGCCGGCCCTCGTCGGCGCCGGGGTGTCGGCGATGTCCGGCGGTGGCGCCGCGGCGTCGAGCGATCTCGAGTGGGCCGAGTCGGTGCTGGCCGCCGTGGGGACCGTGGTCCGGGTCCCCGAGCGCCACCTCGACGCCGTGACCGGCCTCTCCGGCTCCGGTCCCGCCTACGTCTTCCTCGTGGCCGAGGCCCTCATCGAGGCGGGGGTGCTGGCCGGCCTGTCCCGCGACGTGAGCCGAACCCTGGTCCTCGAGACGCTGCGCGGGTCGGCCGCGCTCCTGGCCGAGACGGGGGAGACGCCGGAGGTCCTGCGGGCGGGGGTGACGTCGCCCGGCGGCACCACGGCGGCCGGGTTGCGGGCGCTCGAGGCCCGGGCGGTCCGCTCCGCCTTCCTCGAGGCCGTCCTCGCGGCGGCTGAACGGTCCCGCAACCTGGCGCGGTGAACGGCCCCCTGCCGGGCAGGAACGGCAGGCAGGCCTTTCGCCCGACCCTGGCCTGGGCGTACAGTGCGGGTCGCGGAAGGGGAGTCTCCAAGATGACCCGTGAAGTCCAGAGCATCGAGGCACGGTTCATGACCGTGAACGAAGTGGCCGCACTGCTTCGCGTCTCGGCCATGACGGTGTACCGACGGATCAACGCGGGCGAGCTGCCGGCGGTGCGCATCGGCCGTTCGTTCCGGGTGCGGGCCCAGGACCTCGATCACTACCTCGACGAGCGCGTCACCCGGGCCGGTTGACGAACGGGGCGGCGACGAACGGCGGTGCTGGCGGGCCGCGGTCGTCCACCGTCTTCTTCCTGTCCGACTACGGCCTGCGTGACGAGTTCGTGGGTGTCGTCCACGCCGTCCTGCGGCGCCTCGTACCCGGGGCGGTCGTCGTCGACCTCACCCACGACGTCCCGCCGTTCGACGTGCGTGCCGGGTCGGAGGCGCTGCTCCGGGCGGTGCCCTTCCTCGGCAGCGGCGTCGTGCTCGGCGTCGTCGACCCCGGCGTCGGGGCCGGCCGTCGGGGCCTGGCCATCGAGGCGGGGACACTGTGGTTCGTCGGCCCGGACAACGGGCTGCTGGTCCCCGCCGCGGAAGCCGCCGGCGAGCTCCACCACGTCGTCGAGCTGGACGTGGGTACCGACGCGTCGCCGACCTTCGACGGCCGCGACGTGTTCGCGCCGGTCGTCGCCGCACTGTGCGACGGCACGCCGTGCGACCAGCTCGGCGAGGCCGTTCCCGTCGACGAGCTGGTCCGCGTGCCCAGGCCGGTCTGCGAGCGGGGCCGGATGTCCGACGGGCGCCGGATCCTCCGGGCCGAGGTGACCTGGGTCGACAGGTTCGGCAACGTCCAGCTGGCGGCGTCGGCCACGGCGCTGCCGGAGGACGTGCCCGTGCTCACCGCCACCGCTGAGCCCGTCCCCGGCAAGGCGGTCGCCGGGTGGGGCGGCACCGAGATCGTGTCGCGCGTGCGGGCCTTCGGCGACCTGGGCGCCGGAGAGGTCGGGGTGCTCGTCGACGCCAACGGCCGGCTGGCGCTCGTGGTGCGGGAAGGGTCGGCGGCGCTGCGCCTCGGCGTCGGCACCGGCGATCTCGTGACGCTGTCCTGGTAGCCGGCTCGCTACCATCCCCAGATGGTCGGTGAACCTGGTCGCAACCGCCGCATCCCCGAGGCGATCGTCGTGCGGCTGCCCGTGTACCAGCGCATCTTGGCGGAGCTGCTGCGGGGGGGGACGGCCACCGTCTCCTCGGAGGAGCTGGCCACGCGTGCCCGGGTGAACGCGGCCAAGGTGCGCAAGGACTTCTCGCTCCTCGGCTGGTTCGGCACCCGCGGCACCGGCTACGACACGGCGTACCTGGCCACCCAGATCGACCGGGCCCTCGGGGCCGCCCGGGACTGGCCGGTGGCCATCGTCGGCATCGGCAACCTCGGGCGGGCCCTCGCCGGCTCCGAGGGCTTCTCCTCCCACGGGTTCCGGGTGGCGTGGCTGTTCGACGCCGATCCCTCGGTGGTCGGCCACGTGGTCGGCAGCACGCGCGTGGCGCACGTCGACGAGCTGCCCGCCATGCTCGGTGCCGCCCACCCGGCCATCGGGGTCATCGCCACCCCAGCAGTCGCGGCACAGCAGGTCGCCGACCTCCTCGTGGCGGCCGGCGTGCCGTCGATCCTCAACTTCGCCCCCCGGTTGCTCACGGTCCCGGGCGAGGTCCTGCTGCGCTCGGTCGACCTGTCCATCGAGCTCCAGGTGATGAGCTTCCATCTCCAGCAGGCCGACGGTGACCTGCGCCGGCCGGCGCATTGGCCCTAGCGTGGTGGGGGGCCCGGCCGGCCCCGCTCCCCCAGGAGGCACCCAGACCCGTTGTCCGTCCTCGTCGTAGGCATCGACCACCAGCGCGCCCCGCTCGACCTCCTCGAGCGGGTGACCCTCGGCGACGCCGAGCTGGTCAAGGTCTTGGGCACGCTGCGGGACCGGTCCAACCTGCAGGAGTCGGTGGTGCTGTCGACCTGCCTGCGCACCGAGGTCTACGCCGTCGCCGACCGGTTCCACGACGCCGTCGAGGAGATCCGGGAGCTGCTGGCCGACGAGGCCGGCGCGACCCTGGTCGACGTCGAGGAGCACACCTCCGTCCGGTTCGACGACGACGTGGCGGCCCACCTGTTCGCCGTGGCCTCCGGGCTCGAATCGGCCGTCCCTGGGGAGGGCGAGGTGCTGGGCCAGGTCCGTCGGGCGTGGGAGCGCGCGCACGAGGAGCGGGTGAGCGGCCCGGTGCTGGCGGAGCTGTTCCGCCACGCCGTCCAGACGGGCAAGCGGGTGCGCTCGGAGACCGGCATCGCCCGCGGCACGACGTCCTTCGCCCACGCCGCCGTGGAGCTGGCCGAGCAGCGGCGCCCTGGCGGCCTCGAGGACACCCGCGTGGTCGTGCTGGGCGCCGGCGACATGGGCGGCGGCGTGGTCCGAGCCCTGGGCGGCCTGCCCGTCGGGCGACGGCCGGCCGAGGTGGTGGTGGTCAACCGCACGGAGGCCCGGGCCAGCGCGTTGGCCACCCGAGCGGGCGCCCCCGTCCGGGCCATCGGCACGGCCGGGTTCGGGGAAGCGGCCGCCGCCGCCGACGTCGTCGTCACCGCCGTCCAAGGGCCGGCCGTCACCTCGGGGACCCTGGCACCCTCCGGCGACCGGTCCGCCCGCCCCCTCCTCGTGGTGGACCTCGGCGTGCCTCGCAACGTCGACCCGGGCACCGCGGCGATCCCCGGCGTCACGGTGCTCGACCTCGACGACCTCCGAGCGGCCGTGGCCAGGGCCATGGACGACCGGCGGGGCGAGGTCGACCGGGCGCTCAGCATCGTCGCCGACGACATCGCCCGCTACCGGACCGCCGCGCGGGCCCGCGGGGCGGCGCCGGTCATCGGCGCGCTGCGTGGCCGCATGGAGGAGCTGCGGCGGGCCGAGCTCGCTCGCCGGCGGAGCCAGTTCGGCGACCTGCCCGAAGAGGCGTGGGAGCAGGTGGACGCCGTGACCCGGTCGGTCCTGGCCAAGGTGCTCCACGAGCCCACGACCCTCCTGAGGGAGGTGTCCGGCACCGCCCGGGGCGAGCGGCTGGTCGAGGCCCTCCGGGCCCTGTTCGACCTTTGACCGCCGTCCGGCTCGCCACCCGGGGCTCGCCGCTCGCC
This sequence comes from Acidimicrobiaceae bacterium, assembly GCA_027306585.1. Classification (GTDB taxonomy): domain Bacteria; phylum Actinomycetota; class Acidimicrobiia; order Acidimicrobiales; family RAAP-2; genus DAHUZJ01. Next base: position 51,196 of record DAHUZJ010000098.1, on the reverse strand, counting down.
CGCCGCCAGGCAGAGCTCGTCGCCGAGGCGCTGCGGGGCGCGGGCGCCGCCGTGGACGTGGTGGTGGTCCGGACCGAGGGCGACCGGCGCACCGACGTGCCGCTCGACCGCATCGGCGGCAAGGGCGTGTTCGTGAAGGCCGTCCAGGAGGCGGTGGCCGAGGGGCGGGCGGACCTGGCCGTCCACTCGGCCAAGGACCTGCCACCGCTGACGCCGCCGGGGCTGGTGCTCGCCGCCGTGCCCCCGCGAGCCGACCCCCGCGACGCCCTCGTGGGGCGCCCCCTGGCCGACCTGCCGACCGGGGGCACCGTGGCCACCGGGTCGTCCCGGCGGCGGGCCCAGCTGGCCAACCTCCGCCCGGACCTCACGTTCGTCGAGCTCCGCGGCAACATGGCGACCCGCGTCGCCCAGGCCGGCAGCGTCGACGCCGTGGTGGTGGCGTCGGCGGCGATGGACCGGCTCGGCTGGGAGGAGCGGGTCGCCGAGCGCCTCGACCCGGCCGTGCTCCTGCCGCAGGTCGGCCAGGGCGCCCTGGCGGTCGAGTGCCGGGAGGTCGACGCGCCCGCCCGTGCGCTCCTCGCCGTGCTCGACGACCCGGTGGCCCACCGGGCGCTCGACGCGGAGCGTGCGCTGCTGGCTGGCCTGGGCGGCAGCTGCGCGGTCCCCGTAGGCGGGTGGGCCGAGCCCGTCGCCGGCGGCCTGCGGTGCCACGGCATGGTCGCCAGCGGCGACGGGCGGGTGCTCGTGCGGGCGTGGCTGGAGGGCGACGACCCGGCGGCGCTGGGGCGCGACCTCGCCCGGCACCTGCTCGTCGACCGTGGGGCTGCCGCCCTCGACGACTGGTCGACGCCGTGACCGTGTACCTGGTGGGCGCCGGCCCCGGGGACCCGGGGCTGCTCACCCGGCGGGGTGCGGCCCTCCTGGCGGCCGCCGACGTCGTGGTGTACGACCGCCTGGTCGACCGGGCCCTCCTGTCCCTGGCCAGACAAGGCGCCGAGCTGGTCGATGTGGGCAAGTCGCCCGATGCCGGTCCGGGCCGGCAGGCGGACATCAACGCGTTGCTCGTCGCCCACGGCCGGGGCGGCGGCACCGTGGTCCGCCTCAAGGGTGGCGACCCCTTCGTGTTCGGGCGGGGGGGCGAGGAGGCCGAGGCGTTGGCCACAGCCGGAGTGCCCTGGGAGGTCGTGCCCGGTGTGACCTCGGCCGTCGCCGTACCTGCCGCCGCCGGCATCCCGGTCACGCACCGTGGGCTGTCCACGTCGGTCACCGTCGTCACCGGGCACGTCGGCGATCCGGCGTCCGTGGACTGGGACGCCTTCGGCCGGGCCGGCGGCACGCTGGTCGTGCTCATGGGGATGGCCACCCGGGCCGAGATCGCCGAGCGGCTGCTCGCCGCCGGGCGCCCGCCCGGCACGCCGGTGGTGGTCGTCGAGTGGGGCACGACCCCGGAGGAGCGCACGGTCCGCACGTCGCTGGCCGAGCTCGCGGCCGCCGACCTCGGCTCCCCGGCCGTCATCGTGATCGGCCCGGTGGCAGGGCTGGACCTCGGTGGGCGCGCCCCCGGGCCGCTCACCGGGACGACCGTCGTCGTCACCCGGGCCCGCCACCAGGCGGCCGACCTGGCGGACGCCCTCGTCGTCGCCGGTGCCCGGGTCATCGAGGTGCCGGTCATCGAGATCGCCCCCCCGGCCGGGGACGGCGCGGCGTTGGCGCAGGCTGCGGCGCGGGTGGCCGAGCACCAGTGGGTGGCGTTCACGTCGGCCAACGCCGTGACGCGCTTCCTCCCACTGCTGCGCGATGCACGCTCGCTCGCCGGGATCGGCGTGGCGGCGGTGGGCGCCGCCACCGCCGCCGCCCTCGCCGAGCGAGGGGTGGCCGCCGACCTGGTCGCCGAGCCGGCGACGGCCGCCGGGCTGGTGGCGGCCTTCCCTCCCGGGCCGGGCCGGGTGCTCTTCCCCCGCGCCGCCGAGGGTCGGGACACGCTGCCCGTGGGCCTCCGCGCCAAGGGCTGGCAGGTGGACGAGGTGGACGCCTACCGGACGGTGCCCGCACCGCCCCCGCCGCCCGAGGTGGCGGCCGTGCTGGCGGGGGCACACGTCGTGACGTTCGGCTCGCCCTCGGCCGTGCGCGCCTACCTGGACCTGGCCCTCCCCGTGCCGCCCGTCGTCGCCTGCATCGGCCCCGTGACGGCCGCCGCCGCCCGCAAGGGCGGGCTGGAGGTGGCGGTGGAGGCGGCCGTCCCGTCGGCCGCCGGGCTGGTGGCGGCACTGGGCGAGAACCGGCCGTCGTAGGCTGGCCGGCATGGGCTTCCCCGCGCGACGGCTCCGCCGGCTGCGGCGCACCGAGGTGCTCCGACGGATGGTGCGCGAGACCGTGCTCGGCGTCGACGACCTGATGGCGCCGCTGTTCGTGCGCGAGGGGATCGACCAGCCGGTCCCGATCACGTCGCTGCCGGGCCAGTACCAGCACACCGTGCCCTCGCTGGTGGCCGAGGTGCAGCGGCTCGCCTCCGTGGGCGTGCCGGGCATCATGCTGTTCGGCGTCCCGGCGGCCAAGGACCCCGAGGGCTCGGCGGCGTGGGACCCCGACGGCATCGCCCAGCGGGCCCTGGGCGAGGTGGCGTCAGCGGTCGGAGACCAGGTGGTGCTGGCGGCCGACCTCTGCCTCGACGAGTACACCGACCACGGGCACTGCGGGATCCTCCGGCCCGACGGCACCGTGGACAACGACACCACCCTCGAGCGGTACCAGAAGGTGGCCGTCGCCCAGGCCCGGGCGGGCGCCGGGGTGGTGGCTCCCAGCGGGATGATGGATGGCCAGGTGGCGGCGATCCGCGAGGGCCTGGACGCCGAAGGCTTCCAGACAACCGCGATCCTCGCCTACGCCGCCAAGTACGCCTCGGCGCTGTACGGTCCCTTCCGCGACGCCGTCGACGTGACGATCGCCGGCGGCGGCAACCGCCACGCCTACCAGCAGCAGCCGGCCAACCGGCGCGAGGCCTTGGCGGAGGTGGCGCTCGACGTGGCCGAGGGCGCCGACATGGTCATGGTGAAGCCGGCCAACCCGTACCTCGACATCCTCTCCGACGTCCGGGCGGCGGTCGACGTGCCCGTGTCCGCCTACCAGGTCAGCGGGGAGTACGCCATGGTGATGGCGGCGGCCGAGCGGGGATGGATCGACGGGCCGGCGGTGGCCATGGAGCAGCTGACGTCGATCAAGCGCGCCGGCGCCGACTTCATCCTCACCTACTTCGCCGCCGACGTCGCCGAGGCACTGGGTGGCTGACCCGGAGGCTGCCGGCGCCAACGGGGAGTGGTTCACCCGGGCCCGGCGCGCCATCCCCGGAGGCGTCGACTCGCCGGTCCGGTCCTTCGCCTCCGTCGGCGGGGTGCCGTTCACCGTGGCACGGGGCGAAGGGCCATGGGTGTACGACGTCGAGGGGCACCGCTACCTCGACCTCGTCCAGTCCTACGGCGCGGTCCTGCTCGGGCACGCCCACCCGGTGGCCGTGGCGGCCATCCGCGAGGCCGCCGCCCTCGGGACGTCGTTCGGCATGCCCACGCCGGGCGAGGTGCTGCTGGCCGAGGCGGTGTGCGAGCGAGTGCCGGGGTGCGAGCAGGTTCGCCTGGTCTCCTCGGGGACCGAAGCGGCGATGAGCGCGGTGCGGCTGGCACGTGGGGCGACCGGGCGGGAGCGGATCGTGAAGTTTGCTGGGTGCTACCACGGGCACTCCGATGGCCTGCTGGCGGCGGGCGGCAGCGGGGTGGCCATGCTCGGGCTGCCCGGGTCGGCCGGGGTCCCCCGGGGGGCCGTGGCCGACACGCTCGTCGTCCCCTACAACGTCGTGCCCGAGCTCGGCGACGACGTGGCCTGCGTGATCGTGGAGCCCGTCGCCGCCAACATGAACCTCGTCCCGCCGGCGCCCGGCTTCCTGGAAGGGCTCCGGGCGGCGTGCGACCGTGCCGGCGCACTCCTCGTATTCGACGAGGTGATCACCGGCTTCCGCCTCGGCCCCGGCGGCGCGACGGCGGCGTCGGGCGTGACGCCGGACCTGTGGTGCTTCGGCAAGGTGATCGGTGGTGGCCTGCCGGTGGGCGCCTTCGGGGGCCGCGCCGACCTGCTCGCCGCCCTGGCCCCCGGCGGACCCGTCTACCAGGCCGGCACCCTGTCGGGGAACCCGCTCGCCACGGCGGCGGGGCGAGCGGTGCTCGACCACGTGACCGAAGCCGACTACCGGGACCTCGCCGACCGAGCGACGCGCTTCGCCGCCGAGCTGGAGGCGGCCCTGGTGAGCGGCGGGCTGGCGGCGTGCTGCCCGGCCGTCGGGCCGCTGGTCGGGCTCTCTGTCGGCGCCGCCGGCGCCGAGCTCGGGGTCCCCGTCGACTACGACAGCGCCCGCGCCGTCGCCGGCAACGGCGTCTACCCCCGGCTCTTCCATGCCCTGCTCCGCCGGGGCGTCGCCCTGGCGCCCGGGCCGTACGAGGTGCTGTTCCCCGGGATGGCCCACGGCGACGCCGAGCTGGCGCTGGCAGTGTCGGCGGCGGAGGAGGCGGCTGTCGAGGTCGCCGCCGAGCTGGACCAGGCTCTCGGCGACGGGCGGGAGATGCCGGCCGTACCATGAACCAGTGGCCACCTCCGCCGCCGGCACCAAGCCAGGGCTCCGGTTCACCGGCACCGCCATGGAGGTCGCCCCGGCGGACGGTCCGGCCCAGACGATCGAGGGACTGACCCTCTGGATCACGGCTACCGGCATCGCGGTCGAAGGTCCGGGGGACGCGCCGGGCCGTGTCGTGCCGTGGACATCGGTGGCCGCCGCCCGATGCGGCGAACCAGGCCTTCTGCCCGACGGCAACCCGGCAGTGGCGGTGTCGGCCACGGTGGCGGGCACGTACGTCCGGTGGCTGGTACCGAGCGACCAGCTGCCGCCCGACCGGGCGACCGCCGTCGACCTGCTGCTCGTCACCCGCTCGGCCGTTGTTGGGCCGGCCCCCTCCGCACCACCGGCTGCCGGTCTGGAACCGGCCGCTCCGGGGTCTGTCGCTCCGGCGCCGTCAGCGCCGGCCGGTCCGGCGCCGGCGCGTCCGGCTCCGGCGCGTCCGGCTCCGGCGCCTGTTCCCACGCCGGCTGCGCCGCGCCCTGTGGGTCCGCCACCCTTCTGGTCGCCCGAGCCGCTGCACCGGGGCAACGGTGTGGCAACGCCGACGGTGACCGAAGGGACGGTGGCACCACCCGAGCCGCCGCTCCCGCCCTCGCAGCCCGGCGAGGACGTGGGGCTGCCCGAGGCTGCGCCACCCGAGCCGCCGTACGCTGGGCACGTCCCGGAGGCGGCGGTGACCGACGACGTCGAGGGCGCGGCGGCGGTGACCGACGACGTCGAGGGCGGTGTCGGCGTCGAGGGCGGTCCTGCGTCGGCCGGGACGACCGACGAGGGGAGCGAGCCATTCCTCGCGCTCGTGGCACCGGTGTTCCAGTCCGCTGGCGCCGCCGGCCCGGAGGCGGGTGCCGGCCCGGAGGCGGGTGCCGGCCCGGAGGTCGCCACCGCCTCGGATGTCGGCGCGGTCCCCTCCCCGGCGGCACGCCCGGCCCGTGCCGACCCGTTCCGCCGGCCGTCGCCTCACACCCTGCTCGCCGCGCTGTGGACCTTGCTCGTGCTGCTCGTCGCCCTCGCCGTGGTCCTCTTCGTGGGCGGCACGCGCCAGCAGAACCCCCCGGCCGGGGCTCCGCCGTCGGCGAACGGGGCAGCCGAGCGATTGCTGGCGGTCGAGCTCAACCTGACGAAGAACGAGTTCCCGGTCGGGTGGACGGTCGACACGTCGGCCACAGGCCCGTTGACCGGGTTCCTCGGCGCCCGACCGGCGAGCGGCGGCGTGCTGGGCAGCCCGGCCGTCGTGGGTGCCGCCACCCGGGTGCAGGCGCGCGCCATGCGCCAGTTCGACTCGTGCATGGGGATCCGGGCGAGCCAGGACCGGGTCTTCGCCCCAGGACCGGTGCGCCCCGTTGCGCAGGACGGCTCACCGGCCTTCGCCGCGCCGGCGAGCTCCCCGCCCCTCGAAGCGGGGTCCGTGACGGCCGTGTACGCCGCCGCCGCGCCGGTGTCGGCGGCCATGGCCCAGGTGGACAAGGGTGTCTTTCCGGCCTGCTTCGCCCACGCGCTGACGACCCTGCTCCAAGCCGCGCCGTCGTCCGGGGCGACAGCGGTCGGCACCGTGGCTGGACAGGTGGCGGCGACAACCGCGACCTACGGCACGCCGGCCGTCCACGCGTTGTCCTTGCCGCAGCGCCAAGGGGTCCGTGCCGCCGGGATGGACCTGAACTTCCCGGTCACCGTGCACGGTGCCACCGCGGTCGTGCAGCTCGGCTTCGCGTTCGTCGGCGGCGGCCGGGTGGAGTCGACGACGGTGACGTTCGCCACGGCCTCGGGCTTTCCGGCGACAATGGCGAGCCGCCTCGTCCACGGCATCGAGCGGCGGATCGCCACCACGCGCGGCACCGACGCCTGATCGATCGGCCTACGCCGCCCCGGGCTCCTCGGGGAGGTACCGAGCGGCCAGGTCCAGCAGTTGGTACCCGATCTCCGACGCCCCCGCCCGTTCCGGCCGCATCAGGTTCGCCATGATGCGGAGCAGCTCGCTCATGAACCACTCCGAGTGCATGCCCAACGAGACGCAGCGCCGCATCACCTCGGGATTGCTGATGAGGCGGACGAAGGCCCGGCCGATGCGGTAGTACTCGCCGTAGGACTCGGTCAGCTGCCGCTCGTAGCCGGTGAGGGCGGCCGCCCCTCCGCCCGACAGGGCCTCGCCCAAGAAGGCGGCAGCCAGCCGGCCGGTCTCGTAGCCGTAGGCGATGCCCTCGCCGTTGAAGGGGTTGATCGACCCGCCGGCGTCGCCGATCACGACCACGTTCTCCCCGGCGTGCGGGCCGACCGCCATCCCCATCGGCAGCTTGCCGCCCGTCGGAGGGCCACAGGCGCTCTCGGGGGAGAGCCCCCAGCTCTGGGGGGCGCACTGGACGAAGCTGTCCATGAGCCTCGAGGTGTTCACGCCCTTCCACCGGCGGTCGGTCGACAGCAGTCCCACACCCACGTTGACCCGGCCGTCGCCGAGCGGGAAGATCCAGCCATAGCCGGGGACGACCTCGCCCTCGGCGTCCCGGATGTCCAGGTGGGACTCGATGAAGGGGTCGTCGTGGCGCGGCGAGCGGTAGTACCCCCGCAGCGCCATGCCGAGCGGGTGATTGCGCTGCCGGGCCGTGCCGAGCGCCCGACCGATCCGGGAGTTGGAGCCGTCGGCCACCACGACGTAACGGGCCCGGACGTCACGGGTCTCGCCCGACTCCCGGTCCCGCACGGTGGCCCCGCCACAGGGGGGGAGCACCTCGCTGCTCGTCGCGGTGCCGGCACCCCCGGCACCCCCGGCACCCCCGGGGCGGTCGGCACCCCCGGGCCGGCCGCCACCGGCGCTGTCGTGGGCGAGCAACGGCTCGAGCGCTTCGGTGGCCTGCCAGACGGTGGCACCGGCCTTGACCGCCCGCTCGCAGACCAGCCCGTCGAGGTCGTAGCGGGTGATGGTGTAGCCGTAGGCGGGGAAGTCGGGGTGGTCCGGCCACGTGAGCTCGAGGGAACGGCCGAAGCCGAACGACCGCAAGCCGTGGTAGCGGTGCGAGCCGGCGAGCGCACCCTCCAGCCCCATGTCGGCCAGCTGGCGGACCGCACGGGGGGTCAGGCCGTCCCCGCAGGTCTTCTCGCGGGGGAACCGCTTCTTCTCGACCACCGCAACGTCCCACCCGGCGTCGGCCAGCCAGTACGCACAGGCGGACCCCGACGGCCCGGCGCCGATCACGAGGACGTCGTGGACGTGTCCGTGCTTGCCGTTCGTGCCTTCGACCACTGCCCGATCGTAGGCGCCGCCCGATGGGACCGAGCACCGTGCACCCCCCGTGCGGCCCCCAGGCCAGGGCCGGAGGCGACGTGCCCGCGGTGCCGAATTCCCCTCAACCTCCGGATGTGCCTCCGCAAAAGTGCCCGTGCTAGAAACCACGTGTCGTGGACCAGTACTTGCCGATCTTCCTGCTGCTCGTGCTGGGCGGCCTGTTCGCCGGCCTGTCGTTCGTCGGTTCGTCGCTGCTCGCTCCGCGCAGGAAGCCAACCGGCCCCAAGGTGGCGCCCTACGAGTGCGGGATCATCCCGGACAAGGAGCCGCCGCAGCGCTTCCCGGTGCGCTTCTACCTGGTGGCCATGATCTTCATCATCTTCGACATCGAGGTGATCTTCCTCTACCCCTGGGCCGTCGTCTTCCGGCAGCTGCGGGTCTTCGGTATCGTCGAGGTACTGGTGTTCGCAGCGGTCGTGTTCGTGGCGTTCCTCTACCTGGTCAGCAACGGGGCCTTGCAGTGGGGCCCGGGCCGCCGGCTGCAGCCCGGGGTCTCCGCGCGGACGAGCGAGTCCACCGTGTCCCGCATCACCGCCGAACCGCCGGCGCCCGACCAGGCGGCGTAGGCGGCACCGCGATGGGCCTCGAAGACCTTCAGCACAATTTCCTCACCGGTCGCCTCGAGGACCTGGTGAAGTGGGCGCGGCGCAACAGCGTGTGGCCCGCCACCTTCGGCCTGGCGTGCTGCGCCATCGAGATGATGTCGGTGGGGGCGGCCGACTTCGACATCAGCCGGCTCGGGATGGAGGTCTTCCGGGCGTCGCCCCGCCAGGCCGACCTCATGATCGTGGCCGGCCGGGTGTCCCAGAAGATGGCCCCGGTGCTCCGTCAGGTCTACGACCAGATGATGGAGCCCAAATGGGTGATCTCCATGGGCGTCTGCGCGTCGTCCGGGGGGATGTTCAACAACTACGCCATCGTCCAGGGCGTCGACCAGGTCGTCCCGGTGGACGTGTACGCCCCCGGCTGCCCGCCGTCGCCCGAGACGCTCCTGCACGCCATCCTGACCCTCCACGAGAAGATCCGCACCGGCGCCATCGCCCGCCGGCCCCAGCAGCCGGCCGGCGTCGAGCGCACGGCCGGGTGGGTGCCCGAAGCGCCGAACGCCGTGCGGGTCGCCACGCCACGATGACCAGCCCGGCCGCGACCGCAGCAGCCCTTGCCGACGTACCGCGTGCGGCGGGGCGGCACGCCGACGAGACGGCCTTCCCGCCGCGGGAGCGCTACCACGACCTGGTCGAGGCCTATCGCACCGACGGCTTCGAGATGCTGGCCGACCTCTGTGCCGTCGACTTCCTCACCCACCCCGGCCGGGACCTCCCGCCCGGCGTGACCAAGGAGCGCTTCGAAGTCGTCGTGAACCTGCTCTCGCTGTCGCAGCGGCGCCGCGTGCGGGTGCGGGTCCAAGTGCCCGAGCTCGACCCTGCCGTGGCCTCGGTGGTGGACCTGTACCCGGGGGCGGACGCCATGGAGCGGGAGGCCTACGACCTCATGGGCGTCCGCTTCGCCGGCCACCCCGACCTCACGCGCATCCTGATGCCCGAGGACTGGGAGGGTCACCCGCTCCGCAAGGACTTCGGCGTCGGCCGGGTACCGGTGCAGTTCAAGGAGGCTCCCGGGCCCCGATGACCGATCACCTGACGAGGCACGGCGGAGGGGTTCGCCAGGCGTCACGCATCGGCTCGGCCGAGACGTCGGAGGGTGCGCAGGAGCTGGCCACACGCCGGGCCACGGCCCCCGACGAGCTCCGGCGCGAGGTGGGGGCGGTCCTGCGCATCCCCGAAGGCGGCGTCGTCGACGCCGGCGACATCGACGTCGAGCGTTCCGACGACGAGACGATGATCATCAACATGGGGCCCCAGCACCCGTCCACCCACGGGGTGCTCCGGCTGATGCTGGAGCTGGACGGCGAGACCGTGCTCCGGACCAAGCCGGTCATCGGCTACCTGCACACCGGCATGGAGAAGACGGGCGAGGAGCTGACCTACGTCCAGGGGTGCACCAACGTGACCCGGATGGACTACCTGTCGCCGCTCAACAACGAGCTCGTCTTCTCTCTCGCCACGGAGGCGCTCCTCGAGGTCGAGCTCCCACCACGCGCCGTGTGGATCCGGATGCTCATGTCGGAGCTGCAACGCGTGTCGTCGCATCTCATGTGGATGGCGACCAACGGGATGGACCTCGGCTCCACCTCGATGATGATCTACGGCTTCCGGGAGCGCGAGATGGTGCTCGCCTTCTTCGAGAAGACCACGGGCCTGCGGATGAACCACAACTACATCCGGCCCGGGGGCGTAGCCGCCGACCTGCCCGACGGGTGGGAGGACGACGTCGAAGTCATCTGCGAGACGGTGCTGCGCCGTACCTACGAGTACGACGAGCTCCTCACGGGCCAGCCGATCTTCCGGGAGCGGACCGAAGGGGTCGGCAGCATCACTGCCGAAGAGGCGCTGGCGTTGTCGGCCACCGGGCCGATCCTGCGCTCCACCGGTGTGCCGTGGGACCTCCGGCGCACCATGCCCTACCTGGCCTACGACCAGCTGGACTTCGACGTGGTCGTCGGCACCTACGGGGACAACTTCGACCGGTACGCCATCCGCCTGAACGAGATCCGCGAGTCGATCAAGCTCATCCGCCAGATCGTGGACCGGATGCCGCCCGGCGACTACCGGGTCCAGGACCGCAAGGTGACCCCGCCCCCGCGGGCCCGGATCGACGAGTCGATGGAGGCCCTGATCCATCACTTCAAGGTCTTCACCGAGGGGTTCCGAGTGCCAGAGGGAGAGGTCTACGTCGCCATCGAGTCGCCCCGTGGCGAGCTCGGCTGCTACCTGGTCTCCGACGGGACGTCGAAGCCCTACCGGATGCACATCCGGGGGCCGAGCTTCGTGAACCTGCAGGTGGCACCGGTCATGCTGCGCGGTGCGTTGATCGCCGATGCCGTCGCCGTGATCTCCTCGGTGGACCCGGTCATGGGGGAGGTGGACCGGTGAGCCACCTGCGTCCGGACATCCTCGAGCGGGCCCGCGAGCTGATCGCGCTCTATCCCCGGCCGCGCTCGGCGCTGATCCCGCTCTGCCACCTCGCACAGGAGCAGGACGGCTGGCTGCGCCCCGAGGCCATGGAGGAGATCGCCGCGCTGCTCGGGATCACGCCGGCCGAGGTGCGTGGAACGGCGAGCTTCTACGACATGCTCCACACGGAACCGGTGGGGACCTACCTCGTCTCGATCTGCACCAACATCGCCTGCCTGCTGGGCGGCGGCGCGGAGCTCTTGGAGCACGCCGAGGCGCACCTGGGCATCCGGGTCGGCGGGACGACCGCCGACGGCATGATCACCCTGGAGGAGGCCGAGTGCCTCGCCGACTGTGACCGGGCACCCTGCGTCACCGTCAACCACCGCTACGTCGGGGCCCAGACGCCGGGCTCCTTCGACGGCCTAGTGGCCGACCTCCGTGCCGGGCGGCGGGGCGACGAGATCCCACCTCACGGCACGCTCGTTCGGGTCCGGCGCTCGACGGGCCTCCAAGCCGACCCGGCGAGCGTCGCGGACGAGCGAGCGGCCATGGCCGAGGCGCAAGCCGCCCGGGCCGCCGCCAAGGAGGAGGGCTCGTGACCGTCACCGAGGCGCCGCGCATCGTCACCTCGAGGGTGGGCTACGAGGACTCGTACACCATCGACCGGTACCTGGCCACCGGCGGGTACGAGGGCCTGCGCAAGGCGCTCTCCATGACGCCCGAGGCGGTGGCCGCCGAGGTCGACGCCGCCAGCCTGCTGGGCCGCGGCGGCGCGGGCTTCCCCGCTGGGCGCAAGTGGTCGATGCTGCGCAAGGACCCCGTCACCTACCTGGTCGTCAACGGCGACGAGAGCGAGCCCGCCACCTTCAAGGACCACCTCCTCGTCGAGCGGGACCCGCACCAGCTGGTCGAGGGCGTGGTGATCGCCGCCTACGCGCTGCAGGTGACGCGGGCCTTCGTGTTCCTCCGGGGGGAGTTCGCCCTCGGGCTCGAGCGGGTGCAGCGAGCGCTCAACGAGGCCTACGCCCACGGCGCGGTGGGGGCCGACATCTTCGGGTCCGGGTTCTCGGTCGACCTGGTGGTGCACCCGGGCGCGGGGGCCTACATCTGCGGCGAGGAGACGGCGCTGCTCGAGTCGCTCGAGGGCAAGCGCGGCTTCCCGCGCATCAAGCCACCGTACTTCCCGGCCGCCATCGGCCTGTACGGACAGCCCACGGTGGTCAACAACGTCGAGACGATGTCCAACCTGCCGTGGATCGTCGTGAACGGCGGCGCGGCGTTCGCCGCCCTCGGCGCCGGGCGCTCGGCCGGGACCCGCCTCTTCGCCCTCTCCGGCCACGTCAACCGGCCCGGTACCTACGAGGTCGAGATGGTGAAGACCACCTTCCGCGACCTCGTCATGGCGCCCGTCTACGGCGCCGGGGTACGTGACGGCCGTGAGGTCAAGGCCTTCATCCCCGGCGGCGTGTCGGCGCCCTGGTTCGGGCCGGACCAGCTCGACCTCCCGCTCGGGCAGGACGAGGTCGGCCAGGCCGGCTCGATGCTCGGGTCCGGAGCCATCACCGTCATGGACTCGAGCACGTGCATGGTCCGGGCCGCCTGGCGGATCACCCGGTTCTTCGCCCGTGAGTCGTGCGGGCAGTGCACCCCGTGCCGTGAGGGGTCGGGCTGGCTGGAGCGGGTCATGCGGCGGATCGAGCACGGCCAGGGACGCGAGGAGGACCTCGATCTCTTGTTGGACGTCAGCGACAACATCACCCCCGGACTGCAGTGGCCGCCGCAGCAGACGACGATCTGCGTCCTCGGGCCATCCATCCCATCGTCCATCCACTCGGCGATCGAGATGTTCCGCGACGAGTTCCTGTTGCACGTGAAGGAAGGCGGCTGCCCCCATGCCTGACGTCCCGGGGCCGCCCGAGGAGACGGTCACGTTCGTCCTCGACGGGCGCGAGGTCACCGCTCGCAAGGGCGAGATGATCATCAGCGCCGCCGAGCGGGCCGGCACGTACATCCCGAGGTTCTGCCACCACCCGCGGATGAAGCCGGTCGGCATGTGCCGCATGTGCCTGGTCGAGGTGAGCGGCCCTCGCGGCGCCACCTTGCAGCCGTCGTGCTACATGAGCGTGGCCGACGGCATGGAGGTGGTGACCGCCTCCGACAAGGTGAAGAAGGCACAGGACGGCGTCCTCGAGCTCCTGCTGGTCAACCACCCGCTCGACTGCCCCGTGTGCGACAAGGGCGGCGAGTGCCCGTTGCAGGACCAGACGCTGGCCTACGGGCCGGGCGAGAGCCGCTTCGTCGAGGAGAAGCGGCACTTCGAGAAGCCCATTGCCTTGTCCGAGCTCGTGCTGCTCGACCGGGAGCGCTGCATCCAGTGCGCCCGCTGCACCAGGTTCGCGGCCGAGGTGGCCGGCGAGGCGCTGATCGACTTCGCCGGCCGGGGCGAGCGGGTCGAGGTGGCGACCTTCCCCGACCGCCCGTTCTCCTCCTACTTCAGCGGCAACACGGTGCAGATCTGTCCGGTGGGGGCGCTGACCGCGACGCCGTACCGTTTCACCGCCCGGCCCTGGGACCTCGACCAGGTGGAGTCCACGTGCACCACGTGCGCCGTCGGCTGCCGGGTCGCCGTGCAGTCCTCGGCCAACCGCATCACGCGCCTGCTCGGCGTGGACGCCGACCCGGTCAACCAGAGCTGGCTCTGCGACAAGGGCCGCTACGCCTACGAGGCCGTCAACGGCGACGAGGTGGCGGCCACGCCGGACGCGCCGGACGCCCCCGACGGCCGGGTCACCCAGCCGCTCGTGCGCCGCGGCGGCGAGCTGGTGCCCGCTGGCTGGGGAGAGGCGCTGCGCGCCGCCGCCGACGGCTTGCGGGCGGCGCGCTCGGCCGGCGGCCCCGGCGCCGTGGCCTTGCTGGGTGGTGCCCAGTCGACGAACGAGGGCGCCTACGTCTGGGCGAAGCTGATGAAGGGCGTGCTCGGCACCGACTCGGTCGACGCGCAGCTCGGTGACGGGCTGCCGGCGGACCTCGTCCTGGGCCTCCCGCAGGCCACCATCGACGAGGCCTGCCACGCGCGCGCCGTCCTGCTGCTCACCGGGGACCTGCGGGAGGAGCTGCCGGTGCTCTTCCTCCGGCTGCGGCGGGCGGCGGTCGACCGCACGACCACGCTGCTCGAGGTGGGCCCGGTGCCGACCGCCCTCACGCCCCACGCCGCCGTGTCGCTCACGGTCCGGCCCGGCGACACCGCCGCCGCCGTGCGGGCGCTGTTGGGAGGGGGGAGCGCCGAGGCGCACCCCCACCCGGCCGGGCCGACGGTGGACGACGCCGACCTCGCCCGGGCCCGCCGCCTCCTGGCCGACGGCCTGCCGGACGGCGCGGTCGACGGCACGGGTGTGGTCGTCGTCTTGGGCCGCCCCTCCGTCGCCGAGCACGAGTCCGTGGTGGCCGACGCCGCGCGTGCGCTGGCCCAGGCCCTGCCGGGTGCCCGGTTCCTCCTCGCCTTGCGGCGAGGCAACGTCCGGGGCGCCCTCGAGCTCGGCCTGGCGCCCGGCGTCCTTCCGGGGCGCGTCGGCCTGGAGGCCGGCCGGGCATGGTTCTCGGCGGCATGGGGCGCGGTGCCCGACGCCGCCGGTCGCGACGCCGCCGGCATCCTTTCGGCGCTCGCCGGAGGGGAGGGCGTGCGCGCCCTGGTCGCCCTGGGCGCCGACGTGGCCGGCGACTACCCCGACCGCGGCCTGGCCGCCCGGGCCCTGGAGGCCGCCGACTTCGTCGTCGACATCACCGGGCACCGGACGTCCACCACCGACCACGCCGACGTGGTGCTGCCGGTGGCGGTGGCGCACGAGCGGGCCGGGACGACGACCAACGTCGAGGGCCGGGTGAGCCGCCTCAGCCAGAAGCTGGTGCCCCCCGGCGAAGCCTGGCCGGACTGGATGATCGCCGCCGAGCTGGCAGCCGAGCTCGGCGGCGACCTCGGCCTGACCAGCGACACGGAGATCTGGAGCGAGGTGGAGCGCCTCGCCCCCGCCTTCGCCGGGTGCACGGCGCGCCTCCTCGACGCGGCTGCCACCCGCGACGGCGTCGTGGTGCCGGTCGACCTCGCGGCGGTGCCGTCCCACCCCGTCCACCCGATCGACCCCATGGGCACTCCCGGCATCGAATCGGCGGAGCGGCAGGGCGCGCCTCCTCGGGTCGGCCAGTCGGCGCCGCCCCCGTCCGAAGGGCCGGTGGCGCTGGGCGACGGGACCGCGTCCGGGGGCGACGCCGTCCCGGGGACCGGCCGCCCCGCGGCGGGCGCGGGGATCGACCCGGCGGCGACCGGCGTCGCCGCCGTCCACGTGGGACCGGCCGACAGCTACTCGTTGCGGCTGGTGGCGCGGCGACGCCTGTACGACGCCGGCGCGGCGGTGACCCACTCCCCGTCGTTGCGCCCCCTGGTGCCGGCGGCGGAGGCCCACTGCAACCCGCACGACCTCGACGCCCTTGCCACGGCCAGCGGCGAGCCCGTCCGCCTGCGCTCGGCACGTGGGACCGTGGAGCTGGCCGGGCGGGCCGACGACGGGGTGCCGCGCGGGGTGGTCGTGGTGGACGCCAACGTGCCGGCGGGCGCCGGCACGTTGCACGACCTCATCGACGCCGCCGGCGCGGTGACCGAGGTCCGCATGGAGTCGGTCCGATGACCGGGACCCTCCTCGCGCTGACCACCCACGGCGACCCCCTCTACGCCCACGGGGTGGGCTGGTTCGTGTGGGTCGTGGTCCTGATCAAGGTGTTGGTGGCCTTCGCGGTCCTCCTCGTCTCGGTCATGCTCATGATCTGGTTCGAGCGCAAGGTCATCTCCGACATGCAGAGCCGGATCGGGCCCAACCGAGCCGGTCCGTGGGGGCTCCTCCAGACGCTCGCCGACGGCACCAAGCTGTTCTTCAAGGAGGACCTCCTCCCCGAGCGCTCCGACCGGTTCGTGTTCAAGCTGGCGCCCTACCTGTCGCTCGTGCCGGCGTTGCTGATCTTCACCGTGGTGCCGGTGGGCGGCATCGTGACCATCGCCGGTCACCCCTTCGAGCTGCAGGTGGCGGACCCGCCGATCGGCATCCTCGTGGTCCTGGCGATGTCCGCCGTCGCCGTCTACGGCGTGATGCTGGCGGGCTGGTCGTCCGGGTCGAAGTACCCGCTGCTCGGCTCGGTCCGGGCCTCCGCCCAGATGATCTCGTACGAGGCGGCGCTCGGGATCGTGGTCGTGACCGTCGTCCTCGTGACCGGCTCCCTCTCGACCCGAGCCATGGTGGAGTCCCAGTCGGCGGCATTCTGGGACTGGAACGTGATCCGTCTCGGGATCGTCCCGTTCCTCCTCTTCCTCACGGCCATCACCGCCGAGCTGACCCGTCCGCCGTTCGATCTCACCGAAGCCGAGTCGGAGCTCGTCGGCGGCTTCCACACCGAGTACTCGTCCATCCGCTTCGCGCTCTTCTTCCTCGCCGAGTTCATGAACGTCATCACCATGTCGGCCGTGGTGGTGACGCTGTTCTTCGGCGGTCCCGACGGGCCCGTGCCCCACCTCCCGACGTTCGACGTGTGGTTCCCGACGGTGTGGTTCCTCGGCAAGGTGCTCGTGTTCCTGTTCATCTACGTGTGGTTCCGGGCGGCGCTGCCCCGGCTGCGCTACGACCAGCTGATGACCCTCGGCTGGAAGTACCTCATTCCGTTCAGCCTCGTCTGGCTGCTCGGGGTGGCCGGTTTCCTCGTCGACGGCTGGTGGGGGCTCGGGGTGATCGTCGTGGGCGCGGCGTGCGCCGGCCTCCTCGTCCGCGCCTTCGCCATCGGACGGGGGCGCGCCGACCAGCACGGCTCGATGACGGCTCTCGGGGCCCGGCTCTCCCGCCCGACCCTCGTGACCGGCAGCCCACTCGCGCCGCCGATCCCGCCGGCGCCGCCGTCCCCGCCGGCACGGCCCGTCACCACCCGGCCGGTGAGCGGCACCGAGGGGGAGGGCTGAGGTGGGCGTGCTCCAGGACCTCAAGGAGCAGCTGCAGTTCTTCGGCGGCTTCAAGCTCACCTTCCAGCACCTGACCCGGCCACGGGTCACCCGGCAGTACCCGGAGGAGAAGCAGCCCAAGCAGCCTCGCCAGCACGGCCGGCACGTCCTCAACCGCTACGAGGACGGCATGGAGAAGTGCATCGGTTGCGAGCTGTGCGCCGGGGTGTGCCCGGCCGACTGCATCTACGTCCGGGGCCTCGACAACCCGCCCGACGACCCGGTCTCGCCTGGCGAGCGCTACGGCTACGTGTACGAGATCAACTACCTGCGGTGCATCCACTGCGACCTGTGCGTGGAGGCGTGCCCGACCGAGGCCATCACCGAGTCGAAGCTGTTCGAGTTCTCCTTCACCAACCGGGCCGACGCCATCTACACCAAGGCGGAGCTGGTGGTCGACGACGAGGGACGTCCCAAGCACCTGCCCTGGGAGGACTGGCGAGAGGGGACAGACCGCCACACGTCGGGCTGGATGCGGGCGACGGCGCCCGCCGGGAGCGCAGCGTACGAAGGCGAGGTGCAGTGGTCGGGCGAGCTCGGCTACGGCGTCCGGCGCCCGGAGGGTGGGCAGTCGGGACGGCGTGACGACGCCGCCACCGGCACCATGCCGTTGCGCGAGGTGCTCGAGGCGCACCTCCTCGACGAGGACATCCCGCTCGAGCACCGCGGGATGCGGGGCCGGCTGTGGCGGGCACAGCTCTCGGCCGAGCGCAACCGGCGCAAGATGGAGCGGACCCGCGAGCGTCTCCAAGAGCTGCGGGCGCAGCGGAAGGCGGCCAAGGCCGCCACGCGGGGGCCGTCATGACCCCGCTGCTGCTGGCCTCCACGCGGGCCACCATCCCCGACCTCATCACGTTCGTGGTGTGCGCGGCGGTGGTGCTGACCGGGGCGCTCGGGGTCGTCATGTCGCGCAACTCGGTGCACGCCGCGCTGTCCCTGGTGCTCACCCTGTTCGGGGTGGCGGTGCTGTTCATCGAGCAGGACGCGCAGTTCCTGGCGGCGGTGCAGGTCATCGTCTACGCCGGCGCCATCGTCGTCCTCTTCCTGTTCGTCATCATGTTCCTCGGCGTCGACCGCGAGGAGAACGTGGCCGCCGAGCCGCTCAAGGGCCAGCGGCCCCTCGCCCTCGTGCTGGTGGTGATCGCCGCCACCGGCATCATCTTCCTGGCGGCGACCTCCCACTGGGTCACGGGGGCCCACGCCGTGGCCGGCTCGACCACCGCCGGCGGGCACTCGAACACCTACCTGCTCGGCAGGTCGGTCTTCACGACCTACTTGTGGGCGTTCGAGATCACCGCCGGGCTCCTCGTCATCGCCGTGGTCGGTGCCGTCGTCCTCGCCCGCCGGCCGTCGCAGGTCCACGAGGAGCCTCGGGACGCCAGGCCCGCCGCTCCGGGGGCCGGAGGGCCGGGTGACGCCGCCGTCGCCTCGCCGCCGGTGGCAGCGGCGGTGGCGGCCGGCACCGGGGCGAGCGGGAGCACGACCGACGACGGCGAACGCCGGCCCGTGCCGGCGGGCGTGACAGGGCGAGCGGAGGACGGAATGGACGAGCGGGTGACGGGGTCATGAGCATCGGCCCTGCGTGGTACCTCGGACTGGCGGCGGTGCTCTTCGCCATCGGCGCCATCGGCGTCCTCGTGCGCCGCAACGTGCTCGTGATGTTCATGTGCATCGAGCTGATGCTCAATGCCGCCAACCTGACCTTCGTCACGTTCTCCCGCGTCCTGGGGGACATCGGTGGCCAGTCGCTGGTGTTCTTCGTCCTGGTGGTGGCGGCCGCCGAAGTGGTGGTGGGCCTCGGCATCGTCGTGGCCATCTTCCGCCGGCGCAAGAGCACCACCGCCGACGACCTCCACGTGCTGAAGGGCTGAGCGATGCTGCACGCCGCCTTCCTCATGCCCTTGCTGCCGCTCGCCGGCTTCGTCGTGCTGCTCGCTGTCGGCCGCCGCGTCGGCGACCCGTGGGCGGGCTGGATCGGCACCGTGGCGGTGGCCGGGTCCTTCGCCGCCGCCTGCGTGACGCTGATCGGCCTGGTGCACCAGCCGGCGACGGCCCGGGAGCTGACCTGCTCGGTCTCCTGCGGGACCGGGGCGGCATCGCACGCCTTCTTCACCTGGATCCCCGTCGGCGGGCTGCAGGTGAAGGCGGCGATCCTGCTCGACCCGCTCTCGATGACGATGTGCGTGTTCGTCACCGGGGTCAGCATGCTGATCCACCTGTACTCGATCGGCTACATGCAGCGCGACCGGGACTACTCGAAGTTCTTCGTGTACCTCAACCTCTTCGTGTTCTCGATGCTGGTGCTGGTGCTGGCGAACAACTTCCTCGTGACCTTCGTCGGCTGGGAGGGCGTGGGCGTCTGCTCGTACTGGCTGGTGTCCTTCTGGTTCCACCGGGACTCCGCCGCATCGGCGGGCAAGAAGGCCTTCATCTACAACCGGGTGGGCGACGTCGGCTTCCTCATCGCCGTCTTCCTCATCTTCTCCAAGACGGGCACCCTCACCTACCTGGAGGTGTTCGCCCACCGCCACCTCCTGGCGGGCGGGGGAGCGGCGACGGCCGCCGTGCTGCTGCTGTTCCTGGCCGCGACGGGCAAGTCGGCACAAATCCCGCTGTTCAACTGGCTGCCCGACGCCATGGAAGGCCCGACCCCCGTCTCCGCCCTGATCCACGCCGCCACCATGGTGACGGCCGGTGTGTACCTCCTGTGCCGGGCGAACCCGCTCCTCGCCATGTCCTCGGCGGGCATGTGGGTGATCGCCGTGATCGGCGGGGTCACCGCCTTCGTGGCGGCGACCATCGCCTGCACCCAACAGGACATCAAGAAGGGCCTGGCGTTCTCGACCGTCTCCCAGATCGGCTACATGGTGCTGGCCGTCGGGACGGGCGCCTACGTGGCCGCCATCTTCTTGATGGTCGCCCATGCCTTCTACAAGGGGCTGCTCTTCCTGGGCGCCGGGTCGGTCATCCACGGGCTGGAGGACGAGCAGGACATGAAGCGGATGGGCGCCTTGCGCCGGTGGATGCCGTGGACGTTCGGCACGTTCCTGTTCGCCTGGCTGGCGATCGCCGCCGTGCCCCCCTTCTCGGGCTTCTGGGCGAAGGGGGACATCCTGTCCAACGTGTACGCCAAGAACCTGCCGCTGTACGCCCTCGCCCTGCTCACCGCGTTCCTGACCGCGTACTACATGAGCCGCATCTTCTACCTGACCTTCACCGGCAAGGCCCGCTGGCAGGAGCCGGCCCCCGACGGGAGCCCGGCGCACCACAAGCCGCACGAGTCGCCGTGGGTCATGCGCCTGCCCCTCGTGGTGCTGGCCTTCTGCGCCGTGTTCGCCGGCCTCATCGACCTGCCGTGGGCCCACTCGGTGTCGCTGGCGGCATGGCTGGACCCCGTCTTCGGGAACCGGCTCTTCGACTCGCACCAGAGTGCCTCCGTGCAGATCGCCCTGGCGGTGGCCGACGGCGTGGTGGCCGTCGCCGCCCTGCTGGTGGCTTGGGGCCTGTGGCGGCGCCGGGTGGACCGGCCGGAGCTCGAACCGGACTTCCTCCAACGGGTCTGGTACTGGGACAACCTCTATGACGCCGTCATCGGGCGGCCCGGCCAGGTCATGGCCCGGACGTTCGCCACGGTGGTGGACGCTCGGGTGATCGACGGGGCGGTCAACGGCACCGCCGCCCTGGTGCGCTCGACCGCTGCCAGGGTCCGGCGCCTCCAGACCGGCTTCGTGCGCAACTACGTCCTCGGGGTCGCCCTCGGCCTGGTCGCCATCCTGGTGTTCATGGTCTCGAGGTCCTGGTCATGAGCCACTCGCCCGGGTTCCCCTACCTCACCTTCCTCGTGCTGTTCCCGGCCGGCGGCGCCGCGGCCGTCGCCATCCTCGGTGCCTTCTCGCAAGTGCGGCGGGTGGTGCTCGAAGGGCTGGCCATCGCCGTGTCGGTGGTGGTCCTCGGGTTCGCCATCGGCGTGGCCGTCCTGTTCCGCACGGGCGACGCCGGCTACCAGTTCGGCTCCAACCACGTCTGGGCCCAGGGGCTCGGCATCCACTGGCAGCTCGGGACCGACGGGATCTCGCTGTTCCTCGTGCTCATGGCGGCGGTGCTGTTCCCGATCGCCCTGGCCGGGGCTCGCACGCGGGCCGACGCCCGCAGCTTCCTGGCGTGGATGCTGCTGCTCGAGGCGGCGTGCATCGGCAGCTTCCTGTCGCTCGACCTGATCCTGTTCTTCTTCTTCTTCGAGCTGACGCTCGTGCCCTCGTACTTCTTGATCAGCGGGTGGGGCCACGCGCGCCGGGCCTACGCCGCGGTGAAGTTCTTCCTCTACACGTTCGTGGGCTCGGCGTTCCTGCTCGTCGGGATCCTGGTCGTCGCCTTCCTGCACCAGCACCAGACCGGCGTCCTCACCTTCTCCCTGCCGGCGTTGATGCACACGCATTTCTCGAGCACGACGGAGATCCTCCTCTTCGTTGCCTTCACGGCCGCCTTCGCCATCAAGGCGCCGCTGTTCCCCTTCCACACCTGGTCGCCGGACGCGTATGCAGAGGCCCCCACCGGGGGCTCGATGGTGCTGTCGGGGGTGCTGGCCAAGCTCGGCACGTACGGGATCCTCCGCTTCGACCTCAACCTCTTCCCCCAGGCCACCGTGGACTTCGTGCCGATCATCCTCACCCTGGCGGTCATCGGGATCATCTACGGCGCCATCGTGGCGTGCGCCCAGCGCGACCTGAAGCGGCTCGTCGCCTACTCGTCCCTGGCGCAGATGGGGTTCATCGCCCTCGGCACCTTCGCCCTCACGACCCAGAGCGTCACGGGCGGGGTCCTGCTGATGCTGAACCACGGGCTCGTCACGGCCGCCCTGTTCCTGCTCATCGGCTGGATCTACGAGCGGCGCCAGACGTGGCAGGTGACCGAGCTGCGCGGTCTCCAGTCGCCCGCCCCGGTCATGGCGGCCGCCTTCACCGTCGTCATGCTGGCGTCGATCGGCCTGCCCGGGCTCAACGGCTTCGTGAGCGAGTTCCTGGTCCTGTCCGGGACGTTCCTCACGCACCGGTGGTGGGCCGTGGTGGCCACCGCCGGGGTGGTCTTCGCCGCCCTCTACCTGCTCTGGGCGTACCAGCAGGTGTTCCACGGCCGGGTCGACCTGGCCAATGCCGGCACCCGAGACCTGTCGATGGCCGAGCGCCTGGTGATCGCGCCGCTGATCCTGGCCATCGTGTTCCTGGGCATCTACCCCAAGCCGGTGCTCGACCGCATCACGCCGTCGGTGAACCGCCTGATCGCCCAGGTCGAGTCGTCGACGCACACCCAGCAGCCGGTGGTGGCCCGCGCCGGCGTGGCGGGTGCCACGGCGGCGGCCAAGGGAGGGAAGTGACCGTGCTGGCCACCACCGTGATCGCCACGCCCCACATCCGCTACCTGGCGATCCTGCCCGAGATCGTCCTGTTGGGCGGGGGCGTGGTCCTCTTGGCCGTGGCGTCCCTCGTACGCCGCCAACTGCGGGTGCGGGTGGGGACGCTGCTCACCGTGGCCATCGCCGCCGGGTCGCTAGGAGTGTCCCTGTGGCAGTGGGCGGACGTGACCGGCCGCGGAGGGTTCACGGCGATCGACCATGCCGTGGTGGTCGACGGGTTCAGCGTCCTCGTCAACATCCTGGTGTCCTGCGCCGTGCTCCTCACCGCCCTGGTCGCCGACGGCTATCTGCTGCGGGAGCGGGTGGGGGGTGCCGAGCTGCAGGTGCTCGCCCTCGTGTCGGCCTCGGGCGCCATGATCATGGGGTCGGCCAACGACCTCATCGTCGTCTTCCTCGGCCTCGAGATCCTCTCCATCGCCCTCTACGTGCTCGCCGCCTTCAACTCGCGGCGGGAGGCGTCGGGTGAGGCCGCCCTCAAGTACTTCATCCTCGGCTCGTTCTCGTCGGCGGTGTTCGTGTACGGCATCGCCCTCGTGTACGGGGCGACCGGCTCCACCAACCTGGCGCAGATCGCGGACTTCCTCTCTCGCAACGTGCTCGTCCACGACGGGCTGCTCCTCGCCGGGCTGACCCTGCTCCTGGTCGGGTTCTCGTTCAAGGTGGCCGCTGTCCCATTCCACATGTGGACCCCCGACGTGTACCAGGGGTCACCCTCTCCGGTCACCGGCTTCATGGCGGCGGTGGCCAAGGCCGGGGCCTTCGCCGCCTTCCTCCGGGTGTTCCTCTCGTCGTTCGGGTTGCTGCGGGCCGATTGGCGACCGGTGATCTACGCCCTCGCCGTGGTCACGTTGCTGGTGGGCGCCGGGCTCGCCGTGGTCCAGCGCGACGTGAAGCGCATGCTCGCCTACTCGTCGATCAACCACGCCGGCTTCGTGCTCCTCGGCCTCCAGGCGGCCACCGGCCGGGGCGCGTCGGACGCCCTCTACTACCTCTTCGCCTACACCTTCATGGTGATCGGCAGCTTCGCCGTGGTGTCGCTCATCGGCCGCACCGGCGACGTGGCCCACGACCTGTCGACCTACCGCGGCCTGGCCCGACGCCAGCCGCTCCTGGCGGTGTGCTTCGCCGTCCTCCTGCTGGCCCAGGCGGGAGCGCCCTTCACCACCGGCCTGTGGGCGAAGCTGCAAGTTGTGCTGGCGGCCGTCGACAACGGCTCGGTGCCGCTGGCCGTCATCGCCATGGCGTCGGCTGCGCTGGCCGCCTTCTTCTACCTGCGGCTGGCCGTCCTCATGTACTCGCCGGCGCCCGCCTCCGGCGGCGTCCTCGGCGAGGAGGAGCCGGGCGAGCAGCCGGTGGCCCTCACCGCCGGCACAGTGGGCCCGTTCCGGGCGGGGCCGGCCGAGCAGGCGATGGCCGAGGCGCAACCGCAGCCCGTGGAGGAGCTGCGGGCCCCGGCGGTGCGGGGTGCCCGCCCGGTGTGGGCGGGCACCGAGCAGTCGGTGGCCGTCGTCGACCGGCTGAACGCCGCCCTGCTGATCGACGCCGAAACGGTGACCGTCGACGGCGAGACCCCGGCGTCGGCCGCCGCCGACCAGGTCGGTGGTGACGTCGAGCGGGTGGAGGCGCCGGACCCGGCGCTGGTCTCGAAGGTCCCCGTGCCGGCGCTGTCGGCCGTGGCCATCGGGCTGTGCGTGGCGGTGACCGTGGTCTTCGGGTTCATTCCCGCCCCGCTGGTCGACTTCGCCCACCACGCCACGCTGCTCTTCGTGCCCTGACGGCAGCGCGGCACCGAGCCGCCGAGCCCTCGGGGCGGCCGAGCCGCCGGGCCCTCGAGCCCTCAGAAGCTGGCGGAGGAGGCTCGGGCGACGTCCCCGTCGGCGCCCTCCTCCGAGCTCTCGGCCGGGGCGGCGGCCGGGCCGCCTGGACGGGCGGGTGCGAGGAATCGCCCGACCACCGGCGTCTCGGTGAGCGCCTCGGCCCGCATGACGGAGACGAGGGTCGCCGGGACGACCTCGGGGGCGTCGAAGACGAGGTAGCGCGGAAGCCAGGTGGGCTGGTACTTGGCGTTGAACCGCCACAGCGACTCGATCGGGAAGACACCGGACATCCGCCGCAGCGCCCACCGTTCGACCCGCTGGGCGAGCCCGTCGCCGGACTCGCCGTCGAGCGTGGACCGCATGGCGGCGAAGTTGAGGCTGAGGCCTCCCTGGCCTTGGGCCCGGAGGTGCTCGATGGTCGAGCACAGCGCGAAGTCGAGCAGGCCGTTGGGGTGCTCGCCCGGGTCCCGTCGCATGAGGTCGAGCGAGTAGCCGCCGATGGCGGCCGAGGGCACGAACTGGCACATGGCGGCCGGCGCCCCGTCGGGACCCGACACGACCGTCAGCAGGAGGCCGTTGTCCCGTTGGTCGAACAGGCGGCCCAGCATCATCGAGAAGCCCCGCTCGGTCTGGCCGCGCCGGTTCTTGGCCATGAGGTCGAGCAACGGGGCGGCCTCTGCGGGCGCGACCCGCGCCGGGTCGAGGAACCGCACCGTGTAGCCGTAGCGCTGGACGCGCGCCACCGCCTGGCGCAGCCCCTTCATCGCGCCGCCCTGGAGGGAGAACCGCTGCACGTCGACCACCGCCTCGTCGCCGAGGTAGACGTGGTGCATGCCGGCGTCCCGGTAGACGGGGAGCCACTCCTCCGACGCCCCCACGACGGCCACCGCCCACCCCCGACGGTCGCAGTGCCGCCGGAACGCCGCCCATGCGTGCAGACGCTCGCTGACCGGGCCGATGGGGTCGGGCGACACCAGGCACACGCCGCCGTAGACGGCGTACGCGATGAGGCTGTCGCGGTGGAAGAACCACTGCTTGTCGTCGCGCAGCGCGAAATAGTCGAGGCTGCCGGTGCCGTGACGGCGGACGATGTCGCGCGCCCGGAGGTCGGCCGCGCGGCGAGCCGGCGCCCCGAGGGCCGATCGCGTCCCCCCGGCGGAGTGGGTGAGCCCTCGCTCGACGACCGGCCGGGTGAGGAGGTAGAGGGCCACCACCGACAGGGCGAGCCCCACCCCCAGGAGCCCCGGCGCCACCCAGTCGTTGGTGGCGTCGGGGAAGGTCACCGACTGCAACCCCACCAGCCGCTCGGTGAGGCCGAGGAGGACGGTGCCGAACGGGGGCAGGACGTGGCGCGGGCGGGTCGTGAGCTCGATGGCGCCGGCCGCTGCCCCGACGGCCACGGCGACGCCGGCGACCAAGGTGACGGCGGCCGATCGCAGCGAGCGCCGGTCTGCCTCGGCACCGAACAGCTCGCGCTCTGCCAGCAGCAGTGCGAGGACGATGGCGGTGACGGCGATCCCGCTCACCGTGGCGGCGTGGAGGGCGTGGAGGGCGATGGTGGCCGCCAGGACAGCGACGGACACGCGCCACGCCCGCCGCTGCCCGCGCAACACCCCGCGGGCGAGCATCGTGAGCCCGATCCCGGCCAGGGCGACGAGCGTCCCGGCCGCCTCTACCACGCCGATCGGGAAGTAGGAGCGGAGCAGGACGAGGTGGTTGGCCGCCGGCCGGTTGACGGCCTCGAGCAGGTCGAGCAGGCCGGCCAGGAAGATGGCGGCCGCCGCCAGGCGGCGGACCCGGCGCGCCCGGACCTGCCGGGCCGCCACGTCGGGGGCGGGCGGCCAAGAGACGCCACGAGGCCACGAGGCCACCAGGGCCGGATGGAGGTCGGCGCCGGGCTTGTGCCCCTTCACCACGGGATAGCCGGTGGCGAGCCGCTCGAGGAAGGTCGAGGTCGGCAGGTCCGTGTCGGCGGCGATGAGCCGCACGTGGAGGTCCGCGCCGGTCTCCAGCTCCACCCAGCTGGCCTGGCGGTGGTGGAGGAAGACGGGTGGCAGGCCGAGGCGCCCCGGGTGCTCACGGACGACCTCGGTGGTCCCGCCCGGCGTGGCGTAGAAGCCTTGATCGAGGTGGGCGAGCTCGGCCCGTAGCGAGCCCCCGGCCACCAAGCCGGCCGCTCCCTCGGCGACGAAGGCGCGAGCCAGGTCGAGCGCGTCGGTGGCCGCCCCCGCCCCGCCGCCGGCGGACCCGGAGACGGCGAGCCCGCTGGAGGGCTCCCAGGGCGCGCCCGCGGGCGGGCCGTCGTGGGCCCGCCAGAACCGCCGGGAGAGGCCGGCCACGACCACCGCCAGCACCAGCTCGAGGACGACGATGACCGCCAGGGTGAACATGGAGCGGCCGGTCCACGAGGCGGTGTACGCGCGGGCGAGCGCGTGGCGGGGACCCGGCGCTCGACCGACCAGATGGCGCACCCCGTCGGCGACCGGTGCCATGTGCACGGCCAGGGCCGCCAGGACCGCCACGAGGGGCGGTACCCACAGGAACCGCCCCAGCCGTCGATAGAGCATGCGGGACGTCACGAACCGCTTGCTCGCCGCCGGCTCCTCGAGCCGTTCGATGCCCTGCAGCCAGGGGCGCCGCTCGGCGGCCGTTCCGTGCGCGATGGCCCCGGGGGCGTCGCGCGCCGGGCGTCCGGTGCGCACGTGGACGCGTCGCTCGCCGGCTGCCGTCTCCAGCCGAAGGTCCACGCTCGCCGTGACCTCGATGCCGAACCGGTACAGCTCGGTCACCACTGCCGGGTCGGACACGACCTCCCGGTCCCGCCATCCGGGGAGGACGAGCAACCGGCGTTCGGGGGTCGCCGTGAAGCGCGCCACCGCTTCGGTGAGCAGGGGGTGGCCGTCGAGGGTCCGCCGCACGTCGTCGGCCGTGATGGGCTCTCGCCCGCAGTGCCCAGAGAAGAGGTTGCCGGACACGATCACGGTCCCGGGCCCCTCCCAGCTGCCGAGCTGGCCGGCGACGTCGGCGGCGAGGGCGCGCGACGACGGCGTGGCGTCCTGAGGGAGGAGGAGGTCGCCGAGGACCATGACCCGCCGGCCGAGGGGCACCACCAGCTCGGTGGCGGCCACGGCGCGGGGTTCGGCTGCCGCCATCGAGGCGCCGGCCGGCGAGACGGTCGACCGACCGGTGAGCGAGGGCATGGCGCTCAATATCGTGGCACGTCGCGGCCACGCCGGGTCGGCACAGGCTTCAGCGATCGCTCAACGGCGGGTCCTCCGGTCGTGGCACGCTGGGCGTCGGGGATCGACGCCCTGGGAGGGAGGAAGCGGATGGACGGCGAAGCCCCAGGTCGGCATCGGCCCAACTGGCATTGGCGGGTCCAGCCGGTGCCGCCGGGGCCGGCGGTGGTCTTCGACATCGACGGCGTGCTGTCCGACGCCACCAACCGCCAGCACTTCATCGAGCGAGGCCGGCGGGACTGGACCGCCTTCTTCGAGGCGTGCGGCGACGACCCGGTCATCGAGGAGGTGGCCCGGCTCGTCGAGCTGCTGGACCCCCGCCTGGCCGTCGTCCTGATCACCGGCCGCCCGTTGCGCGTCCAGCCGCAGACGGTGGCCTGGCTCGAGCGCTACGGCCTGCGCTGGGACCTGCTCGTCATGCGCGAACGCGGCGACTACTCCCAGGTGGCGGCGTTCAAGCGGGCGGCGGTGGCGGACCTGCGCGCCCATGGTCTGGACCTGCGGCTCGCCCTCGAGGACGACCCGGCGAACCATGCCATGTTCGTCGCCGAAGGGATCCCCTGCGTCTACATCCACTCCGGCTACTACGAGTGAGGCGACGCGGCCCGGCGAACAGGCCGAGCCCGCCGACGCCGGTCGGCGGCGGCGAACAGGCCGCCGGCCGCCAGCGCCGCCGCCAGGACCAGGACGGGGCCGTCACCGGTCCGCGCGTAGACCGTTGCCCCGTCGCGGAGCGCGACAGTGGCGGTCACCACCTGCTGCGTGCCGAGCCCGCTCCGGCGGACGACCGTGCCGTCGGGGTGCACGATGGTCGAGTACCCCGTGGGGGCGGCCTGCACGAGGTCCCGCCCCTCTGCCACCGCCTGGACCCGGTCGGCGGCCACCTCTTGGCTCGGGACCTGCGACGTGGCGTACGAGGAGGTGTTGGTGGGGACGACCAGCAGCCGGGCGCCGGCCCGCACCGCGGAGCGGCCACGTGTGGCGAAGAACACCTCGTAGGAGATCATCAGCCCCAGGGGCCCGGCCGGCGTCCGGAGGAGCCCGGTGCCGTGGCCGGGGACCGCGTCGCGCGGCACCGACGAGAGTGTGGCCAGGTGGGCGAACAGCGAACGGTAGGGCACGTACTCGCCGAACGGCACCCGGTGCACCTTCTCGTAGGTGCCGACGACGCGGCCGTCGGGTCCCCACGCCACCGCCTCGTTGAGGAAGCGGCGGCGCGGGATCGTCACGGTCACCCCGGCCACCAACGTGGTGCGCAGGTCGCGGGCGAGGGCGGACAACGTGCGGGCGGCCGTCGAGCCCGACAGCGAGCCGTCGACCGAGACGACGTCCTCGGGCCACACGACGAGGGACGGCCCGGCGCCGTTCGGGCTGCGGGGCACCAGGCCCGTCGCCTCCAGCTGGGCGGCGAAGACCGTCGCCGGGTCGACCTGTGCCTGGGACACCCCGCGGCGGCCACCGCCCTGGACGGCGGCGACGGTGACGTGCGCCACGGGAGGCCCACCGGCCGGCGCGACGGCGGCGAGCGCGGCGACGGCCACGACGACCGCGGCGGCGGCACCGCCGACGAGCGCCTGCCGGGCGCTGGGCCGACCCCACCCGTGCCGAGCCGAGCCGACCGCCATCGCCAGTTCGCCGGCCGCGCCGCCGAGTCCCCAGAGCGCCAGCGTGACGAGCAGCGGGCCGCCCAGGCGTGCGTCGGCGAGGAGGGGACCCTGGGCCTGGCCGAGGAAGACGCCACCGAGTGGCAGCCCCCCGAAGGGCCAGGTCGTCCGCACCGCCTCGAGGAGCGTCGACGCGCCGGCGAAGGCCGCCAACCGGCCGTGGCGCGCCGGCACCAGGGCGGCGGCCGCGGCCATGGCCAGCGCTTCCACCGCCATGAGGACGCCGCCGCCGTACCAGTTGAAGGACGTCGCCCAGAACAGTCCGGGCACGTAGCAGCCCAGCCCGGCCAGCCACCCGACGAACAGGCGCGTCCGCAGCGGCTGTCCGGCGAGGCGCCAGTAGAGGAGGGACGCCCCGGCCACCGCCAACGGCCACCACCCCCAGGGGGGCAGCGACAGGGCCACGAGCGCACCGGCTGCCAGTGACGGGCCGGCGACGCGCCCTCGCCCGCCGAGCTGGAGCCGGGCGCGGCTGGGTCGCAGGCCTCCGCCGTCCTGACCGACCGGCGGGGCGCACGCGGGCGCCGCCGGACCGATGGCGACCGGGAGGACCGCGTCGGCGCCCGGCGTGCTCACCGGCCCGGCCTCACCCGGCCCCGGCCGCCACGCCAAGCCGGCGGGCGACGTTCCGGGCGGCCAGCCGGCCGCTGGCGATGCACGCCGGGATGCCCACACCCCGGGAGGCGGCGCCAGCGACGGCCACGGCGCCCAGCCGTTCGAGCGCTGCCTCGACGCCCGCCACCCGTAGGAGATGGTGCACCCGGTACTGCGGCAGGGCTTCGGGCCAGCGGGTGACCAGCGCGCCGATCGGCGCCACCACGCCGCCGGGCGCACCCAGCAGGGTCCCAACCTCCGCGGCGACCCGCATGGTCAAGCGGCCGTCGTCGAACGAGCCGGGCCGGGGGTCTCCGAACCGGCCAACCGAGGCGCGGACCAGCTCTGTGTCCCTGTTGGCGAGGTGCGGCCACTTGCGGGAGAGGAACGTGCACGCCGTCACAAGGAAGGCGCCGTCCCCCTCGCCGTCGGCAACGCCCGCCGTTGCCAGCTCGTCGGCCAGGGCGGCGGGGACCCGGGTCCTGGCCGGCACCAGGATGCCCGTGCCGGGGAGTCGCTCCGGCACGGTCCCGGGGGGCAGCGCCAGCGTGACGACGGCCACCGACGAGTACTCCACGGACCGCAGCAGGTTGGCGGCCTCGACGTCGTGCGGTGTGAGGAGCGCGGCCGCCGGCCCGGCGGGAACGGCGAGCACCACACCGTCTGCCTCGACCGGACCAGTCGCCGTCAGCGCCGCCCAGGCCCGTTCGCCGGTGCCGTGCGACAGCGCTTCGACCGGGGTCCCCACCCGCACCGCCACCCCGCGCTGCGCGAGCGCGTCGGCGAGGCGGTCGACGAGGACCTCGAGCCCCCCGGCGAGCGCCCAGAAGGCCGGCTCCGGTGGCGCCACCGCCTGCGAGGTGGGGTCCTGGGCGACCCCCGCGTCCGGACGGGAGGCCCCGGAGCTCGACGTCCCCGAACTGGGCGTCCCCGAACTGGGCGTCCCCGAACTGGGCGTCTCGGGACCCGGCGACGGCGGCCGTTCGCCCGACGCCGCCCGGAGCGACCGCATGAAGCTGCCCCGGCGGGCGGCGGCGTTCAGCAGGAGAGGGAACACGGCGGCGGCGCTGGCGTCCCCCACGCCCCCGCCGTAGATGCCGCCGAGCATCGGGTCGACCAGGCGGTCGACGACTCGGTGCCCGAGCCGCCGGGCGACCAGGGGGCCGACCGCCCGATCGCCGAGCGGACCCCGGCGGTCGGGGCGGGGTGCCACCACGTCGAGCAGCAGGCGGGCGGACCCGCCGATCCCGAGGATGCCGGACCGGGCGACCGGGAGGAAGCGGGTCGGGACCCCGAGGGCAAGATTGCTGGGCAGTGGGCGAGCCTCGCCACGGGCCCACACGGACGCGCCGGCGGCGCCGATGGGTACCAGCCGGTCGGCCAGGCCGAGGACCCGGCACAGCTGGGCCGCCTCCGGCCGCCGGCCGAGGAAGCCGTCCGGTCCGACATCGATCATCGTGCCGGCGAACGCTGCGCTGCGGAGCTTCCCGCCGAGGCGGGTGTCCGCCTCGAGGACGACGACGGTCGGGCTGTCCGGGCAGGGCCCGGCGTCGCCGCCCGTCAGCTCCCATGCCGCGCTCAGCCCGGTGATGCCACCCCCCACGATCACTACCACGGGCCGGGTTGTGCTCGCCGGCCCGGCGCCGCCGCCGCGCGCCGAGGGCTGACGCTCAGCCATCGGCGGAGGCCTGGTCCTGGAGGGAGCGCGGGTCTAGGACGGGAGCGGGCACCGGGACGGAGCCGCCGTGCTCGGCCGCACGTTCGACGACCCGGGCCAAGAGGTCCAGGAACGCCGGGTCGTCGTTGAGGGTGGCCGTGCGGGCGAAGGCGAGGCCGGCCGTCTCGGCCACGCCGCGAGCCTCCACCTCGACGTCGTAGAGGACCTCGAGGTGGTCGGCCACGAAACCGATCGGGCACACGACGACCCCGCCGAACCCCTCGGCGGGCAGGCCTCGTAGCACCTCGAGGAGGTCGGGGCCCAGCCACGGCTCCGGGGTCCGGCCGGCACTCTGCCAGCCGGTGCGCCAGGCGACGCCCGTGCCCTCGAGGGCTGCCGCCGTTGCGACGGCGCCAGCCGAAGCCACCAGCTGGTCCGGGTAGGGGTCGCCGGCGGCCACGACGCGCTTGGGCAGGGAGTGGGCCGTGAAGAGCACCATCCGGTGCCCGGCGCCCTGCGGCAGGCCGGCCAGGGCCTCCACCACCCGACCGGCGACGAGCTCGGCGAAGCCCGGGGCGTCGTACCACTGGCGCACCGGCACGAAGGCCGCCGCCGGGTGCGCCGCCAGGGTGGCTGCCGCACGCTCCAGGTACTCCTCGGACCCCATCGACGCTCGGTGGGGGGCGAGGACCAAGCCCACCACGGCGGCGACCCCTTGTCGGGCCAGGCCTTCCGCCGCCGACTCGATGGACGGCTCCGTGTGCTTCGCGCCGTAGGCGACGAGGTAGCGGCCCGGGTCGCGGCGCTCCAGGGTGGCTGCCAGGCCCCTCACCTGGTCCGCCGTCCGCGCCGCCAGCGGCGACGTGCCCCCGATGGCCCGGTAGCGGCGCTCGAGGTCCGCCAACTGCTCGGGCGCCGGGGGTCGTCCCCGGCGGATCCGCGTGTAGAACGCCTCGATCTCCCCGGGGGCGGCCGGGGTGCCGTGCGCCATGACCAGGACCCCGACGCGCTCGACGGGGCTCACGGCGCCACTCCGGCTCTTCCGCGCGCGTGCACCAGCTCGACGACTCGCTCGAGCACGGTGGGATCGGTCTCCGGGAGGACCCCGTGGCCGAGGTTGAACACGTGGCCCGGCTCGGTACCGGCGCGGGCGAGGACGTCCTCGGTCTCGGCTTCGACGACGCCCCAGGGGGCGAGGACCAACGCCGGGTCCAGGTTCCCCTGGACGGCGTGCCCCGGCCCCACCCGCCGGCGTGCCTCGTCGAGGGGGACCCGCCAGTCGACGCCCACGACGTCCGCTCCCGACGTGCCCATCAGCGGCAGGAGCTCACCGGTTCCCACCCCGAACAGGATGGTCGGTACGCCCAGCGCTGCGACGTCGGCCAGCACCCGGGTGGTGGCGGGCAAGGCGAACCGCTCGTACTCGCGGGGGGAGAGGCACCCGGCCCAGCTGTCGAAGAGCTGCACGACCGAGGCCCCTGCCCGGACCTGGGCGGTCGCAAAGCTGGTGGCCATGCCGGTCAGGCGGTCCATCAGCTCGTCCCAGGTGGCCGGGTCGCCGTGCATGAGCGCCTTCACGCGGGCGAAGGTCCGGCTCGGACCGCCTTCCACGAGGTAGCTGGCGACGGTGAACGGCGCACCGGCGAACCCGACGAGCGCGACGTCCGTCCCGGCCAGCTCGCGAGCGACCATGCCGGCCGCCTCGCCGACGTAGGGCGTGTCGGTGTCCGGCTCGAGCGGGCGCAGGCGGCGCAGGTCGGCCGGCGATCGGAAGGGCTCGGCAACGACCGGGCCCCTCCCCGGCTCGACGTCGACCCCGAAACCCACCGCGTGGACGGGCACGGTGATGTCCGAGAAGAGGATGGCGGCGTCCACCCCGTAGCGGCGAACGGGTTGCAGGGTCAGCTCGGCGGACAGCTCGGCGTCGGCGATCGTCGCCAGGATGCTGCCCTCGCCCCGGGCCTTCCGGTACTCGGGCAGGGACCGGCCGGCCTGGCGCATGAACCACACCGGGGTGTGCGGGACCGGCTGGCGGCGGCAGGCCCGCACGAGGGTGGTGAGGGCGGCCTCCTCGGCCGCGGGTCCTGCCGTCACCGGGGACCGTCCGCCCACGCGCTGCCACGAAGCACCCTCCGATCATCGCAGCCCCCGGCGGCGACTCACCAGCGACCCCGGCAGGGCGCCCCCGACGGGCTCGGAGCTCTGCGGCGCCCATTCGGACCGCCTGGTCCGCCGACTAAGATCACTCATTCCGTGTCACGCGCCGAAAGGACGCTGACGTGACCGACGAGCAGGACCTACGAGAAGAGCAGGACCTCCTCGACCGGGCGTACGAGGGGCTCGAGGGCATGCGCGCCGACGCCACGCGGATGCTGCAGTCCGTGCTCGACGTCGGGCGGGGAGGGACGTTCCAATCGCGCACCGAGCGGGACATCGTGGTGCGCACCAGCCTGGCGCGCCTTTCCCAGCTCGACATCGGCGACCAGGCGCTCTGCTTCGGCCGGATCGACCGGCTCCCAGAGGCGCTGGGCGACGTGGGGGAGAGCTACCACATCGGGCGCCTCGCCGTGTCGGGCCGTGACCACGAGCCGCTCGTGGTCGACTGGCGTGCCCCGGTGGCCGAGCCGTTCTACCGGGCCACGGGGCTCGACCCGCAGGGGCTGCGCCGCCGGCGGCACCTGGCGCTGCGAGGCCGGACGGTGGTGGGGGTGGAGGACGAGTACTTCGCCACCAACGGCGCCGGTCCCTCCGGCGCCACCGGTTCGCCGGGCGCCGACGCCGGGGGGGCGCTCGACGAGTCGTTGCCGCTCGGCGGCCCCGGAGCGCTCCTTGCAGCCCTGGGCCAGGCACGGACCGGCCACATGGGCGACATCGTCGCCACGATCCAGCGCGAGCAGGACGAGATCATCCGCTCTCCCCTCGCCGGGGTCCTCATGGTCCAGGGTGGCCCTGGAACGGGGAAGACGGCCGTCGCCCTGCACCGAGCCGCCTACCTCCTCTACACCCACCGCTTCCCCTTGGAACGTCAGGGCGTGCTGGTCGTCGGTCCGAACCCGCTCTTCCTGCGCTACATCGAGCGGGTGCTGCCCTCGCTCGGCGAGACGGGAGTGACGCTGTCGACCGTCGCCGGCCTGGTCCCGGAGATCAGGGTTCGGGGCACGGACGGCCCGGCCGTCGCCCGGCTCAAGGGGGAGGCGCGGATGCTGCGGGTCGTGGCCCGGGCAGTCCGGACCCGCCAGCGACCCCTGCGCCGCGGCGTCGAGGTGCCGTTCGGGGCGACGGTGTTGCGCCTGACCGCCGCCGCCTCGGACGACGTCGTCCGCCAGGCGCGCCGCCGGGCAGGGCCGCACAACGCGCGCCGCCGGTACGTGGAGCAGGAGGTGGTGCGCCGTCTCCTCGACCAGTACCGGGCCTGGCTGCGACGACGAGGGGGTCCAACGAGCCCGCCGGTGCCGGCCCCGGGCGTCGAGGGGAGCGAGGACACGGCGCGTGCCGCCCCCGAGCTGGCTTCCGACGGCGTCGACGGTGGGGAGGGCACCGACCTGGCGGACCCGGGCGAGCTGGACGTCGAGGCGCTCGGTCGACAGCTGCGGCGTACCCCCGCCCTGGCCGAGGCGCTCGACCGCATGTGGCCGCGCCTGTCGCCGCACGAGCTCCTCCACGACCTCTTCGGTGCCCGACCCCTCTTGGCGGCCGCCGGACGCGGCGTCCTCACGGCCGACGAGCAGGCGGCGCTCTACCGGCCCCGCAGCGGTTCCTTGGACGAGGTCGCCTGGACGGTGGCCGACGCCGCCCTCGTCGACGAGGCGCGTGCCATCCTCGGTCCGCGGCGCGGGCGCCGGCGGCCCCTCCTCGAAGGTCGGGAACGTGCCGAGCGGGCCCGTGACGAGGTCGGCTTCTGGCCGTCCGGCCTGCCCGTGAGCCCCACCCCCGGGGCCAACGGCGCGTCGTCGGACGAGGAGCCGATCCGGGCGTACGGCCACATCGTCGTGGACGAGGCGCAGGACCTGTCGCCAATGCAGCTGCGGATGCTGGCTCGTCGGTCGATCTCGGGCTCCATGACGGTGGTCGGCGACATCGCCCAGGCCACCGGCCTCTGGGCACCCTCGGGCTGGGAGGAGGTCGCTGCGCACCTGACCCCGAACCGGGCGCCCCGCCTCGTCGAGCTGACGGTCGGCTACCGCACCCCCGCCGAGGTGATGGCGGTGGCCGCCCCCGTGCTGGCCGCCGCCGCTCCCGAGCTCAGGCCGCCCCGGCCGGTGCGGCGGTCCGGGGTGGCCCCGGCCGCGGTGATCGCCGAGCCGGGCGCGGTGTCCCGCACGGCGGCGCAGGTGGCGGTCCGGGAACAGGAGGCGGTCGCCACAGGGCGCACGGCCGTCCTCGTGCCCGACGACCTGTTCGACGACGTGATGGCGGCCCTGGTGGCCGAAGCCCTGATCGCGGTCGACCCCCGGGACCCGGCCGGACCAGGGCTGACGGCGCCGCTCGTGGTGCTGCCGGCCGCCGAGTCGCATGGGCTCGAGTTCGACAGCGTGGTGGTGGTGGAGCCGGCGCTCCTCGCCGCCGGCGATACCGGCGGGCGCGGCGACCTCCTCCCCCAGGCCACGACCCGGGGGCTTCGCACCCTGTACGTGGCGCTCACGAGACCGACCCGCCGGCTCGTCGTCGTCCACTCGCTGCCCCTGCCCGTCGGTCTGCACCTCCCCGGAGCGCTGAGCTGAGCCGCCCGGGACCAGCGTGACCGGCGCTGCCGTCCGCCGATGACCGGCCGCCGCCAGCCGCCGATGACCGGCCGCCGCCGGCCGCCACCATCGGTTGCGGGAACGCCCAACCGCAACGTGCCCGTCACCTGCTCTTTGGCGTATCGCGCGCCTGATCCGCTAGGAAATACGCCGTGAGCCAGGCTCTACCGGTCGATCAGCCGATCCGCCCTGCCCGGATCGTCCACGACCGGCCGCCGATGCTGGCGGTCGGGGTCATGATCTGGCTCGGCTCCGAGCTGATGTTCTTCAGCGGCCTGTTCGCCGCTTTCTTCACCATCCGGGCCAACGATCACCCCTGGCCGCCGGCGGGCACGCACCTCGACGTCGTCCAGGCGGGAGTGTTCACCGCGATTCTCGTGTCGTCCAGCTTCACCATGCAGAAGGCCCTGTTCGAAGAGGAGCGGCTCAACCGGCGCGCCGCCCGCATGTGGGTGGGCATCACGATCGCCCTCGGCATGATGTTCCTCGGCAATCAGTTCTACGAGTGGATCACCCAGACCACCCGCTGGTCGACCAACGCCTTCGGCTCGCTCTTCTACATCATGTCCGGCCTGCACGGTCTCCACGTGGCCCTCGGCCTGGTTGCCATGGCGTTCCTCTTGGGGAGGATGAAGGGACCGGCCGGGGACCCGGGTGAGCTCGCCGTGTTCCAGGGGATCAGCTACTACTGGCACTTCGTCGACATCGTCTGGATCGGTCTCTACAGTTGCCTCTTCCTCCTCCATTGAGACGCCCTCGGATCCTGC
Source organism: Acidimicrobiaceae bacterium (assembly GCA_027306585.1). Classification (GTDB taxonomy): domain Bacteria; phylum Actinomycetota; class Acidimicrobiia; order Acidimicrobiales; family RAAP-2; genus DAHUZJ01. The sequence goes on along the minus strand of DAHUZJ010000098.1, from coordinate 14,327 downwards.
GCCGCCTGGTCCGCAGCCGGATGGTGATCCCGTCCGCCGTGCTCCTCACCGTGGGCATCGGCGGCGCCACGCTCATGGTGGCCGGGGGGGCGGGCGCCGTCGGGCAGGGCGCCGCAGGCGGCGCGGGGTCCTCGATCCAGCTGACGGCGACAGCGACCACCCCGTCGACAGCGGCGACGTCGACGGCGACAACCAAGACGCCCGGCTCGTCGACGACAGCGACATCGTCCACATCGACGACAGCGACAGCCACGTCGACGACAGCCACATCGTCGACATCAGCCGCCTCGGCGTGCGCGCAGGCGGCGGCGACGGTGGGCTTCACGGCGCCCAAGAACTCGGGCTCGCCGTCGAACAGCTCCTTCGTCAAGTGCGCCAACGGGAAGGTCGTCGCCTACGGCAGCTCGGCCATCACCTACCGGATCCCCCCGGATTCGTACGTCAAGCCCGGCGAGGCGCTGTTCGAGGAGTACTGCTCGAGCTGCCACATGCCCAACGCCGAGGGGAGCGCCGCCGCCCCCAACCTCGTCGGCCTGGGCCCGGCGACCGTCATGTTCTGGGTCACCACCGGGCGCATGCCGGCTGCCACGCCGCTGAGCGTCCAGGCGCCGCAGAAGGCGCCGCGCCTCACCTCCCGGCAGGCCGAGGAGGTGGCGGCGTTCGTGAACTCCCTCGCCCCGGCGGCGCCCTACATCCCGACCGTCCACCTGAAGACGGCCAACCTGGCCACCGGGGCCAGCCTCTTCGCCCTGAACTGCGCCGCCTGCCACACCATCACCGGGGCCGGTGACGAGCTGGCGTACGGGACCTACGCGCCGTCGCTGCACTACGCGTCGGCCCAGCAGGTGGCCGAGGCCATCCGCACCGGGCCGGCCAACATGCCGCGGTTCACGGGCAACCTGACCGACGCCGAGGTGCGCGACATCGTCGCCTATGTCGTGAAGAACATCCAGCACCCGACAAACCCCGGCGGCGCCGGTCTCGGCGGCATCGGCCCGGTGGCCGAGGGGTTCATCGCCCTCCTGTTCGGCGTGGGCGGGCTCATGCTGGTGTGCTTCTGGATCGGGGAGCGCGGATGAGGACGCGCCGGGACGTGACGAGGCAGGAGGAAGGGCGGACGTGAGCGACTCGGGATCGACGTTCGAGACCCCGGGCACCCAGGTGGCCCTCGAGGTCGCCAGCGGCGGACCGAGCGAGGGTGACGGTCACCGCACCGCCGTCCCCATCCCGACGGCCCGGTTGGACGACCCCCACCTCCAGGAGGCGGCCCGGTTCCCCCGCCGGACGGAGGCGATCATCGCCCTCTTCCTGCTGGTCGGCATCGGCGGGGTCGCCGCCTTCGGCGCGGCGTACGTCCAGAACGCGCCCTCCTGGGTGCTGGCGCTCAGCATGGGCGTGGGGCTGTTCGCCATGGGCGTCGGGCTCACGGCGTGGGGCAAGTACCTCATGCCGCAGGGCCCGTTCGTCGAGGATCGGCACCCGCTGGCCAACAGCCGGCGCGACCAGGAGGCGATGGCCGCCGCCCTCGTCGAGCGGACGGGCGTCGTGGTCAAGCGGCGCAAGCTCCTCGGCGGCCTCCTCGGCGGGGGCATGGGCATCTTCGGGATCGTCACCCTCTTCCCCCTGCTGCGGTCGCTCGGCCCGTTGCCCGGGAAGACGCTCTTCACGACCGGCTGGAAGAGCGGGACCTACCTCGTGGACTCGACGGGCACGCGCATCCACAAGGACCAGATGTCGGTCGGCGGCATCCTCACCGTCTACCCGCAGGGCAAGGAGAACACCGACCGCGGCCAGGCCGTCGACCAGACCGTGCTCATCCGGGCACAGCTGACCGACCTCGTGACGATGAAGAGCCGGGCCAATTGGGCGCCGACAGGGTACGTGGCCTACTCGAAGGTCTGTACCCACCTCGGGTGCCCGGTGGGCCTCTACGAGCAGCTCCTCGAGCTGCTCGTGTGCCCCTGCCACCAGTCCATGTTCAACGTCCGGGACGGCGCGGTGCCGGTGTTCGGACCCGCCCCTCGGCCCCTTCCGCAGCTGCCGCTCTACATCGACTCCACAGGCTTCCTCCGGGCGCAGCGGGGCTACAACCAGCCGGTCGGGCCCGGCTTCTGGGAGCGGACCACAGAGGGGAACGGGACAGCGTGATCACCACGGAGGGGCCGCGGGCGCGCACGCGGCGGCAGGTGCAGCAGTCCCACGGCAAGTACGGCCGCGTGCAGGTGGCCGTGAACGAGCTCGACGAGCGGCTCGGGCTCGCCCGCGGCGGCCGCATCTTCCTGGACAAGCTCTTCCCCGACCACTGGTCCTTCATGCTCGGGGAGATCGCCCTCTACTCGTTCGTCGTGCTGCTGGCGACCGGCGTCTTCCTCACGCTCTACTTCGTGCCCTCCCAGACGATCGTCACGTACCACGGCGTGTACAAGCCGCTGGACGGCATCAAGATGTCCGAGGCCTATGCGTCGACGGTGAACATCTCCTTCGCCGTGCGAGCCGGGCTGCTCATCCGCCAGATGCACCACTGGGCGGCGGACGTCTTCATCGGGTCCATCGTCGTCCACATGGCCCGGATCTTCTTCACCGGCGCCTTCCGCAAGCCGCGCGAGCTCAACTGGGTCATCGGCCTGACGATGCTGATCCTCGGCATCCTGAACGGCTTCCTCGGCTACTCCCTCCCCGACGACCTCATCTCGGGGACCGGGATCCGCATCGCCTACTCCATCCTCGAGTCGATCCCCTTCGTGGGCAGCTACCTCGCGTTCTGGCTGTTCGGCGGCGAGTACCCGGGGAACATCATCATCGAACGCTTCTACATCATCCACGTCCTGATCATCCCGCTCGTCCTGCTCGGCATGGTCGGGGCGCACCTGGGGCTGCTCGTGCGGCAGAAGCACACCCAGTTCCGCGGGAAGGGCCGGACCGAGCACAACGTCGTCGGTTCGCCGATGTTCCCGACGTTCATGGCCAAGACGACCGGGTTCCTGCTCATGGTGACCGGTGCGCTCGCCCTGCTCGGCGGCCTCGCCCAGATCAACCCGATCTGGCAGTTCGGACCGTACGAAGCGTCGAAGATCTCCTATGCCGTCCAGCCCGACTTGTACATGGGCTTCCTCGACGGCGCCCTGCGCATCATGCCGAGCTGGCAATGGACGGGATGGGGGCACACGATCCCGTGGGAGGTGCTCTTCCCTGCGATCATCTTCCCCGGGCTCCTCTTCAACCTGTGCTTCGCCTGGCCGGCGCTGGAACGCTGGTTCACGGGCGACAACGCCATGCACAACCTGCTCGACCGGCCGCGGGACCGGCCGAAGCGCACGGCGGCGGGCGCGGCGGTGTTCGCCCTCGTGTTCACCCTCTTCTGCGCCAGCGCCACCGACGTCATCGCCAACTACTTCGGCGTCTCGCTCAACGCCACCCTGTGGTTCTTCCGGGCGGCCGTGATCCTGGTGCCGATCGTGACCTACTACCTCACGTGGAGGGTGTGCGTCGAGATGCTCCATGGCGGCCGGCACATGGGCAAGCGGAAGCGGGCCATGGTCGTGAGCCGCACGCCGGAGGGCGAGTACGTGGCCGCCCCGAGCGACATGCGGCCCGGCGACGAGCACTCCGAGCTGCGGCCGGCGCCGGTGCCGGAGCAGATCGACATGGAGCCCTTGGAGCCGGTCGGGGCGACGACCACCGTGAGCAGCCCCGGCATCCGGCGGGTCCGCCGCTGACCAGTCGGTTCGCTCAGCCAGGCCTGTCCGCGACGGCGGACCGGCGGGCGGCCACGGGGCGTCGCCGGTCGAGCACCGTGGTGCCCACGGCGAGTACGCCGAACCCGGCCCCCAGCGCGCATACCGCACCCCACCCGGCTGCGGCCAGGACGGTGCCCGCCGCCACCGAGCCGATGGCGGCCCCGGCGAAGTAGCAGACCATGTAGGCGCTGTTGATGCGGCTGCGCGCCTCGGGGCGCAGGGTGTAGATCACCGACCAGTTGGTGAGCTGCAGGGCCTGCGTGGCGGCGTCGAGCACGACGATGCCGGCGACGAGGAAGCCGACCGACGTCCGTCCGGCCGCCAGGAGGCCGAACGAGCCGATCGTGGCCACGGCCGCCGCCGCCGCCGTGCGCGACCCGTGCTGGGCGTCGGCGAGCCGGCCGGCGAGGTTCGCACCGAGGGCGCCCCCCACGCCCGCCAGCCCGAAGAGCCCGATCACGGCGCTCGAGTAGCGGTAGGGAGGGCCGGAGAGCAGGAACGCGAGCGACGTCCACAAGGTCGTGAAGGCTGCGTAGGACCAGGCGCCCTGCCACGCCCGCCGGCGCAGCACGGGCTCGTCGGCGAGCAGCCGGAGCGAGGTGCCCACGAGGCGCCAGTAGGGCACGTGGGGGCGGGGCCGCTCGACGGGGATCGCCCGCCACAGGAGGAGGCCCGCCACCACCATGAACCCGGCCGACAGCCAGTAGATCGAGCGCCACCCGGCCGCCTCGGCCATGAGGCCGGCCAAGGTCCGCGCCAGCAGGATCCCCACGAGCATCCCGGTCATGATGCGGGCCATCACCCGGGCGCGGCGGGCCGGCTCGGCCAGATCGGCCACGAGGGGGAGCAGCACCTGGCCCGCGACCGAGCCGCAGCCGGCCACCACCGCCCCGAGCTCGAACAGCCAGAGGTCAGGGGCCAGTGCGCACGCCGCCAGGGCCACAGCGGCCAGGGCGTACACACCGGCGACCAACCCCCGGCGGGGACGGAGGTCGCCCAGCGGCACGACGAGGAGCAGCGCCACGGCGTAGCCGACCTGGCTGCACGTGACCACGCTGGCGGCCGCCACCGTGCCCACGGTGAAGGTCGTGGCCACCTCGTGCAGGAGCGGCTGGGCGTAGTACAGGTTGGCAACGGCAGCGCCGGCCGCCACCGTGACGAGATTGACCAGTGCGCCCGAAAGGCGCGGGGCGGCCGTCGGGCGGGCGGCGCTCACGTCGTGGCCGGCTGGCCGTCAGTACATGACGGCGCCGGCGGCGACGTTGAGGTCCACCCCGGTCACGGCCCTGGCGGCGTCGGAGGCGAGGAAGACCACGGCGTCGGCGACCTCCTCGGCGGACACCAGCCGCCGCAGGGGCGCCTGGCCCTCCAGCTCGGTCCGGACGTCGTCTTCGCGCCGGCCCTGCGCCTCGGCCTGCCGGGCGATCACCCAGTCGATGCGGGGCCCGGCGACGAACCCGGGGGAGACGATGTTGGCCCGGATGCCGTAGGGGCCGGCATCGAGGGCCAGGGTCCGGCAGAGCCCGACCAGGCCGAGCTTCGACGCCGCGTAGGGCGAGCGGTGCAGGAGCGGCCGCTTCCCGGTGATCGAACCGATGAGCACGATGGACCCGCGGCGTCGCTCGATCATCGACGGGAGGACCGCCTGGCAGCACCGGAAGGCGCCGGTGAGGTTCACGTCGATGGTCCGCTGCCAGTCCGCGGGGTCGACCTCCCACAGGGGCGCCGAGGGGCCGCCCTCCCCGCTGTTGTTGACGAGGACGTCCACCCCCCCGAAGGCCTCGGCAGCGACGGTCGTCATGGCCGCGATCGTCTCGGGTTGCTCCAGGTCGACGGCGCAGGGCACCACCCGGCGGCCGAGCGCGGCCACCTCGGCACACACGTCCGCCAGCCCGCCGGTCTGCCGGGAGCACACGACCAGGTCGGCGCCGGCACGGGCCAGGGCCACGGCGATCACCTGGCCGATGCCACGAGCGGCACCGGTCACCACGGCGGTCCGCCCGTCCAGTGCACCGCCGGAGCTCGCCGTCCGGGCGCGGCCGGCGGTCCCGGCCCGTTCGGCCTCGCCCTCTTGGCCGACCGTCACGACCTTCCGGCGTAGCGCTCGCGTCGCACGGTGGCCGTGCGGGCGTGCGCCACCATCCCCTCGGCCACCGCCTCGACCTCGCAGTGCCGGGCCATCTCCAGGGAGGCGGCCTCGTCCATGTACTGGAAGGTGACCGTCTTGAGGAACTTGCCCACCCAGAGGCCTCCGGTGAACCGTGCCGCCCGCCGGGTCGGGAGGATGTGGTTGGGGCCGCTCACCTTGTCGCCGTAGGCGACGGTCGCCTCCTCGCCGACGAACAGCGAGCCGTACTCGCCCAGCCGGTCGATCATCTTGCGCGGGTCTTCCACGTGCACCTCGACGTGCTCGAGGGCGTACTGGTCCGACACGGCCACGAGCTCGTCCACGTCGTCGACGACGATGACCTCGCCGCCGTGCTCCCACGCGGCCCGGGCCACCTCCTCGGTGGCCACCGCCTGCAGGTGGTCGTCCATCTGGTCGATGACCGCCTGGCCGAGCTGCTCCGAGGTCGTGATGAGCACAACCCGCGACACCGGGTCGTGCTCGGCCTGGCCCACGAGGTCGGCGGCGACGAGGTACGGGTCGGCCGAGGCGTCCGCCAGGATGCCGATCTCGGTCGGGCCGGCGAGCAGGTCGATGCCCACCAGGCCGAAGAGCTGCCGCTTGGCCTCGACCACGTACTGGTTGCCCGGGCCGACGATCATGTCGACGGGCTCCATCCCGGGAAGGAGGCCGTACGCCATCGCCCCGAGGGCCTGGACGCCGCCGATGGCGTACACCGCATCGGCCCCCGCCCGGGCGGCGGCGTAGAGCAGCCCGGGGTTGACGGAGCCGTCGCGGGTGGGCGGGGTGCAGACGACGACGTGCTCGACACCCGCCACCCGGGCGGGCACCACGCTCATGTACGCGGAGGCGATGAGGCTGTACCGGCCGCCGGGGACGTAGCAGCCGACCGACCGGACCGGGAGGTTCCGGTGACCGAGGACCACGCCGGGCCGGGTCTCGACCTCGAGGTCCCGCATGGTCTCCCGCTGCAGGCGGGCGAACGTGCGCACCTGCTCGATGGCGAAGTCGATGGCCTCGCGGACGTCGGGCTCGACCCGGTCGCCGGCCGACGCCAATGTCTCGTCGGGGACTCGGAACGACGCCGGCGCGTGGCCATCGAGCTCCTGGGCGTAGCGGCGGATCGCCGGCTCTCCCTCGTGGCGGATCTCGTCCAGCATCGCCGCCACGCGCGCGCGGACGGCGTCCTGGCGGGCTTCGGTCCCTTCGGCGGCTCTCTTCAAGTACCTCATTGGGCCGATCCTAATGCCGATCACTGCACCCGCCAGATGGCCGGCGGAGTGCGTGCCCGCCGCGGGTGGCAGCCGGCCGGCGCCGCTTCGTGGGCACCCAGCGAGAGGGGTAGCATCGCGGGGGCCCTTTCGGGGCCTGCAGGAACGTCGACAAGGGGAGGTCGGATGCCGAGACGGTCCGCCGGCAGCCCGCCGACTGCGCCCGGGCGGCGCGTCGGCCGGGGCACGGACGAATCGTCGACGCCGCTGCTGGCCCACGACCGCGTGCTCTTGGCGCTGCGCCGAGGGATCACCAGCGGCTACCTCGTGGGCGGCACGCGCCTGGTGCAGCCCCGCATCGCCGAGGCGCTGGGCGTCAGCACGACCCCGGTCCGCGAGGCGATCCGGCAGTTGGCGGCGGAGGGCCTGGTGCTGATGGACGTGCACGGCGGCGCCGTCGTCCACGAGCTGAGCCGGAGCGAGCTGGTCGAGGTCTACGAGCTGCGCCGGCTCCTGGAGCCCATCGCCGTCACCTTGGCAGCGAAGGAGGCGACCGAGGCCAGCCTGGTCGAGGCCGTGGAGCTCGTCACAGCGATGCAGCACGTCGACGGGGCGACCGTCTGGGCGGAGATCAACGCTCGGTTCCACAGCGTCATCGAACGGGCGTCCGGCAGCCCCCGGCTGGTGAGCCTCCTGAGCCAGCTCCACGGGCTGAGCTCGCTGTACGTCACCCACTCGCTGCTCTCGACCCCGGAACGCATCACCCGGGGCAATGCGGAGCACCGGGAGATCCTCGAAGCGGTGATCGACGGCGACGCCGACGCCGCCGCAGCCGCCGTGCTCCGGCACCTCGACGGGACGCTCCGCGTCCTGCTGGAGGTCCGGGAGGTCGACGTCACGTGCCCCACCGGCCACACCGGCCGTTGGTGGGGCGACTGACTGCCGATCGGCCGGCCGGCGCCCGGTCCCGGTCCGACGGACGTGGTGCCGGGAACCAATGAACGCTATTTGGCCTTTGGCGACCACCCAGTGATGATGATAAGGTCCCACCCCGGCAGGTCTGGGCGACGGCGAAGAACAACGCGGCCTCGCGGGGACCAGTTGCCCACCCCGAGGAGTGCGGAGTCGTCCGACCCGCCGAAGAGACGAGGAGGTTCGCATGGAAGAGCGCTCCGCTCAGCCGTGGCACACTGATCGGTGGTTCACCAGCCCGTGGAACCACGACCCCGAGGTCGCGGAGGGCTACCGGTTCAACGACAAGCTGGAGATCCACGACGTCACCCTGCGTGACGGCGAGCAGCAGGCCGGTGTGGTCTTCACGGCGGCCGAGAAGGTGCGCATCGCCGAGGCGTTGGCCAACGCCGGGGTGCACCGGATCGAGGCCGGCCTCCCGGCCGTGTCCGACCAGGACCGCATGGCCGTCGAGGAGATCGTGAAGCTGGGCCTCCCGTCCGAGATCTACGCCTTCTCGCGCTGCACCGTCGACGACATCAAGCTGGCCATCGACTGCGGCGTGACCGGCGTGGTGACCGAGGTCCCCTCGAGCCGCCACCTCATCGAGATGGGTTACCAGTGGAGCGTCGAGCGGGCCGTGGAGCTCTCGGTCGAGGCCACCAAGTACGCCCACGAGCAGGGGCTCAAGGTGTCCTTCTTCCCGATCGACGCCACCCGGGCATCGGTCGCCGACTACCTCGACCTGGTGGCGCGGGTCGCCGCCGACGGCCACCTCGACGGGCTCGGCCTGGTGGACACCTTCGGCGTGCTCACCCCCCACGCCGTGGAGCGGTTCGTCAACGTGAGCCGTGAGCGCCTCAACGTGCCGGTCGAGGCCCACTTCCACATGGACTACGGGCTGGGTGTCGCCAACAGCGTCATCGCCGCCGCCAACGGGGCCGACGTGATCCAGACCACCGTCTCGGGCCTGGGCGAGCGGGCGGGGAACACGCCGCTCGAGGAGACGGTCATGGCGCTCCTCACCCTGTACAACCAGGACATCGGCATCAAGACCGAGGCGCTCACCTCGCTGGCCCGGCTCGTGAACCAGATCGCCGGCGTGGACCAGCCGTCGAACCGTCCGGTGACCGGCTCGCGGCTGTTCGACGTGGAGTCCGGGATCATCTCGACCTGGGTCCGCAATGTGCGCGACACCTACCTGGCCGAGGCCTTCCCGTACGTCCCGAGCCTCGTCGGGCAGGATGGTCCCCGGCTCGTGGTCGGCAAGGGGAGCGGCGCGCCCAACATCGCCGAGGCGATGGAGCGACTGGGCCTGAAGGCCAGCGCCGAGCAGCAGTTGGAGATCCTCCAGCGAGTGAAGGTGCGGTCGCTCGAGCTCCACGGCCTGCTGGACGACGACGACGTCCGGGTGATCGCCGAGGCCGTCATCGGCTGACGCGACAACGACGACGGCGCCCGCCCCACGCCCGCCCCGGCGGGAGGCGCCCCGGGCAACCGGCGCGTGGGGCTGACGGAACGAGGGACCCAGAGCGGCAGCACAGAAAGGAAGTGACGGGAACCGATGGCCTCATTTGGCGCGGTTGGCATGGACTGGCAGGAGCGGATCAACTGGGGGCGGATGCGCGCGTTCCGCCTCGACCGGGCGCGGGCGGCGATGCGTCGCCACGGCCTGGGGGCCATCCTGTGCATGTACGACGAGAACGTGCGCTACATCACCTCGACCCTCACGCCGGGGTGGAACCGGCTGAAGCCGGGGCTTCGCTACGCCATCCTGGTGGAGGGGCGGGAGCCGATCCTCTTCGAGCAGGGTGACATCGGGATCCACGTGCGCAAGCACTCGCCCTGGCTGCAGCCCGAGAACGTCCGGCACTCCTACTCGTGGATCAAGGGCGCGGCCGGTCCGGCCTCCGAGGCGCAGGTGGCCAAGTTCACCACCTCGATCCTCGAGGCGCTCGAGGAGGCCGGCGTGAAGGACCAGCCCCTGGGCGTGGACTTCATCGACATCAACATGATCCGGGCCTTCGAGCGGGCCGGCGTCAACTGGACCGACGGCATGACCCCGATGGTCGAGGCGCGCTCGGTGAAGAACCAGGACGAGCAGGAGGCCATGCGGATCGTCGGCGCCATCGGCGACGGCCTCCACTACGAGTTCTCCAAGTTCCTCAAGCCCGGGTTGACCGAGAACCAGGTCACCGCCTTCGGCATGAAGTACCTCTACGACATCCCCGGCATGGAGGACGTCGAGGACGTCATCGTGTCGTCGGGCCCGAACGCCTGGCCCAACTGGCGGAACTTCTCCGACCGGATCATCCGGCCGGGTGAGCTGGTCATCATCGACCTGGCTGCGCTGACCTGGAACGGCTTCAAGTCGTGCTACTACCGCACCTTCTGCGTGGGCGGGAAGCCGACCGACGAGCAGCGCAGCTACTACGACACCGCCCTCAAGTGGCTGTACGACTCGATCGACGCCGTCAAGGCCGGTGCCACCACGCGTGACATCGCCTCGAAGTGGCCCTCGGCCATGGAGACCTGGGGCTACCAGGACGAGGACGAGGCGGCCGCCAACCTGTGGGGCCATGGCCTGGGCCTGGCGCAGTACGACATGCCGGTCATCTCCCGGATCTGGTCGCTGGACTACCCCCAGACGATCGAGCCGGGCATGGTGTTCGCCCTCGAGACCCAGCACGGCAAGGTGCACGACTTCGGCGTGCGCATCGAGGAGATGCTGATCGTCCACGAGGACCGGACCGAGATGATCTCGACGTTCCCGGTGCAGGAGATCACCCTTGCCGGTTGAGACGGCGGTCATCTCGCTCGAAGAAGCGTCGACCGTCGTCGACGTCACCCTCCGTGAGGGAGTGGCCCGCGGCTACTCCCCACTGACGGCGGTGGTGCTGGACCCCGGCGGCCACCTGGTGGCGGCCAAGCGGTCGGACGGGTCGAGCATCATGCGGGTCGACGTGGCGTTCGCCAAGGCATGGGGCGTGCTGGCCATGGGGTGGCCGTCCCGGGAGCTGACCGACCGGGCCCAGCGGATGCCGCAGTTCTTTGCGGCCCTCGGCGTGCTGGCCGGCGGCCGGATGATCCCGGTCGCCGGGGGGATCCCCATCCGGGACGCCGCCGGCCGGATCGTCGGCTCGGTCGGGGTCTCGGGCGACAGCTCGGACCACGACGAGGAGTGCGCGGCGGCCGGGATCGAGGCGGCCGGGCTCTCCCCCTGGCTCGAGCCGTCCACCTGACGGCGGCAGGACGCCGCCGGCGGGTCGCTCACCGCGTGCCCGTCAGACTGCCGCCCCGGGTCTCCGCCCGGGGCGGCGGCGCGTTCGGGGCCAGCCAGCTGCAGGCGGGACGCCCGGCGCGGTAGAGCGGTCGGCGAGGTCGAGCGGTCGGCGAGCCCCCGTCGCGGGCGTCAGAGCAGCGCGTCGAGGGACACGCGCACACGTGCCGGGTCGAGGGGCAGGTCGCGGACCCGCACGCCGGTGTGCTGGTAGAAGGCGTTGGCGATGGCCGCCACCGTCGGCCCGCAGGATGCCTCACCGGCCCCGAGCGGTGGTGTGCCCGGATGGTCGAGGAGCTGCGTCTCGATCTCGGGCACCTGCCCGAAGCGCAGGATGGGGTAGCTCTCCCAGTCCCGGCTGGCCACCCCGTCCTCGTCCAGGCGGACCTGTTCGAGCAGCGCCCAGCTGGCCGCCTGCACGAGGCCTCCCTCCAGCTGGTTCGTGAGCCCGTCGGGGTCGATCACCTCGCCGGCGTCGGCCGCCATCCAGGCGTGGCGCAGGTGCACGACGGCGGTGCGCGGGTCGACCTCCAGCTCCACGACGACGGCGGCATACGTCATGGAGCCTTCGTACTGGGCGAAGCCGAGCCCCCTCCCGGGTGCGTCGAGCCCGCCGGGTGCCTCCAGCCCCCCGGCCATCTCGACGGCCGCCTCGATGACGGCGCGGGCACGGGGGTCGTCGAGGTGGTCGAGCCGGAACTGCACCGGGTCGGCACCGGCGGCCTCCGCCAGCTCCTCGACGAACGACTCGATGGCGAAGACGTTGGCGGGCGCGCCGAGCCCCCGCAGGGCCGAGGTGCGCAGCGCCGTGCCGTCGTCGACGTCGTGCTTGACGATCCAGCTGGTGGGCAAGCGGTAGGCGGGGGTGCCGTTGCGGTGGCCGCCTGCCTCGAAGTCGAGCATCGGCGTCGCCCGGGAGCGTTCGACTGCTGGATCGAGCGACCAACCCGCCAACAGGCGCGTGCCCGACGGCTGCGGGATGGGCCGGCTGTTGTGCCGGTAGGTGCGGATCTCCTGGCACCAGGTGGCGATGCGTCCCCGGGCGTCGAGGCCGGCCTCCAGCTCGATCGCCATTGCCGCCCCCATGGGCTCGTGGCCGTGCTCGTCGTCTCGGCTCCAGCGGAGCGAGACCGGCCGGCCAGGGTGGGCGACGGCCACCAGCGCCGCGTCGCAGGCGGCGTCGTCCGCGCCGTTGTGCCCGTAGCAGCCGGCACCGTCGAGATGGTGCACGGTGATCCTGTCGACGGCCAGGCCGACGAGCGGCGCCAGCGCCCGGCGGAGGAAGCCGATGCCCTGGCTGTGGGTCCAGACGGTCAGCCGACCGTCGTCGGCCAACGCCACCGCCGCCGAAGGCCCGATCGATCCGTGCAGCAGGAACGGCTTGGTGAAGCGGGCCCGCAGCACCGCGCCGCCCCCGGCGGACGGTGCCGGGCGAGGCGGCGGGGGCTCGTCGCGGGCGATGCCGTCCGCGACGGGGTAGGACGCGACGACGTGGCGGGCCATGTAGCCCGGATCGGCGGCGCCTGCCGGGAAGGGCGGCGGGTCCGTCCAGTCGAGCGTCGCCGCCAGCTCGGCGGCCGCCGACGCGGCACGGGCCTCCGAGTCGGCGACCACGGCGACGAAGCTGCCCTTGCAGACCACGTCGGCGCCACCCGCGGTGGCGGGCGGTGCCGACGTCAGGCGTGCCCCGCGCCGGCGCGGGCGGACGACACGCGCGAACCGCATGCCGGGCAGCCGGAGGTCCGCGACGTACGCGGGTGCACCGGAGATCTTGGCCGCGAGGTCGAGGCGTCGCATGCCGCGCCCGACGTAACGGTGCTCGGCGGCCGGCCGCAACGGGGCCGGCTCCGTCACCCGAAAGTGGAACGGGCCCTCGGCCGCCAGCTCCCAATAGCTGACCGAGGGCCCGTCCGGTCCGCGGACGACACCGTCGTCGGCGGTCAGCCGGTCCGCGGGCACCCCGAGGCGCGCCGCGGCCCGTTCCACCAGCAGCCGCCGGGCGTGGGCGCACGCCTGACGGACGGCGACCCCGCTCTGCTCGACAGAGCGGCTCCCGGCGGTGAACCCCTCGTCGGGTGCGGCGTCGGTGGATGCCGGCACCACGTCGACGAGCGCGGGGTCGACACCCAGCTCCTCCGCCGCCAGGAGGGCAAGGGCGGTCCGAATGCCCTGGCCCAGCTCGACCTTGCCCGTCCGGACCCGGACGCGCCCCTCCACCGCCAGGTCCACCCAGCGGTCGACCTCGGGGTGGCCGACGAGGGAGCCGAGGACGCGTCGCCGCGGCTCGTCCTCGCCCGCGACGAGCCGGCCGTCCTCGGTCAGGGCGGGGACGGCCCCACCCGGCCGTGCCGGGCCGGTCATGCCGGCTCCGCCGGCGGGTCCCCCGATCCGGCGGCGAGGAGCTGGCGGGCGACCCGCAAGATCCTCGGGTGCGAGCCGCAACGGCACAGGTGGTCGTCGAGGGCGCGCAGCGCTTCCTCCCAGGCGACCGGCGACCGCCGCACCAGCCACGTCAGCGTCACGGCGATCCCCGGCAGGCAGTAGCCGCACTGGCCGGCATTGGCGGCGACCAGTGCCTCGACCACCCGTCGCCCGTCGGGCTGCTCCCGCAGGGCCTCCAGGGTGGTGACCTCCAGCCCTGCGACGTCCGACACGGGCAGCCGGCAGGAGGGTTGCACCACGCCGTCGACCAGCACGGAGCAGGCACCGCACTGCTCCAGCCCGCAGCCGTACTTGGCGGCCAGGAGACCGAGCTCGTCTCGCAGGGCCCACAGGAGCGGCGTGCGCTCTGGGACGTCGACCGAGTGGGCGCGCCCGTTCACGGACAGTTCGACCATGACCCCTTCCTACCCCGGACCGCCCGGTCGGTGGGCCCGCCCCGGCTCACGCCCTGGGCGGCACGACGGGGAGCAGGAGCGAGGAGGGGTGGTCCCCGCCGGTGTAGAGGGTGACCTCCCCCCCGAACACGTCGGCCGGCCGGTCGGCGGGGTCGTTGTGGGTGAAGGGCCCCACCCCCCGGT